>NZ_JBJGYR010000010.1:0-184162 GCF_054050095.1 Geodermatophilus sp. SYSU D01105
CCCCCCCCCCCCCCCCCCCCCCCCCCCCCCCCCCCCCCCCCCCCCCCCCCCCCCCCCCCCCCCCCCCCCCCCCCCCCCCCCCCCCCCCCCCCCCCGGCCTCCCTCGACAGCCGCGGTCGCGCGGCGACATCCTCGCGGTGGGTGGTGGCCATCGGCGTCCCCGCCCCCGGCCGCTCCGGCCCGCGGTCGGCAGGAGGGGGCCGGCATGCCCACCACCGAGTTCTACCTGCGGTCCTACCCGCTGCCCGACGACGTCCGCGCCTGCGCCGCGGCCGCGGAGGACGACGGCTGGGACGGGTTGCTGCTGACCGACACGCAGAACCTCAGCATGGACGTCGTCGGGTCGCTCCACCTGGCCGCCGCGGCGACGTCGCGGCTGCGGCTCGGCACCGCCGTGACCAACCTCGTCACCCGCCATCCCGCGGTGGTGGCGTCCACGTTCGCCACCCTGCACCACGTCACCGGCGGGCGGGCGCACCTCGGCGTGGGCCGGGGTGACACGGCGCTGGCGCTCATCGGGCTCCGGGCGCCGTCGGCCCAGGAGTTCGAGCAGCAGCTCGGCCGGCTGCGGACCTGGCTGCGGGGCGGCACGGTCGAGGTCGACGGTCTGGGCAGCCGGATCACCTGGCTGCCGGTGGCCGGTGAGGAGGAGGTCCCCGTGGACGTGTTCGGCTCCGGCCCGCACGTCATCGCGGCCGCGGCCCGGCAGGCCGACCGGGTCACCGTCACCGTGGGAGCCGAAACCACCCGGGTCGAGTGGGCGGTGCGGACGGCGCGGGAGGCGCGCGCCGCGGCCGGGCTCGACCCGCAGACCCTCGACGTCGGGGCCTTCGTCGTGGTCGGCGTCGGGACCGACCAGGCCGCGCTCGACGAGCTCGTGCGCGGCAACGCGAGCATCTCCGCCCACTTCCAGCGCGGCTCGCGCGCGTCCCTGTCGACCGCCGACGCCACCGTCGTCGCCGACGTCAGCGCGCACTACGACACCTACCACCACGGGCTGGAGCACGCGACGCAGGCGAAGGCCCTGTCCGGGGACTTCCTGCGGCGGTTCTGCGTCATCGGCGGCCCGGACGAGTGCGTGCGGCGGCTGCGCGAGCTCGTCGGGCTCGGCCTGTCCCACGTGACGGTCGTGGGCGGCTCCCGCGACATCGACCCCGGCGTGCGCGAGCGCTCGGACCGCCTGGTCGCCACAGAGGTGCTGCCCGCGCTGCGGTCGCCGTAGGGCCGCCCGACCCGCGACGCCGGGCCGGCACCGCCGGGCCGCACCCCTCGTCTCCACCGGCACCCTCCGAGGGACCGGCGTCCCGAGCGCTTGGCAAACGCGAATACGTCGTTCATTGTTGATGCATGGTGATCCCCTACGACGACTACCGCGCGTGGGACGCCGTCGAGATGGCCCGGCTGGTGCGTCGAGGCGAGGTGACCGCCGCCGACCTCGCGGAGACGGCGCGGGCGCTGATCGACGCCTGGCCGGACCTCAACGCGGTCGCCCACCCGGCCGGTCCCTCGCCGGCCGCGCCCCTTGCGACGGGCCCGCTGGCCGGCGTCCCGTTCGCCGTGAAGGAGCTGCTCGCCTGGCCGGGGCTGCCGTGGACGATGGGGTCCCGGCTCATGGCCCGCACCCCGGCACCGGGGCTCTCGCCCTACGCCGCCCGGATCCGGGACGCCGGGCTGACCGTCGTCTGCTCCACGACCAGCTCCGAGTTCGGGTTGCTCGGCAGCACCGAGACCGCGCTGCACGGCGTCACGGCCAACCCGTGGGGTGCGGGCCTGTCGGCCGGCGGCTCGTCGGGGGGTTCGGCGGCGCTGGTCGCCGCCGGCATCGTCCCGATGGCCCACGGCAACGACGGCGGTGGCTCCCTGCGCGTCCCGGCCTCGCTCACCGGCCTGTTCGGCTTCAAGCCGTCGAACCGGCGCGGCGTGCCGGCCGGGCCCGAGACCCCCGGCCTGCCCGCGCTCGTCGTCGAGCACTGCATGAGCCGCACGGTGCGCGACAGCGCCGCGTTCCTGGCCGCCACCGAACGCACCGGCCCCGAGGCGGTGCACCCGCCGATCGGCCTGGTCACCGGTCCCGACGACACCCGCCTCCGCGTCGGCGTGCTCGTCCCCACGCTGACCGGCCGGACCCCCGACGCGGCCGTCCGGCGGGAACTCGACCGCGCCGCCGCGCTGTGCGAGTCCCTGGGCCACGTCGTCGACGTGGTCGATCCTCCGCACCTCGACGGGGACGCGCTCAGCCGGGGCTTCTTCACCACGGCCGCACTCACGATGGCGCAGGTCGCCGCCGCGTTCACGCCGGCGCTCGGCCGACCGCCCGGTCCCGACGAGCTCGAGCCGTTCACGCTCGAGCTGATCGACTGGGCGGCGACGCTGGGGCCGGCCGCGCAGGCCACCACCGAGCGGGTGTTCGCGGAGGCGACCCGCGAGTACCTGCGTCTGTTCGACCGGTGGGACGTCGTCCTCAGCCCGACCCTCGCCCGCGTCTCGTGGCCGGTCGGGCACCTGTCCCCCGCCGCAGGCCGGGAGACCCTGGTCCGGCGCACCGAGGAGGCGGTCGGGTACACCCCGATCCACAACATCGCCGGCTGCCCGGCGATGTCGGTCCCCCTCGGCCGGGACGACGGCCTGCCGGTCGGCATCCACCTCGCCGCCCGGCCCGGTGCCGACCGGCTGCTCCTCGCCCTCGCCTACGAGCTCGAGGAGGCCGCCGCGTGGACCTCCGCCGGGCCCGAGCCACGCCTGCTGGCGCAGCCGGCCTGATGGCCCAGGTCCTCAAGGCGGCGGTGCGGGCGCGCATCGAGGACGCCGCCCTGCGCAGCTTCGCCGTCCAGGGGTACGGCGGCACGTCGATGGCGCAGATCGCGTCGGCGGCCGCCACGGCGACGGCCAACGTGTACCGGTACTTCCCCTCGAAGGAGGCGCTGTTCGCCGCCGTCGTCCCGGCGGACCTGCCGAGCCGGCACGACCGGCTGCTGGACACACGGGTCGCGGCGCTCGCGGAGGGCAGGGGGAACCGCGCCCCCGCGGCCGCGGAGCTGCTCGACTTCTGGCTCGACCACCGCCTGGCGGTCGTCGTCCTGCTCGACCGGGCCGAGGGCACGCCGTTCGCCGGCTATCCCGCCGCGTTCGTCCGTCGCCTGGTCGACCACGCCCTGCGGTCGCTCGACCAGCCGCCCCCCGGGGCCGGACGAGAGGTCCTCGAGCTGGTCTTCGACAACACCCGGCGCGCGCTCGCGCACATCCTGCGGACCGCGCGGGACCGCGAGCACGCCCGCGCGCTCGTCACCGCCTTCTGGAGCTACCAGTTGCCCGGGCTCGACGGCCTGATGGCGTTCCTCCGGGAGGACCCGGGCGAGTGAGGGACGACAGTCCCGGGAACGCGGCCGGGCGACGGGCGGCCGGCTCGCGGCAGCCGGGTGCCTCCCCGGGGACCGGGGTTCACGGCGTCCGCAGCGCGTCGGTCAGCAACGCGACCAGCGCCTCGAGCTGCACGTCGGTCGAGGACCCGAGCTCCTCGTCGGACCCGTCCAGCGCGCGGGCGGCGAGACCGGCCTTGCTGTCGATCAGCTCGGCGATCCGGGCGTCGATGGTCTGCGCGGCGATGATCCGCCACGCGGTGACCGGCTCGGTCTGCCCGATGCGGTGGCTGCGGTCGATGGCCTGGGTCTGCTCCGCGTCGGTCCAGGACAGCTCGGCCAGCACGACGTTCGAGGCGACCTGCAGGTTCAGGCCCACGCCGGCAGCGGTCAGCGAGCACACCGCGACGGCGACGTCGGGGTCGTTCACGAAGGCGTCGACGTTCCCCTGCCGCGCCGTGGGCGTCTGGTCGCCACGGATCGACGAGAAGCGCACCCCCTGGCGCGCGAAGGTCTCCTCCGCGGCGTCCATCACGTCGACGTGCTTGGCGAAGAAGACGACCTTGCCGGCGCTGCGGGCCAGCTGCGCGGCGTAGTCCGCGGCCAGCTCGGCCTTCGCCCGGCCGATGCGCCGCATCATGGCGAACACGTTGTCGCCGGACTGCGCCGCCATCGCCTCCTTCAGCTCCGACCGGGCGACCCGGCGGACGAGGTCGGCGTCGATGCCCTCGATCACGGCGTCGGAGGACCGGTTGGCCAGGGCGGTCTCGTACCGCGCCACCATCCGGCGGGCGAGGTCCCGCTCGGCCGCCCGGATCGACCGGCCGACCGCGCCGTCCAGCTCGACGGGCAGGTCGGCGATGCGGCGGGCGGGGATGTCAGCGGCGACGTCGACCTTGCGGCGGCGCACGATGCCGAGGTCGATGACGCACTGGCGCGCCGCCGGGTAGAAGCCCCGGTCGGCGGGGGTCAGCCCGGTGTCCTCCAGCGCCTGCATCAGCTCACCGAGGGGCGTGCTGTCGTCGATCCAGCCGAGGAACTGCCAGATCGCCCGGAAGTCGTCGATGTCGTTGATCAGCGGAGTGCCGGTCAGCGCCATCAGCAGCGGCCGCGCGGTCCGCGACCGGATGCGGTCGGAGAGCGCGAGGACGTGCTGGGAGCGCTGCGAGGTCTTGTTCTTGATGAAGTGGGCCTCGTCCACGACCATGCCGCGGAAGCCGAAGTCACCGAGCCAGCCCACGTGGCGGTCGAGCACCTCGTAGTTGACCACGACGACGTCGGCGAAGCCGTCGACCGTCTCGCCGTCTCCCTGCACCACGGTGGCCTGGCGGTGGGGTGTCCAGCGCGCCGCCTCACGGGCCCAGTTGGTCTTGACCACGTTCGGCACGACGACCAGCAGCGGATAGGCGTTCGCCGCCTCCGCCGCGAGCAGTGCCTGGGCGGTCTTGCCCAGACCCGGCTCGTCGGCGAGCAGGAACGTCCGGTGGCCGGCCGCGGCCGCGGCGACCAACTGCCCCTGGTGCGCCATCAGCTCCAGGCCCGCCGGGGTGAACCGTGCCGTCGGCGCGGGGAGCGCCATGCACGCCGGAGCTCCCCCGCCGGCGCGCTCGAAGGAGCTCAGCAGCGGCCCCAGCAGTTCCCAGCCGGCCAGGCGCCGCGGCCGGGCGGGGCGCTGCGGGACGGCGGAGAAGTCGGGGGCGAGGAACGGGTTGGCCAGCTGCCGGGAGACCACCGACTGCGGGACGACCCGCCGCTCCGTGCCGGCCGGAGCGGTCGCGGACCCCGCCGGCTCGACCTCGTCCGGCGCCGGCTCGATGCCGACCTCGCGCAGCATCTCCCGCCGGCGCGACCGGGCCGCGTCCGAGACGACGGCGTCGTCGGCGAGCAGTGCCAGCAGCCCGGCGTCCCGGACGGCGGTCGTCGCGAGGATGGTGGCGATGCCGTCCAGGCGCTTGAGCGACTCGGCCCGGTGACCGTCGCTGCCGGCCGCCGCCCGGACGCGGGCGCGCTCCTCTCGCAGCAGCAGCGCGACGGCCTGGAACGTGGCGCGCACCGCGGGCGTCACGCGGCCGCGCTGGGCGGCCGCCTCGACCTCGCGGACCGTGCGGGCGAGCAGCGAGACGACGTCACCGCGGGTGCGGACGCGTCGCTGCTCCCGCGGGGCGCCACGGCGAGCGCCCGCCTGGCGCTGGCCTGGTCGGGCCACGGACTCCTCCTCCTCGATGCCGGGCACGGCGTGCCGCGGCGGCATGCCGCACGGTCCGGCGGACCGGGCGCGGACGTCCCGAGCGGAGCCTGGTGCTCCGCACGCGGAGCCGGCGCGCGGATCTGCACGGATCGACACCGCCGGACTCGGCAGGCCTCCCGTCCGGGGACCCGAGCCGCCGGTCGACGGGCTGGTCCACGGTACGTGGGGGCCACGGTCGCAGGACCGGGCTCGTTCCCGGGACGGTACCTCCCCCATGTCAACGCGTTCGCGCGTGCACCATTCCCGGCCCGTCGCGCCATGGAACGCAGCGGGCCGGGGTCCGTGGTCGTCCGGGCCGGCGCGACCCCGCCGGCCCGACGCGGGTGACCGGCTGCCGGTGGGTCAGTCGGCGCGGGTCATCGTGGACGCGTAGCCGCCACCCGGCCACTGCCACGCCCCGTGGTTGACCCTGCCGTCGGGGCTGAACCGGCCCTCGAAGCGCGCCGGGGAGTCCGGTCCGCCGAACCAGATGGTGAGGAGGTCGCCCTCGATCCGGTACGTGTACTCCAGGACCTCCCCGCCGGCGCCGGAGAAGTGGCTGCGCAGCTCGCCGCCGGCCTCGCCGTAGCCGATGTGCTCCACGCCGCGGGTGTGCCCGTCGGCGGAGTGCAGGTCGACGTGCTGGACCAGGACGGCCCCGCCGTCGGTCCACGCGTACCGGACCTCGCCGGTCAGGCCGTCGGGACCCGAGACCGTCCAGGTGCCGACCAGGCGGTCGAGGCTGCGCAGCGCCGCGGTGCGGGGATCGACCGTCGCCGTGCCGGTGCCGGTGCCGGTGCCGGTGACCTGGGCGGTGCTCGTGTCGGTGCTCATGGCCGGCTCCTGCGCTGACGGGGCCCGGCGCGGTCGCGAGGCCACGCCAGTAGGACCGAGCCGCGGGCGAGACCTCATCGCGGCGCCCGCGGCGGCCGTCCCGACCCGGTCCCGGCCCCCGACCGGCGCGCGCGAGCTCCGGGTCAGGCCGCGGACACCCCCTCGAGCTGGGGCTTCACCTCGCTGACGAACAGGTCCAGCGAGCGCCGTGCCTCGTCGAGGGTCATGTCCCCGGTCGGCAGCATCAGCACGACCCGGTCCACCATCCCGGACGCCAGGAAGCCGGCGAACCGCTCGGTGATCTGCTGCGGGGTACCGGCGCCCAGGCCGATCGACATCTCCAGGCCGGCCAGGATCGCCTTGAGCGGCGCCATCACCGCGTCCCGCTCGTCGTCGGTGATCACCACGGAGTCGAAGCGGTGGGCCGACACCGTGCGCCGTCCCAGGCCGTCGGCTCCCCGGCGGGCCACCGCGACGGCCTCCTCCTCCGAGTCCGCCAGCGCGAGCAGCATCGAGCAGGCGACCTGGGGCTTGGAGCCGGGACCGTCCAAGCGGATCCGCTCGCCACGGTGGGCGTCCCAGCTCGTCACGTACCTCTCGTAGGACTCCGGGTCGATGGGGCCGGGCCACATGAGGCTCATGCCGTACCGGCCGGCGGTCTCGGGGTTGCCGGGGTACCAGAACGGGATGTGCTCCTGGAACGGCGTCGTCGACATCGGCATGGTCGGGAAGTCGTGGTACCGGCTGTTCTCGCTGGAGATCTCACCGGTGCGTAGCGCGTCGGCGATGATCCCGAGGGTGTCGGCGAACCGCTCCTTCGCGTCGCGGTGACTGCTGCCGTGCCAGGCGTGCTCCGCCGGCACCGCGCCGCGCCCGACCCCGTACTCCAGCCGCCCCTCGGTGAGCTGGTCCACGACGCACATGTCCTCGATCAGCGAGACCGGGTGGTGCATCGGCAGCAGCTTCACCATCGGGCCCATCCGGATGCCCGTGGTGATCTGCGAGGCCGCCGCCACCACGAGGTCCTGGTTCGGGGCCAGCGAGAGGTCCGTGCCGTGGTGCTCGGCGAAGTGCACGCTGGCGAACCCGGCCTCGTCGGCGGTCCGGACGAGGTCGAGCCGGTCGCGGAGCAGGCGGTGCGTGGGGGTGCCCGGGATGCCCTCGATGTGGTCGAACAGTCCGAAGCTCGGGGTCGTCATGTGGCCTGCCTCACTCGTCGTCGGTGCGGCGAGTGTGCCACCCGACCCGGGCTCCGACCTGCACCGACCCGTCTGCGACGGCGGTGGCGCGCTCAGCGGAGCAGCAGGGACAGCAGCACCGCGTTGAGGGTGAGGATCACGCCGGTCACGAGGACGGCGACCACGGTGGTGCGGCGCCGGTTGACCAGCTCCCCCATGACGTCGCGGCGCCGAGTCAGCAGCAGCAGCGGCACCAGCGCGAACGGGATCCCGAAGGACAGCACCACCTGCGACACCACCAGCGCCCGGGTGGGGTCGACCCCGAGCGCCAGGACCACCAGCGCCGGGGCCATGGTGAGCGCCCTCCGGGCGAGCAGCGGGATCCGGCGCCGCAGGAAGCCCTCCATGACGACCTGGCCGGCATAGGTGCCGACGCTGGAGGAGGCGAAACCCGACGCCAGCAGGGCGACGGCGAACAGCAGCGCGGCGGTGCTCTGCAGGCCGAACCCCTCGTAGACGCCCTCGAGCGTGTCGGCGCCGAGCGACGAGCCGGCGAACAGGGCGGCGGCGACCAGCAGCATCGCCACGTTGACCAGCCCGGCCAGGCCCATGGCCGCGGTGACGTCGACCCGCTGGGCCCGCAGCGCCGCCCGCTTTCGCCGGACCGTGGGGGCCTCGATCGTCTCGGCCACCAGCGCGGAGTGCAGGTAGATGGCGTGCGGCATGACCGTGGCGCCGAGGATGCCCGCGGCCAGCACGAGGCTGCCGGCGTCGTCGATCCGGGGGACCAGCCCGCCGGCCGCCGCTCCGGCGTCGATCCCCGCGCCCGGCACCAGCAGCAGGAACGCGACCAGGATCAGGCCGAAGTAGGCCGTCACCAGGCCGATGAAGCGCCGGTCCCCCGGGGCCTGGACGGCGAGCAGCAGGAAGGCCCACGCGCCGGTGACCAGGCCACCGGTGAACAGGTCCAGGCCGAACAGCAGGTGCAGCGCGATGGCCCCGCCGACGATCTCGGCCAGGTCGGTCGCCATCGCGACCACCTCGGCCTGCGCCCAGAGCCCCAGCACCACCGGGCGGGGGTACTCCCTCCGGCAGTTCTGCGGCAGGGACATCCCGGTGGCCAGCCCGAGCTTGGCCGAGAGGCTCTGCACGAACACCGCCATGAGGTTGGCGAGGACGATCACCCAGAGCAGCAGGTACCCGTACTCGGCGCCGGCGGAGAAGTTGGTGGCGAAGTTGCCCGGGTCGACGTAGGCGATCGCGGCGACGAACGCCGGGCCGAACAGCGCGAGCCTGCGCCTGCGCGTCGCTCGCACCGCCTGTTCCTGCTCCAGCACGACGACCCTCCAGGCGCCTCGGTGCCCCATCGTGCGGAACACCGCGCGGCGGGCCCAACCCCCAAAGCGGAGGGACGAAGCGCCTGTTCAGCGCGGGGTGCGCGCACACCCGCCGGGACCGCCCGCACTCCTCCCCGCCGAGGAGCCCGCCGGGATGGTCGCTGTTGTTGCGGGACGCCGTGGACCGGTCTGTGCTGGAACGGCTCCGACGTGCAGCCGTCACCGAGGGAGATCCCGATGTCCCGCACCGCCGGCACCGCTCAGGCCTCGTCCGTCCGCCGCGTGATCGTCGCCAGTCTCGTAGGCACCTCTCTGGAGTGGTACGACTTCTTCATCTACGGCACGGCCGCTGCCCTCGTCTTCAACCAGATCTTCTTCCCCAGCTTCGACCCGCTGGTCGGGACGCTGCTGGCGTTCACGACGTACGCGGTCGGTTTCGTGGCCCGGCCGCTGGGCGGGGTCGTGTTCGGCCACTACGGCGACAAGCTCGGCCGCAAGAACGTGCTCGTGGTGACGCTGCTGATCATGGGCATCGCCACCTTCCTCATCGGCGTCCTGCCCACGTACGACTCGATCGGGGTGTGGGCCCCTCTCCTACTGGTGGCGCTGCGCTTCCTGCAGGGCCTCGGGCTCGGCGGCGAGTGGGGCGGTGCGGTGCTGATGACGCTGGAGTCCGGCTCCGCGCACCGGCGGGGGCTCAACGCCAGCTGGCCGCAGGTCGGCGTGCCGATCGGGCTGCTCCTGGCCAACGGGGTGCTGTCCCTGATGGGAGCGGTCACCTCGGACTCGGCCTTCCTCGACTGGGGCTGGCGGATCCCGTTCCTGCTCAGCGGGGTCCTGGTGCTCGTGGGGCTGTGGATCCGGCTGACCATCGCCGAGAGCCCCCTGTTCCGCGAGGTGCAGGAGCACGACTCCGAGGCCAAGGCGCCGATCATCGACGTGCTGCGCCGGTACCCGTCACGGGTGCTGCTGGCGATCGGGGCGCGGATCGGCGTCGACGTCGCCTTCTACACGTTCATCCTGTTCGTCACGACGTACGTGGTGACCTACCTCGGCCTGCCGAACAGCTACGCGCTCAACGCCGTCCTGATCGCCGCCGCGGTCCAGGTGGTGCTCATCCCGTGGTCCGGCGTCCTGTCGGACAGGTTCGGACGGCGACCGGTCTACCTCGTCGGCGCGGTCGGTGCCGCGATCTGGGTCTTCGTGTTCTTCGCCCTGCTGGACACCGGCCGCTTCGCGCTGATCGTGCTCGCGACGGTGGTCGCGCTCGTCTTCCACGCCGCGATGTACGGCCCGCAGGCCTCGTTCATCGCCGAGCTGTTCCCCACCAGGGTGCGCTACACCGGCGCCTCCATGGGCTACCAGCTGGCGGGGATCCTGGGCGGCGCGCTGGCCCCGATCATCTCGGTGGCCCTGATCGACCGCTTCGACACCTCGGTCGCCGTCTCCCTCTACGTGGTGGGGGTGCTCGTCCTCACCGCGGTCTGCGTCCTGCTGGCGCCGGAGACCTCGCGGATCGACCTGCACGCCGACCCGGCCGCCGGGGCCACTCGGGAGCGCGCCGCCCGGTGACCCGGGCGGGGCGCTCGTCGTCGGCGCCGGCGTGTCGGGGGCTCGTGACCGCCGGATCCCCCGACCCCACCCGGAGGGGCACACCCTGGCGGTCGAGGGCCGTCGCCGCGCCCACCCCGGCGCGCGCTCCGAACTCGTCACCGGGTCCTGCGGGACCACCCGGTGCAGCACTGACGGGAGCCCGCCACGGGGGCACCGCCCTGGCCGGGCGGCTCAGGCCGGGGCCGGCGTCCGGAAGGCGCTCGGTCGCGTGCCGTACACGCGCGTGAACGCGACGCTCAGCCCGAAGCCGCTCCCGTAGCCGACCCGCCGGGCCACGGCCTCCACGGTGGCGTCGGTGCCGGCGAGCAGGTCCGCGGCCAGGCACAGGCGCCAGCCGGTGAGGTAGGCCATGGGCGGCTCGCCGACCAGCTCGGTGAACCGGCGGGCGAGGGTGGCGCGGGCGACGCCGGCCTCCTCCGCCAGCGCGGCGACCGTCCACGGGCGCGCGGGGTCCTCGTGCAGGAGGCGCAGCGCCCGGCCCACGACGGGGTCGCCCAGCGCGCGGTACCAGGCGGGCGGTTCGACGTCGGGCCGGGCGAACCACTCGCGCAGGGCCGAGAGCAGCAGGAGGTCCAGGAGCCGGTCGAGGACGGCCTGCTGTCCCGGCTCCTCGCGCTCGATCTCGGCCACCGTGAGCTCGACTGCCGGGCCCAACTGGCCGGTGCGCGGGACCACCAGGACCCGCGGCAGCGCCCGCACCAGCCGCGCCGACGCGTGGCCCCGCACCGGGTAGGTGCCGGTCAGCAGAACCGTCGGCCCGTCGAGGCGCGCGCCGCAGGTGCGCGGGCCCAGCCACAGGTCGTCGGTGGGCGCCGAGCCGTCGGCCGCGGTGCACCGGTTCCCGGGGAGCAGCACGTACAGCGGCGGCGCGGAGGCGTCCCGGTCGTGGGCCACGGTGAACGGCCGCGTCCCGACGACGACCGCCACGTCGGTCCCCCCGACCGGCACCGGGTCGGCGTCGTCCGGCACGATCCAGCCCGACCCGCGCAACATGGTGACCAGGGTCAGCGGGCTGTCCTCGGCGAAGCGCACCGACCAGGGTGGCTCGACGACGTTGCGCCCGAACAGCGCACCCCGCGACCGCACCTGTTCCAGCAGGCTCGCGAGCGCGTCCACGCCCCGGGACGCTAGACCGCCCTGAGACGCGGGGACATGGATCCGCGCGTCCGGGCCATGTCGGCACTCGCTCGCGTGCGGTGGGGTCGTCCCATGACGTACACGACCGACCAACCGACCAGGACGGCCGTCCCGGGGACCCCGGCCCCGGACCCGGTGACCGTCGTCGGGCTGGGACCCATGGGGACGGCACTGGCCCGGGCCCTGCTCCGCTCCGGCGTCCCCACCACCGTGTGGAACCGCTCGGCGTCGCGCGCCGAGCTGCTGACCCGGGAGGGCGCGGGAGTCGCGGACACGCTGCGGTCCGCCGTCGTGGCGAGCCGGGTGGTCCTGGTCTGCCTCCGCGACCACTCCGCCTTCCGCGAGGCCCTCGGGCCACTGGACGCCGGCGCCCTGCACGGCCGGACGGTGGTGCACCTGTCCTCGGCCACGCCGGCCGAGGCCCGCTCGACCGCACGGTGGGCCGAGGAACGCGGGATCGCCTACCTCAACGGCGCGATCATGGTGCCCACACCGCTGGTGGGGACGTCCGGTGCGCTGGTCCTCTACAGCGGCCCGACCACGGTCTTCGACGCCGCTCGGGTGCACCTGGAGCGGCTCGGCACGGCAGACCACCTCGGGGAGGACCCGGGCCTCGCGTCCCTGTTCGACGTCGCCATGCTCGAGGTGTTCTTCGCCGGGATGACGTCGTTCCTGCACGCCGCGGCGGTGACGGCCGCCGACGGGGTGCCGGCCCGCGACTTCCTGCCCTACGCCCAGCGGGTGGTCGCGATCCTGCCCGACACCCTCGCGGGGCTGGCCCGGGACGTGGACGCGGCCAGCTACCCCGGGGACGAGGACGCCCTGGCGATGGAGGCCGCCGCGCTCGAGCACGTCGTGGCGGCCGGCGAGGACAGCGGCACCGACACCGCGCTGGCCGTCGTCATGCGCGACCTCACCCGCCGCGCCGTCCTGGCCGGCCACGGCGCGGACGGGTTCTCCCGTCTCGTCGAGCACCTCCGCTGAGCAGCCGGCGGCCACGGCTACCGGCCGGCCGTGCTGGTCGTCGTCCCCACCGCGTGGCAGGGTCCGCTCCCGTGCGGGTGCTCACGCGACGGGAGCTGGGGAGGGCGCTGCTGGCGTGCAAACCTGCTGCTCGAGCGGTCGGCGCTCTAGCCGCTGGCGGCGGTGCGCCACCTGGTCGGACTGCAGGCGCAGGAACCGCAGGGACCCTGGCTGGGACTGCTCGCGCGGCTCGACGGGGTCGACCTGACCGCGGCCGGCCAGCTGCTCGAGGAGCGCCGCCTGGTCCGGACGCACCTGATGCGCCGGACGGTGCACCTGGTGACGGCCGAGGACTGCCTCGCGCTGCGCCCCTCACGCCGCTGCGCGACCTGGCCCGCACCGACGACGTCGACGCCGAGGCCGACCGGGTCCTCGCCGCCCTCGCGCCCGAGGGAGCCGCGCGGCGCGTCGAGTGGCACCGCTCCGCGTGATCACCCCTGGCCGCGGTCGGGGGGACCACCGGGAGGCAGGGGGAGCCGCAGGACGATCTCCCCGTCATCGACCTCCCCGGTGGGACGGAAGCCGAGCCCCTCGTAGAAGGGCCACGGTCCTCCCTCACCGGGCTCGTAGCTGGTCAGCAGCTCGGTGCCACCATCGGCCCGCACCAGGTCGACGACCTGCGTCAGCACCGCCCGGCCGATCCCGCGCCCCTGGTACCGCTTGTCGATGAGCAGGCGCCACAGGAAGTGCCGACCCCGGTACGGGCCCTTCCGCGGCTTCCAGGAGAGCATCACGAAGCCGACCGCCTCGTCCCCGCAGTACACAGCCCGGTACCACGGATTGGCCTTGGGCGTGTTCGCGGCGTCGCGGAGCGAGCGGGACACCGAGGCCACGAACCGCTTCTGGCGGCCCCGGACGCGCAACGCGCGGACCACGTCGCGGTTGTCGTCGGTGACCTCCCGCAGGTGCACGCCCGGCGACGGACCGCCGCTGCCCTCCGCGCCCCCCGCGGTCGGCAGCCGGAGCACGTCGGCGAGGACGCTCCCGTCGTCGGTCAGCCGGTCCGGCGACGGACTGTCGTAGACCACGAGCAGGCGCGGGCCGTCGGCCGGCCCGAGCAGCCCGATGCCCTCGGCGTGGTCGCACCCCTCGCCGGAGGGCAGGTCGAGCTCTCGCGTGAGCAGGTCGCCGCGGACCACCTGCGGGGTGTCCGCCTGCAGTGCCCCGTGCCAGCGGGAGACGTGCACCGGCCCGTCGAGGTCCATCGTCGGCCCGGCCAGCACGAGCAGGTCGTCCCCGTGCGGGCAGAGGTCCCGGACCCCGAGGCCGCCCAGGCGCAGGACGTGCTTGCGGTAGGGGCGCCCGTCGTCGAAGGTCGCCAGCCGCAGCCGCTCCGGCGCGCCCGGGTCGACCTCGGGGCGCAACTCCAGCACCACCGCCCAGCCGCGCAACACCGGACCGCGCAGGCCCAGGTACACCCGCGGCCCGGACACGGCGATGCCCTCGACGTCCAGTCCGTTGTCCTTGCCCGGCAGGGGGAGGAACGGGCCGAGGTGCTCGTCGCCCGCCAGGACGTCCCGCAGGTCGGTGCCGTGCAGGCCGAAGGCCGCGGCGCGGTGCCGGACGCCGCCCTCCTCCAGCTCCGGCACGACGGTCGGCAGGCCGTCCACCACGCCGACCGGCAACCGGAGCAGGATCTGGCGGTTGGGTTGGCCGGTGACCTCGGCGAGCCGGCGCAGGGCCTGCTCGCCGCTGTGCTTGGCCTTGACCTGCCCGCGGCGCAGGCTGTGCGACCCGACGGCCCACAGGAACCGACCGTGCCGGGCCAGGCCCTCGATGTCGGCCTCCTCCGCTGCCTCCGCCTCGTCGGCGACCGGCAGCTGCACGAGGTCGGCGAGCCGGACACTGGTGTGCTGCGCGTAGCGGTGCGGCTCGTCCGGAGGATCGGCGACCAGACGCTCGATCGTGGCGGTCTCGTCGCCGGCGACCCACAGGACGGCGCCGTCGCTGCGGACGGCCGAGAGGTTGCTGTGGGTGCCCGCCGTCCGCGCCGACTCCTCGAACCGCAGTGGGACCCGCCGTTCCACGGTCATGCCGTCCACCCTGGCACGGGGTACCGCCGGGCAGGCCTCGTCCGCAGCCGGCCGGGGAGCGGCGGAGGACTGGGCAGTCCCGGACCGCACCTGCTCCAATGAGCGGTCGTCGACCTGCCACCGACGGCGTCGGGTTGGGCGGTCCCGAGTGCCGAGGACCGACCTGCGCGGCCCGTCGAGGGCGTGGCCGCACGCCAGGGCCGCGGTCGACGCCGCTCCCCCGGTTCGCAGGACAGGAGGGCAGACCCGGGCCTCGAGGATCCCCATCCGTCCGCGCGAGCAGCGGTGCCGACCTCGCCGGACGCTCGCCGAGGTCCCGCGTCCCGGGCCCGTCCAGTCGGAGAGGGACTCATGAGCACTCGGACAGGGCAGTCCATCTGGCGGCGCATGCCCGTCGACAGGATGGAGGAGATCGAGCGGGAGAGCGGGGCGGGAGCCCTCACCAAGAGCCTCGGGCTCTGGCAGCTGACCGCGATCGGTGTGGGCGGCATCATCGGCGTCGGGATCTTCTCCCTCGCCGGGCTGGTGGCTCACGGCGACGCGGACAACCCCGGCGTCGGGCCGGCCGTGCTGGTCGCCTTCCTCATCGCCGGGCTGGCCTCGGCGGCCGCGGCGCTGTCCTACGCCGAGTTCGCCGGCATGATCCCGCGGGCCGGCTCGGCCTACACCTACGGGTACGTCGCCCTCGGCGAGTTCATCGGGTGGTTCATCGGCTGGGACCTGCTGCTCGAGTACATCGCCATCGTGGCCGTCGTGGCCATCGGCATCTCCGGTTACCTCGAGGCGTTCCTCGAGGGCTTCGGGGTCACCCTCCCGGCAGCGGTCACCGCGTCCGCCGAGGAGGGCGGTGCCGTCAACGTCCCGGCCATCCTGATCTGCCTGCTCGTCACCTTCATCCTCAGCCGCGGCACCAGGACGTTCGGCCGGTTCGAGCTCGTGGCCGTGGCCGTCAAGATCCTGCTGATCCTGTTCATCATCGGGCTCGGCGTGTTCTACATCGACACCGCGAACTACGACCCCTTCATGCCCGCCGGCTTCGGCCCCGTCCTCACCGGCGCGGCCACCGTCTTCTTCGCCGTCTTCGGCTACGACGCCATGAGCACCGCCGCCGAGGAGGCCCGGGACGGCAAGCAGCACATGCCCAAGGCGATCGTGCTCTCCCTCGTCATCGCGATGACGCTCTACGTGGCCGCCACGCTGGTGCTCACCGGGATGCAGAGCTACCAGGACATCGACCCGACCGCCGGTTTCGCCTCGGCCTTCACCAACGTCGGCCTGCCGGTGATCGCCTCGATCATCTCGGTCTTCGCCGTGCTGTCCATCCTGACCGTGATGCTGACGTTCCTGCTCGGCGTCACCCGGGTGTGGTTCTCGATGAGCCGCGACGGGCTGCTCCCCCCGTGGTTCGCCAAGGTCGACCGTGGGGGCACGCCGCAGCGCGTGACGTGGATCGCCGGCGTGGCCGCCGCGGTGCTCGCCGGGGTCTTCCCGATCCGCGCCGTCGCGGACCTGACGAACATCGGCATCCTCTCC
Organism: Geodermatophilus sp. SYSU D01105; assembly: GCF_054050095.1. Lineage (NCBI taxonomy): Bacteria > Bacillati > Actinomycetota > Actinomycetes > Geodermatophilales > Geodermatophilaceae > Geodermatophilus > Geodermatophilus sp. SYSU D01105. The sequence goes on from NZ_JBJGYR010000010.1 coordinate 16,273, forward strand.
GCGTTCATCGTCGTGTGTGTCGCCGTCATCCTGTTCCGTTACACCCGGCCCGACACACCCCGCTCCTTCCGCGTGCCGCTCATGCCCGTCGTCCCCGCGTTCGGGGTCCTCGCGTCGCTGTTCCTGATCCTGCAGCTGCACTGGGAGACCTGGCTGCGCTTCGGGGTCTGGTTGCTCATCGGGCTCGTCCTCTACTCCACCTACGGCCGCAAGCACTCGCTGCTGAACCCGGACAGCCCGCTCCACCAGCAGCAGCCGACCCGAGCACCTCGGCACGGCACCTGACACCATTCCGTCATGGGTCACGGCCACGCCGTCCAGCAGGAGCTCCGCGAACCGGCTCGCGAGCTGCGCCGCGCCATCCCCGAGGTCTATGACGGGTACCGCCGGATGCACGCCGCCGCATACGCCGCGGGTGCACTCGACCAGAAGACCAAGGAGCTGATCGCGCTCGCCATCGCGGTCAGCAAGGAGTGCGACGGCTGCATCGCGTCCCACGCGCGGGGAGCCGTGCGCACCGGCGCGACCGAGTCCGAGGTCGCCGAGGCGCTCGGCGTGGCCATCGCGATGAACGGCGGACCGGGCACCGTGTACGGCCCGCGTGCCTTCGCGGCCTTCCGGGAGTTCGCGGACGAGGCGGATCCTGCGGGGGGATGAGTCCGACCACGTTCGTCCTCGTCCACGGCGCCTTCTGCAACGCCGCGGTGTGGGGGCCGACCGCCCGCGAGCTGGCCCTGCGCGGGCACCGCGCGGTCGCCGTCGACCTGCCCGGTCACGGGTTCGGCGCCACCATCCCGGCCGGCTACCTCGGCGCCCAGGACCTCGACGTGCTCGCCCGCGCGCCCAGTGGGATGTCCGGCATCAGCACCGCCCAGGACGTCGCTGCCGTCGTCGAGGTCGTGCGGCGCGTCCGGGAGCACGGCCCCGTCGTCCTCGTCGGTGCCAGCCGCGGCGGCCTCACCGTGACGGCGGTGCGGAACGCGGTGCCCGAGCTGGTCGACCGCCTGGTCACGTCTCCGCGTGGTGCCCGGTCTCGGCGACGGTGAGCGAGTACTCCGCCGGCCCGGAGAACGCGACGAGCCTCCTGACCGGCGCCGGCGTCCTCGCCGTCGGCGACCCGGCGGCGATCGGCGCGATCCGGCTGAACTGGCGCACGTCCGATCCCGGCCACCTCGACCTCCTCCAGGCCGCGCTGCTGGCCGACGGCACGAGGCAGGAACTGCTCGCCCACCTCCACCTCCGAGAAGCCGACGAGGCGCTGGTCGTGGACGAGGTCGCCACGCGTGCCGATCCGGCCACGTGGGGGTCGATCCCCCGCAGCTACGTGCGCCTGACCGAGGACCGCGCCCTGCCCCTCGCCCTGCAGGACCGCTTCATCGCCGAGGCCGACGCGCTGCTCCCCTCCCGGCCCTTCGACGTGCACTCGCTGGCCAGCAGCCACCTCCGGTTCCAGATCCACCCCGCGGGGATCGTCGACGTCCTCACCGGCCTCGCCGGCTGAGCCCCCCGGCGGACGCCGGTCGGGACGGCGCTCCCGGCTGCACCCGGTCAGCCGTCGGAGGTCCGGGGAGGTGGCCGGAACCGGGCGGCGTTGACCGCGAACGGCTCGATGCCGACCTGGGCGCGGCGCTCGTCGAGGCGCTCGGGGTCCACGCACGGCCACGGGACGGGCTCGCCGTCCACGACGTCGGCGATCTGGGTCCCGTAGACCTGGAGCCGGCCCTCGTTGACGGCCAGCCGGTCCTCGAGGAAGGCGAGGTCCCGCCTGCTCGCCTCCCCGACCTCCACCGCCCGGCGCAGCAACCGCACCGCGAGCCGCTGCAGGTGGACGTGCGTGTCGGCGTGCTGGGCGATGAGCCAGGCGGCGTGCGCGGCCGGTTCCCCCACGCGCGCGGCGGTCGGCCACGAGCCCCCGGAGAGCAGGTCCAGCAGGCGGTCCGCGTGGCGGACGAAGACCTCGCGCTGCTGTCGGCGCACCTCGGGCGGGAGCGGACCGGGAGAACCGGCGCCCGTCCGCTGCAGCAGGTCCTCCTGCTCCGCCATCATGGCGACGAGTTCCCTCGCCAGGTCGCTGGCCACGCTGCTCCCCTCGCCCGCCCGCGCACCGGGCACCACCCGCCACCCTGCCAGGACGCCGCCCGGGAGTCCGCGGGGACGTCGTCCCGGAACGGGTCAGCGGCGGGCGGAGTGGGCCATCGCCGCACCGCTCCGCCCACCGACGACCGGGACCTCGGTCGGGGCTCCGCCGCCGGGGTGGACCCCGGTGCCAGCCCGGAGCCGGGAGGACTGCAGGTTCACCCGGCTCACGCCGGCACCCGGGTGGGCTCGTGGGCATCCGCGTCGGGCTCCGCGACGATCCACACCGTGCGCCCGTGGAGCGGCGGGGTCTTGGTCCCGTCGGTGAACCACACGACCACTCCCCCGTGCGCCCTGCAGTGCGAGCGCACGACGCGGACCCGGCCGCCTCCCCGGGCCTTGGCCGGCCGCACCAGCGGGAGGCCGAAGTCGGTGCCGACCACCTCCGTGGTCAGGACCGGTTCGCCCGCGGGCAGGTGGGACGTCGGCACGGTCACCGCGGCGATCGGGGCCGGCGGTGCGGGCCGCACGGGGGGCGCCGCGCTCCGGTGCACGGCGGCGTTCCGGCTCATCCCGCACGCGCAGCGCCAGGCGACCTCGCCGGGGGCGCGGCGGAACGGGTGGGCGGCGGACGGGGAGACGGTCGCCATGGCAGGCCTCCTGGGAGTGGGGGTCGGTCGCCTCGATTCGAACACCAGTTCGATCCGACGGCAAGGCCGCCGTCGCGGGTCGGCGGCCCCGCGGCGGCAGCACGACCGGACCCGGCCGCGGGGTCAGTCCCGGGGCGCCACGTTCTTCGTCACCCGGATCGCCTGCGCGTTGCGGATCCGCCGGGTGGGCACGACCTCACCGAGCTCGACCAGCCGCTCGACCGCGGCGTCCTTGTCCACCTGCGTGCGCAGGCCACCACCGGACCACTCGCAGTGCAGGTCGCCCGCCGGCCCGGACCGGCCCCGCAGCCGTTCCCGCGCGTACTCCTTGTGGCGCCTGGCCTCGTTCTCGGCCGTCCGCCAGGAGTCGTAGTCCCGCACGGCCTCGACGTAGTCCTCGTCGGTGACCGTCAGCCGGGACTGGCGGGAGACCTCCCCCTCGGTCTCCGGGTCCACGGGCGGGCCCCAGCACAGGTCGAGGAACGGACACCAGTCGCACATGGCGTCCACTCCGGGCCCGAACCCGTCGCGGGGAACGGCGTCGGCCCCGTCGTCCTCGACGGTGGCGTAGACGTCGGTGAGCCACATGATCGCCTCGGCGGTCAGCGACGGGTCGTGGTCGGCCTCGAAGACGACGTCCTCACCGGAGTCGCGCGACAGGTAGCGGATGCGCAGTCCGTCGACGTCCTGCCCGGTGCCGGCCGGCAGCCGGCGGTCGGCGGTCTGCCCGGTGCGCAGCAGCCACGCGTAGACGGCGACCTGGAACCAGTGCCGCACGGGGACCCCACGGGTGAGGATCCGCTCGAACCCGAACCGGGACGTCGTCTTGAGGTCCTCGACGACCGGGGCGTGCCACCAGTCGCAGCGGCCCTTGACCTGCTCGCCCTGCAGGCGGACCTCGGTCAGCCCGCCGTACTGGCGGCGCAGCGCGCGCAGCACCCCGCGGTGCAGCTCGGTGCCGATGAAGGCCTGCAGCCCGGTACGGGTGTTGGTCGGACGGCGGCGGGCGATCCGGTAGGCCGCCCGGCGGCGGCACTCGCCCAGCTCGGAGGCGCCGATCATGCGCTGGCGGGAGCGGGCCCGTCTGCTGTCCAGGTCGCGGACCGCGGCGGTCAGGCTCGGGGCGGCGCGTCGCTCGGCGGCGCTGGGACGGGCGGGCAGGACGGCGGTCACCGCGTCCTCCTCGGGTCGGTCCCGGCGGAGCGGGGCCGGCGGACCGGCCCCGCTCCAGCGGCGGTGCTCACGCGACGATCTCCTGCTGACCGGTGCGGCCGGCCCGCTGGGTCGCGATCACCTCGCGGACCAGCGCGGTCAGCCGCTTGGTCGCCACCTGCTCGACGGGCCGGCCGAACCGGGCGCCGATCTCCTCGCCGGTGACGCCCAGCGTCTCCAGGCTGGCCAGCACGCCCCGGCGGGCGGCGTTGAGCCGGCGCTCCCGCGGGTCGTCCGGGGTCGGCGAGGCCTCCAGCAGCGGGTTCGTCGCCGGCTGGGCCTCCTGCCCCGCGTCCGGGCGGGAGGCCGCCGCGGCGGCGCGTGCGGCCTCGACCACGGCGGCGGGCGTCTCCGCACCGGCCGGGGCCTTGCGGCGCCCGGCGGGGTGGGCCTTCATCGACGCCTCGAGGAACTCCTCGTGCCGGGCCTGGATCAGCTCGCCGACGGTGTAGGAGCCGCCGGGGGTCGGCACGTCGACCTGGAGCAGCCCGGCGCGGTTGGCCTCGGCCCAGACCTCGCGCAGGTCGTCGTCGTCCGCGGCGTCGCCGATCCGCGCGACCAGGTCGGCGACGTCCGGCTCGCCCCGACCGCCGGCACGCGCGCCCGCGCGGCCGGCCGGGGCCTCCTCGGTCCGCTCGTGGTCGAGCAGCCCGCCGCCGTGGAACGAGACGAGGTCACGCACGTGCGCGGTGCCCGGGTCGCACTTGAGCGCGTCGAAGACCAGCCACTCCAGCAGCCGGCCGGTCGCGGCCGGGTCGGTGACCTCCTTGGCCGGGTCGGTGTTGGGCTTGATCCCGATGTGCACGCTGCGCGCGCCGACGAGCAGGGGCCGCCGGCCGCGGCGCAGCCGCATCCAGACGCTCGCCGCGTACGGGAACTCCCGGTGGGTCTGCACCGACCAGGTCTTCTGCCCCTCGATCGGACGTCCGTTGGCGTCGACCTCGGTGACCTCCTTGCCCCGGGCGGTCACGACGACGATGCCGGGGAAGGTGAGCAGCTCGGTCTGCAGCTTGCGCCAGCGGGAGCCGGCGTCGTTCCACAGGTTCTGGCTGATGGTGACCTCGGCGTTGGGGTCGCGCTTGAGCAGTTCGCGGTTGCGGGCCGACTTCGCCGCGCGGTCGCTGGCCCAGTCCTTCAGGCCGTCCCAGATCGCCGAGCCGGTGTCGATGCCGAGGACCACCGGCGGCTCGCCGGCGTCGGCGGCCCGACGGGCCTCGGCCTTGACCGCCTGGACGGCGGCCAGCACCGCGGCGTAGGAGCCGTCGTGCTGGATGATCTCGTAGTTCGCGCCGGGGATGGCGCCGTACTCGTCGCCGGCACCCTCGTTGAGGTCGATCCAGTAGAGCGCGCCGATCTTGTCGCTGGTGCTGAACTGGGCCAGCGCCCAGCTCTTGCCCGCCTTCTCCTCGCCCTCGAGGAGGATGCACGGCCACGGGACGCGGCCGGTGGGCTGACGGGTCTTGAGGCCGGGGAGGGCCATGGTGAGCTCCTTGTGACACGGGGAAGATGTCGACCCGAACGCTAGGAACGAGTGCTGACACATCTCCCCGGCGATCGCGCAAGCACATCGCGGCGTCGACGACGAAATCCCAGGTCAGGCGCGCTGGGCGGCGTGTCGCCCGTTCGCTGTCGGCGTAATCCGCGGGCCGCGCCCCTCGGGAGGGCCCTGTCGCTCGCGGGCCCGAGGAGCCACCGGCGCCCGCCATCCCCGGAGCCCGGCACCGGCAGCTGAACGCCCTGCTCAGGTGCCCGAGACCCGTCACACCCGGTCCGGTCCCGGGTCGATCCGCCACACTTCTGACCGCGCGACTCGACGTGGCGGCTCGTCGTCCCGAGCCACCCAGCGACCAGGCCATGTCCTGCGGATCCTGCGCATCACGACCACGTCTGCGACGACGGCCTCAGGGACATCTGCCGTCAGGCCGAAGGTCCCCTCCGGAGCAGTACGAGGAGTGTCAGGCCACCACCCACCACCATGAGCACGCCGCCAACGACCATGAACCATCCGCCGATCGTGCTCAGCGTGGTTCCGCGACGAACGGCGCGGACGCCGTTGGACAGCATCAACGGACCGCCGACGGATCCCGAGAGGAGTCCCCAGGCGACGAGTGCAGGGCGATGCCATCGCTTCGGGACGTGAGGCATGGCCGGCACCGTGTGGCCGTGCTCGGGACGTCCCTGCCGCGTGGCGGTCGGTTCACCCCTCCTGATGTCCCCTGAGTGGGCCGCTCGGGCGACCGGAGCTCCGGCCCAGTCTCAGGTCGACCGGCGGGCAACTCCCAGCACTGCCCGTCGCGACTGACGACGATGACCTCGCCGCTGTCGGTGACGCACATGCCTTCCGCGCCGTCACGCTGACCATCCGGCGGCCGATCAGGAGGGTGCCACGACACCAGGGTCTCGTCGTCGCCGATGCGGACCCTCTCCTGCTCCATGTCGAGACACACCTGCTGGAACCCGGGACGTTGCAGCGTCTCGGGCTTCCTGATCACCCCACAGCGCGGCCGATGAGTTCGCGGCTCCCGGACGGTCCGAGCTCGTGACAGCCGAGGAAAGGACGCCACCATGTCGGAGCTCCTCGTGGATTTCATCACCTCCCTCGACGGCTACGCATCAGCAGAGGGATGGCCCGGGTTCTGGGGCCTCGAGGGCCCGGAGTACCTCGCATGGCTCGGCGAGCAGCCCGAGGTCACCTACCTGATGGGAGCGAACACCTACCGCCTGATGTCGGGCTTCGCCGCCGGCGAGGTCCCGGATGGCCAAGACGAGTTCAGGCCCGAAGAGGAGGCGTCCGTCGACGAGCTCACGCGAGCGTCCAAGGTGGTGTTCTCCTCCTCACTCGAGGAGCCACTGACGTGGGCCAACTGCACGCTCGTCCGCGACGACGCCGTCGAGGCGGTCCGCGCCATGAAGGAGAACGGCTCCGGGCTCCTCAGCACGATCGGCAGCCTCAGCCTGTGCCGGTCCCTGCTGGAAGCCGGACTCGTCGACCGCTTCCGGGTCGGGATCTTCCCGGTGATCACCGGGGCCACGGGCGAAGAACGCATCTACGACGGCTACCCGGACGTCGCCCTCGAGATGATCGAGCACCGCACCTTCGACGGCCGCATCCAGCTGGTCGAGTACAAGCCCCGCGTGCTCGACCACCCGCCGCTCGGCGGCGCCCCTGCGTGACGTCGCCCCGTCCCTCCGGGACCGTCCTTGGGTGGGCCGCTACGGGACAGGACCCGTGTCGGCTCAGGACACGGCAGATGGGACACGGTCCGGCGCGTCCGTGCGGCGCGTGGCACCGGTCGTGCAGGGTGACGTCCATGTCCCAGGACGGAGACGAGCAGCTGCGCATCCGTTCGTACCGATGAACGAGCCCCAGCGTCCGGCTCCCGACCGCCCACGGACCCCGCGGGCGCCGCTCCTCGTCTCGCTCACCGTCGTGCTCACCCTCGGCAGCGCTCCGGCGCGAGCTCCGGTGTCATGACCCAGTGCACGAACACCCACAGCTGCAGCGTCACCACAGCGCACGCCGTGTCCGGGCGCGAGCGGTCCGGCTGGGTGCACTGCTCCTCGGCGCTGGGAGCCTGGTGCTGTTCGCCGCCACGACCTCGCTGGCCGCCCACAGCTCCTGAGCGAGCCACGCAGCACCGCGGGCAACGAGCCGGCGGCTCTCCCTGGACGGGACGCCACGGACACCTGGCCGCCTCGCGTCGAGGGCGGGTCAGCTCGGTGCAGGGACCGAGACGGTGCGCCGTCCGCCGCGGAGGCGGGAGGCCAGGGCGGTGTGCCGGCGGCCGGAGCCGGTGGCCCGCACGGCCTGTCCGAGCGCCCGGGTCGAGCCGACGAGCACGACCAGTTGCTTGGCCCGGGTGACGGCGGTGTAGAGCAGGTTGCGCTGCAGCATCATCCAGGCGCTGGTGGTCAGGGGGATGACCACGCACGGGTACTCGCTCCCCTGTGAGCGGTGGACGGTGACGGCGTAGGCGTGCACCAGCTCGTCCAGCTCGCCGAAGTCGTAGTCGATCGCCTCGTCCTCGTCCGTGAGGACCGTGAGGGTCTGCTGGACGGCGTCGATGGCGGTCACGACGCCCTGCGTGCCGTTGAAGACCCCGTTCGCGCCCTTGTCGTAGTCGTTGCGGATCTGGGTGACCTTGTCCCCGACGCGGAACACCCGCCCGCCGAAGCGCTTCTCCGCCCGGTCGGCCCGGGCCGGGGTGAGCGCCTCCTGCAACAACTCGTTGAGCGCCGCGGCGCCGGCCGGCCCGCGGTGCACCGGGGTCAGCACCTGGACGTCGCGCCGCGGGTCGAGGCCGAAGCGGGCGGGGATCCGTCGCGTCACGACGTCCACGGTGAGCCGGGCGGCCTCCTCGGCGTCGTCGGTGGTGAACAGGAAGAAGTCGTCGAGGCCACGGACCTGGGGCGGGCTGCCGGCGTTGATCCGGTGGGCGTTGGTCACCACCCCCGACCGCGTCGCCTGCCGGAACACCTGGGTCAGGCGCACGTGCGGGATCGGGGTGCCGTCGGCGAGCAGGTCGCGCAGCACCTCACCGGCGCCGACGGAGGGCAGCTGGTCGACGTCGCCGACCAGCAGCAGGTGCGCGCCCGGCGGAACGGCCCGCACCAGCTTGTTGGCCAGCAGCAGGTCCAGCATCGAGGACTCGTCGACGACGACCAGGTCGGCCTGCAGCGGCCGGTCGCGGTCGAAGGCGGCGTCCCCGCCCGGGCGCAGCTCCAGCAGCCGGTGCACGGTCACCGCCTCGACCCCGGTCAGCTCGGTCAGCCGCTTCGCCGCCCGGCCGGTCGGCGCCGCCAGCACGACCCTCGCGCCCTTGGCCGCCGCGAGGGTGACGATCGAGCGCACGGTGAAGCTCTTCCCGCAGCCGGGTCCACCGGTGAGGACGGCGACCTTCTCGGTCAGCGCCAGGCGCACCGCCTCCTGCTGCCCGGGCGCCAGGTCCGCGCCGGTGCGCCGGTGCAGCCAGGCCAGCGCCGCGTCCCAGTCCACCCTGGCGAAGGCCGGCATCCGGTCCTCGTCCGCGGCGGCCAGCCGCTTGAGCCCCCCGGCCAGGGAGACCTCGGCGCGGTGGAAGGGGACGAGGTAGTACGCCACCGTCGGGGGGTCGCCGTCCCCAGCGGGGAACTCCTCGCGGATCACCCCCTCCTCGGCGACCAGCAGGGCCAGACCGTGGCCCACCAGGCCGGCCGGCACCTGCAGGATCTCGACCGCCCGGGCGACCAGGTCGGCCTCGGGCAGGAAGCAGTGCCCCTGCCCGGTGGCCTCGGAGAGCAGGAACTGCAGCCCCGCCTCGACCCGCTCGAGGCTGTCGTGCGGGATGCCCACCGCGGCGGCGATCGTGTCGGCGGTCCGGAACCCGATGCCCCAGACCTCGGCGGCCAGGCGGTAGGGCTGGGTGCGGACCACGCCGATCGAGGCATCGCCGTACTGCCGGTAGATGCGCACGGCCAGCGAGGTGGACACGCCCACGCCCTGCAGGAAGACCATCACCTCCTTGATGGCCCGCTGCTCCTCCCAGGCCTCGGTGATCAGCCGCGTCCGCTTGGGCCCGAGGCTGGGCACCTCGGCCAGCCGCCCCGGCTCCTCCTCGATCACCCGCAGGGCGTCGGTCCCGAAGTGGTCCACGATCCGCTCGGCCAACCGCGGGCCGATCCCCTTGACCAGCCCGGAGCCCAGGTACCGGCGGATGCCCTGCACCGTGGCCGGCAGCACGGTGCTGTAGTCCTCGACCTGGAACTGCCGGCCGTACTGGGCGTGCGAGCCCCACCGCCCCCGCAGCCGCAGCGTCTCCCCCGGCTGCGCGCCCAGCAGCGACCCCACGACGGTGACCAGGTCGCCGCCGCGGCCGGTGTCGACCCGGGCCACGGTGTAGCCGGTCTGGGCGTTGGCGAACGTGATCCGCTCCAGCGTCGCCTCCAGGACCGCCCCGGTCCGCGCCTCCCCCACCGGCCATCCCCTCGCTGACACACCCGCTCCGGCGACCGATGGTTCCACCGCCCGGGGACACTCCGCGGTCCGCTCCTCCCGGTGGGAGCCCGCGGCCGGCCGGGAGCGAGCGTCGGAACAGCGATCCTCGACGCCTCCCGGGCGACGGGACCCGGGATCGTCAGTGGGTCCTCGTAGCCTCCGGACGCGCTCACCCGAGCGATGCACCGACACGACACGGAGGACCGGATCATGGCCGGCGACACTGTTCTCACCATCATCGGCAACCTGACCAGCGACCCCGAACTGCGCTGGACGCCCTCAGGGGCGGCGGTCGCCGACTTCACCATCGCCTCCACCCCGCGCACGCTGGACCGCCAGACGCAGGAGTGGAAGGACGGCGAGGCGCTCTTCCTGCGCTGCAGCTGCTGGCGGCAGATGGCCGAGCACGTGGCGGAGTCGCTCACCCGGGGCTCGCGGGTCATGGCCCAGGGACGCCTCAAGCAGCGGTCCTTCGAGACCAAGGAGGGCGAGAAGCGCACCGTCGTCGAACTGGAGGTCGACGAGATCGGCCCGTCGCTGCGCTACGCGACGGCGACGGTCGCCAAGGTCTCCCGGTCCGCGGGCGGTCCCGACGGCGGCAACGGCCCCGGCGCGGGCAACGGCCCCGCTGACGGTCGCGCCGGGACGGGGCGGGGCGGCTCCCCCGACCCCTGGGCGGCGCCGGTCGGCGGCCCCAGCGAGGAGCCGCCGTTCTGAGCTCCGGCACCGTGCGGCACCCCTCCCGTGCGGGGCGGGGTGCCGTCGGCACGCCCACCGCCGAGCGCGCGGGCAGGACCGCACCGCTCCCCGCCCGCCCGGTCGTCCGGCCGGTCCTAACCTCGGTCCAGTGAGTGTGGAGCAGACCGCTGCGTCCTCGGGTGTCGGCTTCCGGTCCGAGCGTGGTCCGGTCCTCGTCGGGGTCATGTTGTCCACGGCCCTGGTGGCCATCGACGCGACCATCATCGCCACCGCGGTCCCGTCGATCGTGGCGAGCCTCGGCGGGTTCGCCGAGTTCCCCTGGCTGTTCTCCGTCTACCTGCTGACGCAGGCGGTGACCGTCCCGGTCTACGGCAAGCTGGCCGACGTCTTCGGGCGCAAGCCGGTGATGCTCGTCGGCATCGGGCTGTTCCTGGTCGGCTCCGTCCTCTGCGGCGTCGCGTCGAGCATGGGCGCACTCATCGCCTTCCGCGCCGTGCAGGGCCTGGGCGCCGGCGCGGTACAGCCGATGTCGATGACGATCGTCGGGGACCTCTACTCGCTGCAGGAACGCGCGAAGGTGCAGGGCTACATCGCCAGCGTCTGGGCGCTGTCCTCGGTGGTGGGCCCGACGCTGGGCGGGCTCTTCTCCCAGTACGTCAGCTGGCGCTGGATCTTCCTGGTCAACATCCCGCTCTGCCTGGTCGCCGCGGCGGCGATCGCCCTCCGGTTCCACGAGCGGGTCGATCGGCAGCGTCCGCGGATCGACTACGCCGGGGCGGCGACGCTCACCATCGGCCTGACGATGCTGATCCTCGGCCTGCTCGAGGGCGGCCAGGCCTGGGCCTGGCGGTCCCCGCAGAGCATCGTCGTCCTCGGTGGCGGCGTCCTCCTGGTGGGCGCGTTCGTCCTGGTCGAGCGCCGCGCGGCCGACCCCGTCGTCCCGTTGCAGCTCCTCCGCAACCGCCTGCTCGTCGCGACCAACCTCGTCGCGGCCTGCGTCGGCGCCGTCCTGCTCGGGCTGACCTCGTACGTCCCGACGTTCGTGCAGGACGTGCTGGGCGCCGGCCCGCTGGTGGCCGGATTCGCGCTGGCCGCGCTCACCTTCGGCTGGCCGATCTCCGCGTCGCTGTCCGGGCGGGTCTACCTCCGGATCGGCATCCGGTCCACGGCCCTCATCGGCGCCGCCGTCGTCGTCCTCGGCTCAGCGCTGCTGCTCCTGCTCGACGAGTCCTCGAGTGTGCTCCAGGTCGGCGCCACCTCGTTCGTGCTGGGCCTGGGCATGGGCTTCACCGCGGCGCCGACCCTCATCGCCGCGCAGTCGGCGGTCCGGTGGGAGCAGCGGGGGGTGGTCACCGGCGCCAACATGTTCTTCCGCTCCGCAGGCAGCGCAGTCGGCGTCGCCGTCTTCGGCGCCGTCGTCAACGCGACCCTCGGCGGGTCGGGGGTGGACGGCAGCGGGGTCGCCCCGGGGGCGCTGACCACCGCGGTGCACTCGGTCTTCCTGGGGACGACGATGCTGGCCGTCGCGATGTTCGCCGCCGTGGTCCTCATGCCGCGCGACCGGAGCCGGGGGCAGACGTCGGTGGAGGAGGCTCCCGAGGTCACGGCCGGCTGACCGGGTCCCGGCGCGACCCCCATCAGCTCAGCCGGCGGGCAGGGCGAACCGCAGGAGGACCCGCCGTTCCACGGTCATGCCGTCCACGCTGGCACGGGGACCGCCGGCTGGACCGTCGTCCACCAGCGCCTCGCCGTCGTCTGCCGGCGCCTCGCCGTCGAGCAGGCGGCGAGCGCTCACCCGGCGTCCCGACATGCCGGACGGGGCCGTTCGGCCCTGACACCGGCCGGGGCGACGGGACCAGGGTGGCTCCCGTCCGTGACGCGCCGACCGTGCCCCGGGAGCCGGCGCCCGCCGCTCATCGGCCCCTCCGGTCCGCGCCGTCCCCGCCGAACGCCCAGAGGGGCAGGCCCCGGCCATGACCGCAGTCGCACGCGAGACCAGCAACGCCATCCGGCTGTTCCGGGTGGACGTCCCCGACGAGGCCCTCACCGACCTGCGCAGGCGCATCGCCGCGACGGTGTGGCCCGAGCGGGAGACGGTGCCCGACTCGTCGCAGGGCGTGCCGCTCGCGGCGATGCAGCAGCTCGCCCGGTACTGGGCCACCGACTACGACTGGCGACCCTGCCAGGAGAGGCTCAACGCCCTGCCGCAGTTCACCACCGAGATCGACGGGCTGGACATCCACTTCCTGCACGTCCGCTCCCGCCACGAGGACGCCCTGCCGCTGGTCGTCAACCACGGCTGGCCGGGCTCGGTGATCGAACAGCTCAAGATCATCGACCCCCTGGTGGACCCCACCGCCCACGGAGGGAGCGCGGCCGACGCCTTCCACCTGGTCATCCCCTCCATGCCCGGCTACGGGTTCTCCGGCAAGCCGGCCACGACCGGCTGGGGCCCCGAGCGCATGGCCCGGGCCTGGGCGGAACTGATGCAGCGCCTGGGCTACACGCGTTACGTCGCCCAGGGCGGTGACTGGGGCGCGTTCGTCGTCGACCAGATGGGGCTGCAGGCACCGCCGGGACTGCTCGGGATCCACACCAACATGCCCGCCACCGTGCCCGCCGACGTCAACGCCGCCGCCCTGGCAGGCGACCCGCCGCCTCCTGGTCTCTCGGCCGAGGAACGGCTCGCCTACCAGCAGCTGGTCAGGACGTTCGGGCAGGTCGAGTACGCCCGGTACATGGCGGCGCGGCCGCAGACCCTGTACGGCATCGCGGACTCCCCGGTGGGGCTCGCCGCGTGGCTGCTGGACCACAACGACGCCGACGGCCAGCCGGCCGCGGCGATCGCCGCCGCGCTCGACCGGACGACGAGCGACACCGGCGAGCTGACCCGGGACGAGGTCCTCGACAACGTCACGCTCTACTGGCTGACCCGCACCGGGGTCTCGGCGTCCCGCCTGTACTGGGAGTACAGGGGCGGCTTCTTCGACGCCAAGGGCGTCACCCTCCCGGTCGCGGTCAGCGTCTTCCCCGGCGAGCAGTACCAGGCTCCGCGCAGCTGGACCGAACGGGCCTATCCCGGACTGGTCCACTACAACCGGCTCGACCGGGGCGGGCACTTCGCGGCGTGGGAACAACCGCAGCTCTTCGCCGAGGAGCTCCGCGCGGGCTTCCGGTCGCTGCGCGGCCCCCACGTCCCCGGACCCCGCCGCTGACCGGCCACCACACCCGAGGGGGACGACATGGCCATCGCCGGACTGCTGCGCACGGAGCGCCGGATGCCGTCGCTGGACGGCGCGACCGGGTGGCTCAACTCGGGGCCCCTGTCGACGGAGGGACTGCGCGGGCACGTCGTCGTCGTCGACTTCTGGACCTACACCTGCATCAACTGGATCCGCACCCTGCCCCACATCCGCGCCTGGGCCGAGCGGTACCGGGACCACGGGCTGGTGCTCCTCGGCGTCCACACACCGGAGTTCTCCTTCGAGCGGGACGTCGGCAACGTCCGCCGGGCGGTGGCTGCCATGGGCATCACCCACCCCGTCGCGCTGGACAGCGAGTACGCCGTGTGGGAGGCGTTCGGCAACCACTACTGGCCGGCGCTGTACTTCGTCGACGCGACCGGGCGCATCCGCCACCACCGCTTCGGCGAGGGCGACTTCGTGCAGTCGGAGATGGTCATCCAGCGGCTGCTGGCCGAGACCGGCGCCGACCTCGCCGGGACGCCGTTCGTCTCGGTCGCGGGCGAGGGCGTCGAGGCCGAGGCGGACTGGGACCACCTGCAGTCCGGGGAGACCTACCTCGGCTGGGCGCGCACCACCGACTTCGCCTCACCCACCGGGCTGGCGCCCGACGCCCCCCGCGCGTACACGGTCCCCGACCGGTTGCGGCTCAACTCCTGGGCGCTGTCGGGCACGTGGACCGTGGGCGGCGAGGCCAGCGTGCTGCAGGAGGCCGGCGGGCGGATCGCCCACCGCTTCTCCGCCCGCGACCTGAACCTCGTCCTGGGCCCCCCGGCGCCGGGCGCCTCCGTGCCCTTCCGGGTGCTCCTCGACGGGCGGCCGCCCGGGCCCGCCGGCGGTGAGGACGTGGACGACGAGGGCACCGGGGTGATCGTCGACCAGCGGCTGTACCAGCTGGTCCGGCAACCGCAGCCGATCGTCGACCGGCAGTTCGAGATCGAGTTCCTCGCGCCGGGCGCGGAGGCCTACGTCCTCACCTTCGGCTGACCGGCGATCCGACCAGGACCGCGACGACCGACGGCGCCGGGAGGCGGGCTCGATGGCGACCGACCAGCAGACTCCCCCGGACACCGGCCGCCCCCGGCACGGGTTCCTGGACCGGCTCCGCGGCCGACCCGAACCCGACCGGCCGCCGCCGTGGCGGGTGGAGGGGGCACCGGGCGGGAGCGGCGACCGGCCTCCGCAACGGCCGGGCGCCGGCCGGTTCTGGTGGTGGGTGACCGCGGCGCTGGTCGTCAACTGGGTCGTGATGTCGCTGCTGGTGAGCCCGGAGCCGCGGACCGACGTCTCGTACACGTTCTTCGTCGCGCAGGTGGACGCGGACAACGTGCGGGCGATCACCGCGACCGGCAACGCGATCCAAGGGGACCTGCGCGAGCCGGTGTCCTACACCTCGGGCGGGGAGACCACGACCGACGTCCGGACCGTGGAGACCCAGCGGCCCACGTTCGCCGAGGACGACCTGTTCGCGACGCTGCAGAGCAAGGGCGTCGAGGTCAACGCCGACCCGCCGGACGCCCCTCCCCCGCTCGTCCAGCAGGTCCTGCTGGGGTTCGGCCCCACCCTGCTGCTGGTCGGGCTGCTGCTGTGGTTCGCCCGGCGGAGCACCTCGGGCCTGTCCGGCCTCGGCGGGTTCGGCCGGTCCCGGGCCACCCGCTACCAGGCCGACGCGGGGCCGCGGACGACGTTCGCCGACGTCGCCGGCATCGACGAGGTCGAGCACGAGGTGCGGGAGATCGTCGACTTCCTCCGCGACCCGCAGCGCTACACCCGCCTCGGGGCACGGATCCCGCGGGGCGTGCTGCTCTCCGGGCCGCCCGGGACGGGCAAGACGCTGCTCGCACGGGCCGTGGCCGGCGAGGCCGGGGTGCCGTTCTTCTCGATCTCCGCCTCGGAGTTCATCGAGGCGATCGTCGGCGTCGGGGCCAGCCGGGTGCGGGACCTGTTCGACCAGGCCAAGCAGGTGGCGCCGTCGATCGTCTTCATCGACGAGCTCGACGCGATCGGGCGGGCGCGCGGCGGCGCCTTCTCCGCCGGCGGGGTCGACGAGCGGGAGCAGACCCTGAACCAGGTCCTCACCGAGATGGACGGGTTCCAGGGCAACGAGGGCGTCGTCGTCCTCGCCGCCACGAACCGCCCGGAGGTCCTGGACCCGGCCCTGCTCCGGCCGGGGCGCTTCGACCGACGGGTGAGCGTGAACGCGCCGGACCTGGGCGGGCGGCTGGCGATCCTGCGGGTGCACACCCGCGGCGTCCCGCTGGCGCCGGAGGTCGACCTCGCCGCCGTGGCCGCCGCGACACCCGGCATGGTGGGCGCGGACCTGGCCAACCTGGTCAACGAGGCGGCCCTGGCGGCCGCCGCGCACGGCCACGAGCGGGTCACCGGCACCGACTTCGGCGAGGCCCTGGAGAAGGTCCTGCTGGGTACCGTGCGCGGCATCATGCTCTCTCCGGAGGAGAAGCTGAGCACCGCCTACCACGAGTCCGGCCACGCCCTGCTCGGCATGCTGACCCCGGGCGCCGACCCGGTGCGCCGGGTGACGATCATCCCGCGCGGCCAGGCGCTCGGCGTGACCGTGCAGACCCCGCAGGACGACCGGTACGGCTACACGGAGCGGTACCTGCGCGGCCGCATCGTCGGGGCGCTGGGCGGCCGCGCCGCCGAGGACGTCGTCTACGGCGAGGTCACGACCGGAGCCGAGAGCGACCTGGACCAGGCGACCCGGCTCGCCCGCCAGATGGTCGGCCGCTGGGGCATGTCCCCGGCCGTCGGTCCCGTCTCGGTCCTGCCCCGACCCGACCAGGGCTCGCCGTTCGAGGGGGACGGCGTCGCACCGGCCACGCGGGAACTGGTCGACACCGAGGTCCGCCGGCTCATCGAGGACTGCTACACCGAGGCGGTCGGCACCCTGCGCGGCAACCGGGACCGGCTCGACCGGCTGGCGCACACCCTGCTCGAGCGGGAGACCCTCGACGAGGACGAGGCGTACGCCGCCGCCGGGATCCCCCGGGCAGCCGCGCCGGCCGCCGTCGCCCGCGGGGAGACCCCGGGGACCGGCCGGGCGCCGGGGCTGCCACCCGAGGCGGCGGTGCACGGCGGATGACCCGGGGCCGGCCCACGGGCCGATCTCCCGCCCCGGTCACCGCGGCTCCGGCTCCTGAGCGCCGCGCGCGGTGCCGAGGTGGTGCGTCACGGCCTCGCCCAGGGAGGCGACGTCGACGGCGACCGTGACGATCCTCGCGCCTTCGGCGGCGAAGCCGGCGGCCTCCTCCCCGCTGTAGGCGTGCACGCCGACGGGCACGCCTGCGGCGACGGCCCGCGCGACGATCGAGGACAGCACGCCGCGCAGCTCCTCCCGGCGCTCGGGGCCGGTCAGCCCCAACGACAGGGACAGGTCGCCCGGTCCGACGTACACGCCGTCCAGCCCGTCGACGGCGAGGAGGGCGTCGAGGTCCTCGAGCGCGGTCGCGGTCTCCACCATCGCGACCACGAGGGGGCGGTCGGCCCCGCCCGAGAGCCGTCCGATCGACCGCCCCCCGGCCGGCGCGTAGCGGCTGGCGGCGACCACCTCGCGGGCGTGGTCGGCATCGCGCACGTTGGGCACGATGACGCCCCGCGCGCCCAGGTCCAGCGGCCGCCCGACGTCGGCGAAGGCCGGACTGCGGGTCCGGACGAGCGGCACGGAACCCGCCGCGGTGACCGCCGCCGCGACGCCGGGCAGCTCGGCCTCGGCCGTGGCGCCGTGCTGCAGGTCGACGACGACGTAGTCGGCTCCGGTCCGCGCCAGCACCTCGCCGGTCACCGCGCCGGGCAGCAGGCTCCACAGGCCGTGGCACGCCCGCCCCTGGGACCACCGCTCCCGCAGGTCGTCCTCGCCGAGCGCCATCCGGGCCCTCCCTCCACCGTCGTCCGCCTCGCCGCGGAGATCCTGCTCCACTGCTCGACCACCCGCGACCGAGGCGACCGCCCGCGTCAGCGCGGTCCGGGGCCCGCGGGGGGCCGGGCGCGGACCAGTGCCCACGACCGGGCCGCGGTCACCGCCAGGCCCCCGACCGCGGCGACGGTCAGCAGGACCGCGACCGCGGGCGCGCTGAGCGCCAGCTGCCAGGAGGTGAAGGTCCGTCCGAGACCGGCCCGCACCAGCGCCGGGAGGCAGCCCAGCAGCACCGCCGGGAGGACGGCGGGGATCAGGCGGACGGCGGTGACCCATCGGCGCCGGCCGCGTCGACGGGCCGCCCAGGACGGTCCCCGCACCAGGCCCCGTCCCACCGCGACCGCCGTGGCGAGGACGGCGGCGGCCAGCAGAGCGGCGGTCCACCGCGTGCTGCGGATGCCCGGTGCCGGCCGGTCGGTGAGCAGCGCCGCCATGCCGTCGGCGACGGAGGCGGTGTCGGCGAGCGCGCTGTTGCCGTTGTAGAGCAGGGCGAAGCCCAGGTCGGTGCCCGGCAGCAGCACCTGCTGGGCGAAGGAGGTGGAGAGCACGCCGGTGTGCTCGAGCCGCTCCGGACCGGCGCCGGACCGCACCCGCTGCCAGCCCATGGCGTAGCCGCCGGGGACGCCGTCGGGCGGGGTGTGGCTCTCCGCCAGCAGCTCCGGTGACAGCAGGGCTCCGCCGTCCGGGGTGCGCCCGGTCGTCTGGAACCGCAGCCAGCGCGCCGTGTCCGCCGCCGTCGTCACCACGCCGCTGGAGCCGGCGAGGAGACCGTCGAGCTCGTCACGGGCCACGGGGCAGCCGAACAGCAGCACCGACCCGCGGGCGAGCCCGGGCAGGTGCGCGCCGTCCGCGGTGGTCGTCAGGGACACGGTGTCGGTCATGCCGAGTGGCGTGAAGACCTGCTGGTCGAGGTACCGCGCGAGCGGCACCCCGCTGACCACCTCCACCAGCCGGCCGAGCACCTGGTAGTTCAGGTCGGAGTACCGGAACCGCGTGCCGGGCTCGCCGGCCAGCCGTGCGGTGCGGAGCAGGGCGACGCGGGTGCGCAGGTCGGTCGCTCCGTCGTCGACGATCCCGGGGTAGCCGGCGTCGGTGAGGCCGCTGGTCTGGTTGAGCAGGTGGCGGACGGTCACGCGGTCGGCTCGCGCCGCCTCCCGCGGCGCGAAGTCGGGGAGGGCGGCGCGGACCGGCGCGTCGAGGTCGAGGCGGCCCTCCTGCACCAGCCGGAGCACGGCCACCGCGGTGAACGACTTGCTCAGCGACGCGACCCGGAAGCGGGTGCGCGGCGTGACGGTGCCGCCGCGCCCGTCGTCCCCGAGACCGGCGAGGAACGTGCTGCGGTCGCCGTCGACCACCGCCGCGGCCACGCCGGGCAGGCGCGTCCTGGCCAGCGCGGTCTCGAGGAAGCCGGTCAGGCGCGCCGCATCGGGGCCGGGCCCCTGCGCGGCGGCGGGACCAGGTCCGGTCGTCACCACGAGCCAGGCGAGCAGCGTGCAGGCGAGCAGCCGGAGCAGCCGGGGGTGCACGGGCGCGGCCGGGGCGGTCAGGCGGCCGTGACCTCCAGCGGCAGCCGGTTGACGGCCACCATCGTCCAGGGGTTGCGCTGCTCGAACGGCTCGTCGGCGGCCACCTCCACGTCCCGGTAGCGCTGCAGCAGCAGCCGCAGGGCGACCCGCGCCTCCAGCCGCGCCAGCGGCGCGCCGAGGCAGAAGTGGATGCCGTGCCCGAAGGACAGGTGCGGGTTCGGCGAGCGGTGGACGTCGAACCGGTGGGGCTCGGCGAAGACGCGCTCGTCCCGGTTGGCCGCGGTCAGCCAGGGCAGCACCACCTGCCCGGCCGGGATGCGCACCCCCGCCACCGTGGTGTCGACCGTGGAGATCCGGGCCAGGCGCGGGAACGGCGTGCGGGTCCGGAGCACCTCCTCGATCGCGGCCGGGAGCAACGCCGGGTCGGCCCGGACCTCGGCTGCGGCGTCCGGGTTCTCCTGGAAGCAGAGCACGCTGTTGCCGAGCGTGGCGGTGGTGGTGATGTGCCCCGCGATGAGCAGCAGCCCGACGAAGCCGATGATCTCCTCGTCGGCCAGCCGCTCACCGTCGACCTCGGCCTGGACCAACTGGCTGGTCAGGTCATCGCCCGGGCACGCCCGCCGGGACCGGATGTGGTGCAGGAAGTAGGCGTTCATCTCGCGCATGGTCGGCGCGACGGCCACCACGGCCCGCTCGCCGGCCTCCCGCAGGGACTCGTCGGGGTCGATCTCCTGGCTGAACAGCGCGTCGGCCCACGTGCGGAACAGCGCCCGGTCGGCGGTCGGGACGCCGAGCAGCTCGGCGATCACGATCACCGGCAGCGGGTAGGCCAGGGCGTCGACCAGGTCGAACCGCTCGGACACCTGGTCCAGCAGCTGGGTGGTCAGCTCGGCGATACGTGGCTCCAGGTCGGCCACCACCCGCGGCGTGAACGCCTGGCTGACCAGGGTGCGCAGCTTGCGGTGTTGCGGCGGGTCCATCCGCACGATGTTGCCGCGCGAGAACAGCGCGAAGTCGTCCTGGTCGGGCTGCAGCGCGGTCAGGTCGGAGGAGAACACGGCCGGGTCGGACAGGACCGCGACGGCCTCCGGGTGGCCCAGCACCTGCCAGCACTGCTGCCGGTCGTCGAAGTGGACCTGGCCCCGCGCGCGGCCGGCCTCCAGCCAGGCGAGCAGGTCCTCGAACGCCGGTCGGGTGGTCGTCATGGAGCTTCCTCCCCTCGGGGAAGGCGCCCGCGCCGTCCCGGGGCGGCGGCGATGGTGCCGGTCCGGCCGCGCGGGAGCCCCTGCAGGAGACGACGATGGTCCCTCGCCCCCCTCGCCGACAACCGACTTCCGGCCCGGCACCGCCGTCCGGCGCTCAGGGCAGGTCGGTGACGACGAGCCGGTGGCCCGCGTCGAACTCCTCGCGGTCCAGGAGGTCCGCGTGGCGGCGCTGTCACGCCCCGCTGCGCAGGTCGCGGGCCAGCCGGTCCAGGCCGGCGTCGAGGTCCACCGCGTCGGCCGTGGCCAGCACCGACGTGGCCGCACGGACCCGCGGGTCGAGGTAGGCGGCCGGCCGGCGCCAGTAGGCGGCGGCGAAGCCGTCGGTGCAGTCCCAGGGCACCGGGACCGTGGTCACCGTGCCACCCCCGAGGGCCTCCAGGAGGTGGTCGAGGGGGAGCGCGGCGTCGGCCGCCCGCGCCAGTGAGGGCAGGTACTCGGGGAGCAGCCAGTGGGTGCGGGCGACCTCCGGGTCGGAGGTGACGACGACGACGCGGCGGCGGGCGACGCGCCGCAGCTCGGCCAGCCCGGCCCGGGGGTCGCGCCAGTGGTGCACGGTGAGCACGGCCAGAGCGGCGTCGGCCGCACCGTCGCGGAGGGGCAGCGCCTCGGCCACGCCCTGCACCGCCGGGGCGGCGCCGGCCGGCCGCTGCGCGAGCATCACGGCGCTCGGTTCCACGGCCGCGACGGTGCGGCCCGGCTCGTACGCCCCGGTGCCGGCGCCGACGTCCACGACGTCCGCCATGCCCGCCAGCGGACGGTGGACGGCGGCGGCGATCCGCGGATCGGCCCGGCGCGTGGCCGCGTAGCCCCGGCCGATGCGGTCGTGGCGGCGCACGGTCCCAGCATGACCCCCTGGACGGACCGTGGCGCCAGCGACCAGGCAGGCCGGGCGGGGAGCCCGGAGAACGCGACGGCGGGAGCCGGTCGCACCCGGAGCCGTGCGCGCACCGACCGCGATCGGATGCGGACGCCGTGAGCACGGCGCGCGCCGACCACTCCGAACCGGCGGGTGCTCGGCCGGGTCGGTGGACGGCGGCCTTGATCCCCGCCCGAGCTCGTGGTCCACAGTGACGCCCACGGCCCGCGGGCACGTCGATGACCCGCGCCGCCCCTCCCCTGGATCCGCCCCGCCCACGGAGGCCACGGTGACCCGGACCGACCGACCCGGAACCGGACCGACCGCGCGCCGCGAGGCCCCGGGTCCGGGCCGGCGCCGTCCCTACGTCGAGGACCTCGTCGACGTCCTGCACCGTCAGGGCGAGCGGCCGGTGCTGCGCTCCGGCGGCCGGGACACCACCGCCGCCGCGCTGCTCGCGGCCATCCACCGCACCGCCCGGGCACTCCTGGAGCTGGGCATCGGACGTGGCGACCTCGTCGCCCTCTTCGCACCGAACCGGCCCGAGGCGCTCGCCGTCCGCTACGCCACCCACCTGGTCGGGGCGGCCTCGGTCTACCTGTCCGCGCCACCGGAGGCCGACAAGCGGGCGCAGATGCTCGTCGACTTCGCGCCCCGGCTGGTCGTCGTGTTCCCCGAGACCGCGCACCTGCTGGCCGAGACCGCCGCGCCCGTGGCGGCCGTGGGGCCGGTGCCCGGCGTGGAGCTGCGCCTGGACGAGCTGGCCGCCGCGCAGCCGGCGGAGCCGCTGCCCTGTCGCGCCCGGCCCGACGACCTCGCCGTGCTCATCTCCTCCGGGGGCACGACCGGCGTCCCCAAGGGCAGCCTGCGCGACTTCACCGCGTGGACCGCCGCCGTCACCGCCCCCAGCCGCCCGGACCGGCGCCAGCTGGCCGACGGCAAGCTCGCCTACCTCACCCAGATCCTCGTCGACGTCACCCTGCTCGGCGGCGGCACCGTCGTCCTCGAGGACCGGTTCGACCCGGCGCTCGCCCTCGCCACGATCGAGGCCGAGGGGATCACCGACCTGTTCCTGGTCGAGCCGCAGCTGTTCGAGCTCATGGACCACCCCGACGCCCCCCGCCGCGACCTGCGCTCGCTGCGCACCCTCACGCACATCGGTGCCGCGGCTCCGCCCACGCTGCGGCGGCGCGCCCGCGAGCGGCTCGGTCCGGTCATCGCGCACACCTACGGCGCCAGCGAGATGGGCATCGTCAGCGCGATCACCCCGGCCGAGCAGGACCTCGGGCACCTGGACCGGTTCACCTGTGCGGGCCGGGTCGTGCCGGGGGTGGACGTCCGGTTCCGCCGTGTCGACGGCGGCCTCGACGCCGGCGACGGCAGCATCGAGGTGCGCTCCCCCGCCATGGCCCAGGGTTACCGGCACCGGCCCCGTGAGCAGGCCGCGAACTTCGTCGACGGCTGGTACCGCAGCGGGGACCTCGGGCACCTCGACGGCGACGGGTACCTGCACGTCCTCGGCCGCGGGGTCGACTGCACCGAGGTCGACGGCGTCCTGGTCACCCCGGTCGGCGTGCAGGACACGCTCTGCCGGGTCCCCGAGGTGCGCTACGCCGTCGTCGTCGTGGACCGCGACCACGGGACCCGGATCGCCGCCGCCGTCCCCTGGCCCGGCCGGACCGTCCTCCCCGACGCGTGCCGGGCGGCGGTCGCGGCCGAGCACGGCCGGGCGGTGGCCGACACCGTCGTCGTCCTGCCGATGGACCGGATCCCGCTCACCGAGCAGGGCAAGCCCGACCGGCCCGAGCTCCGGCGGCGGGCCGCGGCCCTCCGGGTCCGGTCGACGGCCGGCTCCTGACCACCCGCGAACCCGGAGCCCGGCACCCCCGACCGAGGAGGACGACCCCATGACCGAGCCGACTCCCAGCCCCGGCGCCGCGGCAGCCGACGACCCGGGCACCGTCCTGGTCGTCGGTGCGGGGCCGGTGGGCCTGACCGCGGCGTGCGAGCTGACCCGCCAGGGCGCCCGCGTCCGGCTCGTCGACGCCCTGCCCGAACCGACCGACCAGTCGCGGGCGGTCGTCATCCACGCGCGCACGCAGGAGCACCTGGCGGCGATGGGCGTGCTGGACCGGGTCGCGGCCGCGGGGGTCGCGATCACGGCGATCGAGCTCGCCACCGGGCGGGAGGCCACGCCCCGGGTGCACCTCACCACCGAGGACCTGGACTCGCGGTACCGGCGCGTGCTGGACCTGGCCCAGCCGCGGACGGAGGCGATCCTCACCGCGCGGGCTGCCGAACTGGGGGTTGCTGTCGAACGCGGGATCTCCCTCGCGGACCTGGCCCAGGACGACGACGGGGTGACCGTCACGCTCACCTCCCCGACCGGGACCACGCGGCACCGGTACGGCTGGGTCGTGGGCACCGACGGGGGCCACAGCCGGGTCCGGGCGGCCGTCGGCACCCGGCTCGAGGGCGTGTTCCAGGGACAGCACTTCCTCTTCGCCGACGTGGCCGTGCGCACCGGGGTGTCCGCGGACACCATCCGCATGTCCGCCCACCCGGACGGACTCGCCGCCGAGTTCCCGATGCCCGGCGGCCGCGGCCGGTTCATGTTCCAGGTGGGCGCCCCCGAGGCGGGCGCCGTGCCGACGCTGGAGCAGGCCCGGCAGCTCGTCGACCAGCGGCTGGGCGCGCGGTGGCAGATCAGCGACCCGAGGTGGCTGGTCTACTTCGAGGTGCACCACGGTCAGGTCCCGCAGTACCGCCACGGCCGGGTGTTCCTCGCCGGGGACGCCGCGCACGTCCACAGTCCCGCGGGCGGGCAGGGCATGAACACCGGCATCCAGGACGCGGTCAACCTCGCCTGGAAGCTGGCGCTGGCGAGCACCGGCCGGGCCGGGTCGGCCCTGCTCGACAGCTACCACGCCGAGCGGCACCCCGTCGGGGCCGCGGTGGTCCGGACGACGAGCCGGATGACCGACGCCATGGCCACGGCGGGGGCCGCGGCCCACCTGCGCGACCTCGCGCTCTTCGTGCTGGGACACGTCCGGGCGCTGGAGGACGAGGTCGCGTCCGGCCTGGCCGAGACGGCCGTCACCTACCGCGGGAGCCCCGCCGTCAGCGGCTCCGGGGACGGCCTGCGGCACGCCTCCCCCGGGGACCACGCCCCGGACGTCCCGGGGCTCACCTCGGTCTCCGGCGCGCAGGCCTGGATCGGCGACCTGCTCCGCCGGCCCGGGCACCTGCTCCTCAGCACCGACGACGACCCCGGGGTGCTCGAGCGACTGCGCGCCGCCCTCGGCTCCCTCGGCACGGTGGTCCCCGTGGTCCCGGACGCGGCCGGCGCCCCCGCGGACGCCCTGGTGGACGCCGCCGGGGCGGTGGCCCGGCGCTACGGCATCGGGCACCGCGGGATCGCCCTCATCCGGCCCGACGGCTACCTCGGTCACCTGTCGACCCACGCCGACGACGAGGACCTGACCGCGCACCTGACCGCGCTCCTGCACCGGGAGCGGGCGGGGCAGCAGTGACCGGCCCGGCGTGGGTCCTCGACGAGGACGAGGCGCTGGAGCTGCTCGCCTACCTGGTCACGGCCGCGCGGACCCAGGTGGACGAGGCCGCCGAGTACGGCCCGATGCGCCTGCTGACCGCCGCCCGCAGGCTCGCCCAGCGGATCGCGCCCCGGTCGTCGGAGGCGACGGCCGCCTTCCTGGAGGGGCCGCTGTCCCGGGTGCCGGAGCTGGCGGTGCCGCGCGAGGGCCGCGAGGAGTACCTCGCCGGCCTCGACCAGCTGTGCCGGGAGCTCGCGGCGCACCTCACCGCGCGGTTCGCCGCCGGGCAGCGCGGGTGACCGGACCGCACGCGGGCGACGCGGAGGCCGTGCTCGCCGCCATCCGCAGCCGGCGCGTGGTGCGCGCGATGACCGACGACCCCGTGCCGCGGGCCACCCTCGAGGCGATCCTCGACGCGGGCCGGTGGGCGCCGACCGCCGGCAACCGGCACCTCCAGCGGTTCGTCGTGACCGACGACCGCCCGACCCTGCGGGTCCTGCGGATGGTGTCGCCGGGCATGCTCCCGCACCCGGCCGCGGCGATCGCGATCTGCACCGACCGCCGGCTCGCCGCCGAGTACGGCTTCCCCCGGGACGCCGCCGGTCCGCACATCGACGTCGGGACGGCGGCGGCGACCCTGATGCTCGCCGCCCACGCGCTCGGCATCGGCGCCGGCCCCGTGACCTCGTTCAGCCGCGCGGCGGTCGGGGTGGTGCTGCGGTTGCCCGAGGGCTGGGTCGCCGAGATGCTCCTGTGCCTGGGCCTGCCCGCCGCGGGCGGACCCGCGCCGATGGCCGGGCGGCGCCTGACCTGGCGCGACCTGACCACGTGGGTCCCTCCCGAGCAGGCGCCCCCGCCGGTCCCACCCGCGTGACGTCCCGCCGGGGCGGCCGTCGCGCGTCCCGGCCCGTCAGGTGGACGGCGCCTCCTCGGCGTCGTCGTCGGGCAGCTCCTGGGGCACGCCCTCGGACGGCTTCCGGTGCCGCTCGGGGTCCAGGTCCTGCGCCAGCCGCTGCTCCACCTCGGGGGGCGGTTCCGCATCCGTCATGCCACGACTGTCCCCCTCCTCCCGGTCCCCGGCACCGCGGCACCGCTCCACTCGGCAGGCCCGCGGACGGCGGAGCGGCCCGGCACGGAGCCGCTCAGGTGCCCGATGAGGGAGCACCCATGGTCGACGGGTCGCCTCGACACCCGATGTCGGAGGAGTCCGGCACGTCGATCGAGGCGGAGCGCGTCGAGCGCGAGACCAAGGCCGACGCCACGTCGCAGACGGAACGGCTGACACGGGACGGGGAGCGCTGAGCCCGCCGGCTCCCCGAACGTGACACCCGGCCCGTGAGCACCGAGCCGCAGTCCCCCGACGCCCGCACGGCGACCGAACGCCCTCCCGGCCCGCTCCCGGAGGGCAGCGCCGAGGAGCGCGCCGACATCGCCGAGGACCGGCGTCCGCAGCGGGGACTCGACGACGCCGAACCGGGCGGGGAGGCCTGGACGTCGCGCCCCGGTGCCGCCGTCGGGCGACGCGAGCAGCCGGCGACACAGGCGTCCCGGCGCGCGGGTCCCGCGCGCCCTCGGGAGGGACAGCGGGGGTAGCGTCGACGTGGCTGGAGGAGGCCCCATCGCCACACACCGCGGACGCTGCGCTGACGCTCATCTCGGCTGCCCCTGCCGGGGCGACGAGACCATCCACGAGGAGCGCGCCCGCGAGCTGCGCGAGGCTCGCACGCGATCGCACGAGTCCGTCGCGTGCCCCGAGTGTGGGTCCGCCACGACGCCGCTGGCCCTCCTGGCGTGGGGGAACTGCCGGGCGTGCCGCACGGCCCAGTCCCGGTTGACCGACCCCCTGCGGTGGTGACCGGCGTCCCCCCCGGCCTGAGATCTGCCCCTCGTTCCGGGCGCAGGCCCCCGCACCGGCGAACAGCCCCGTACAGTCGGCGTCGGTCGCTGTCGTGCCTCTGCTTCGTTTCCGGACGTCCGCAGTCGTCTCTGCCTGACGTTCCTCTCGGTCCTGCCGGTCGGTGCGGCGACCCGGGACCGGTGAGTGCCGGTCCTGACACCCCCAGCACGGAGAAGAGAACGACATGGCTCAGGGCACTGTGAAGTGGTTCAACGCGGAGAAGGGCTTCGGCTTCATCGAGCAGGACGGCGGCGGCGCCGACGTCTTCTGCCACTTCTCGGCGATCACCGGGACCGGGTACCGGTCGCTGGACGAGGCGCAGCGCGTCGAGTTCGACATCACCCAGGGTCAGAAGGGCCCGCAGGCGGAGAACGTCCGCGCGGTCTGAGCACCGGGAGCGGGGCCACGGCGTCGTCCGTCGTGGCCCCGCTCGATCGCCGGCCGGGAACCCGACCTCGGCCTCCCGGCCGGCGCTGGCGAGAGCGCGCGAGCGCGCCTCGATGACCAGCGCCCAGTCGCTCCGGTGGTTGTCCGGGGGATCGGGCCGCTCCTACGATCGCTCGTGCCTCCTCCCCCGGCGGCCCGGGTCCGGAGGACGGAGGACCCGTCAGGTGACGGGGTCCCCGACCGGCGTGACCGCGCCGGGGACCCGGCGACAGTCGGCCGGGTCCGCACACCCACCGCCGCACCGGCGCCGGCACGGGAGGTCGACCATGGAGATCGTCGTCGTCGGCGGCACGGGGCGCATCGGCTCCTCCGTCGTCGGCAAGCTCGCCGCGCAGGGCCACGAGGCGGTCCCCGCCGCCCCCTCCACCGGCGTCGACACGATCACCGGCGAGGGGCTGGCCGACGTGCTCGCCGGCGCCGCGGTGCTCGTCGACGTGTCGAACTCGCCCTCCTTCGAGGACGCCGCCGCCCTGGAGTTCTTCGAGACCTCGACCCGCAACCTCCTCGAGGCCGCGGCCGCGGCGGGCATCGGTCACCACGTCGCGCTCTCGGTCGTGGGCACCGACCGCCCGAACGGCATCGGCTACTTCCGGGCCAAGCGCGCCCAGGAGAAGCTCATCCAGGGATCGCCGATCCCCTGGTCGATCGTCCACGCGACGCAGTTCTTCGAGTTCCTCGTCCCCATCGCGCAGGCCGCCACCGACGGCGACACGGTGCGCCTGCCACCCGCACTCGTCCAGCCCATCGCGGCCGACGACGTCGCCACGGCGGTCGCCCGGACCGCCGTGGGCGCACCGCTCCACGGCGTCGTCGAGGTCGCCGGGCCGGAGGTCTTCCGGCTCGACGAGTTGGTCCGGCACGGCCTGCGCGCCCGGTCCGATCCCCGCACCGTCGTCACCGATCCCTCCGGCCGCTACCACGGCGCCGAGATCGAGGAGCGCACCCTCCTGCCCGGGGAGGGCGCCGTCCTGTTCGACACCCGCTTCGAGGACTGGCTCCGGACCGCGCCCCGGCGGTAGGTCGCCGGCGCCGGGTGGCCCGGAGGCGCCCCGCGGGTCCCCGACCGCTGGGCCGCTGCCCGGCCGGGGGGATCAGAACGGGGAGGCGGCCCTCCGGCCGGCGCTGCGCGAGGACGCCAGAACCGTCCTCGCGACCACCACCGCGCACACCGCCGCGGTGGTCCCCACGACCGCGGTGACGCCGAGGAGGTCGGCCGCCAGCGGGAGCAGGAGGACGGCGACGGCGGCCCCCAGGGCCAGCGCCGGGCGGATGACCGTCCGGGCCACGAGCGGCACGTGCACCGCCCAGAGCAGGACGAGGAACACGGCCACCGGGACGGCCACCGCGTACGCGACGGCGACCGCCGAGACGTCGAGGTGGTGGCCGGTCTGCTCGACCGCGACCTCGAGCCCGGCGCCGAGGGCGGCGAGGGCCGCGAAGATCCCGTAGTGGCCGTAGCCCCACAGGAACGACCGGTTCCGGTGGGCGGCCAGCCCGGGCCCGGCCGGCTGCAGGAAGTACAGCCACCACAGCGCGAAGAGCAGCACCAGCGAGGCGACCCCGACGGTCAGCAGGGACCAGTGCAGGCCCCGTGCCGCGAAGGCCGCCTGCACCCCCGTGGACGCGGCCAGCACGCTCTCGCCGAGCACGATGATCACGAACAGCCCGTACCGCTCGGCGATGTGGTGCGGGTGCCAGCTGGTGCGCCGCGTCCGCTCGGCCCACCGCGGGACGGCCAGCTCCAGGAGGACGAGGACGAGGAACACCGGGACGAGGGAGCCCTCCGGGAGCACGCCGGCCTGGGCCAGGACCAGGCGCACCTGCCAGCCGAGCTGCACCATCGAGATGCCCGCCGCGTAGCGCAGTGCCGTGCTGCGTCCCTCGGGGTGCTCGACGGCCGCGCGCAGCCACTGCCCGACCAGGCCGACGCGCATCACCAGGTAGCCGACGGTGACGGCGCGGTAGTCGGAGTCCTCGAACGCCGCGGGGACGCCGGCCGCGAGCACCAGCACACCGGCCATCTGCAGCATGGTCAGCAGCCGGTAGGGGACGTCGTCGGTGTCGTAGGACGAGGCGAACCAGGTGAAGTTCATCCACGCCCACCAGATGGCGAAGAACACCTGCAGGAAGGGCGCGACGTCCTCGAGGCCGTGACCCTCGGCGACCCCGTGGGCCAGCTGCGCGGTGATGCCGGCGATCGCCACGACGAAGGTGAGGTCGAACAACAGCTCCAGCGGACTGGATGCCCGGTGCGGCTCGTCGGGCGCCCGCTCCGTCATCGGGACGCGGATCCGGCTCCTCGGGGCTCCGTCCTCACCCGTCACCCGGCCAGCCTAGGGAGTCCGGGTCGGGGCGCTCCGGGACGGGAGCGCGTCGTCGGGCCACCGGCGACCGAGGGTCAGCCGGTGCCGCCCGCGTCCGGGTCGGTCTCGCCGGCGGGCGGAGACGAGGAGTCCTCCGGCGCGCCGGGGTCCGGGGGGCCGGACCCCGATGAGCCCGACCCCGAGGAGCCCGACTCAGGAGTGGCCGGGCCCTCCGCGCCCGCGGGGTCGCTGGGTCCGCCGGATCCGGTCGCGTCGGGCTCGGTGGTCTCGGGGTCGGTGGCGTCGGGCTCGGTGGTCTCGGATCCGGTGGCGTCGGGGTCGGCGGTCTCGGGGTCGGTGGTCCCCGCCTCCGGTGCCCCCGTCCCGGGGGAGGTCTCCTGGGCGCCGTCCTCCGCAGGAGCGGGGTCGGTCGTGTCGCTCGGCGCCGGAGGGCTCTCCGTGCCCGGCGCGCCGGTCCCCGGAGCCGTGCCGGGCGCTGGCTCGGTGTCGGTGTCGGCACCGGTCGGCGTCCCGGCGGTGGGGTCGGCACCGGGCCCGGACCCCGGCGCGGTGCGCGCCGGGGCCTCCTCGGGAGCGGGCGCCGCGTCCTCCGCCCGGGACGGGGGCCCCGCGTCCGCGGGCCCGGGCGTCCCACCGGTTCCAGCGGGCTCCACCGCCGTGACCTCGGCGGGCGGCGGGGCGGGGGCGACCGCGACGTGGACCTGCACCCGGTCACCGGCGTGGAGCCGCGTGCCGACCGGGTCCAGCCGCGTCACGGTGCCCGGGGGCGAGTCGACGGTGACCTGGTCCAGCCGCTCCACGAGGAGCCCGAGCGCGCTCAGCTCCGCGACGACCTCGTCGACCGGACGCCCCAGGTGCTGCTGCGCGTCCAGCACGACGCCGTCGTCCGCGGATGCGGATGCGGATGCGGATGCGGATGCGGACGGCGACGGGACCGCACCGGTGGCCCCTCCCCCGTCGGACGGGTCGCGCAGCGCGGTGAGGACGCCGAAGCCGAGGAGGACGAGCAGCGGGACGAGCGCCAGCGCCAGCACCAGCGCCCGGCGACGCCGGTGCCGCGGGGGAGGGCTCTTCGGCGTCCCGGACCCGCGGGGCACCGGCGGGAGGGCGGGCCCGACGGGACGGGTGCGGGACGCGGTGTCCTCCGCCTGACGCTGGATCACCCCCTCGACCGCGCTCAGGAAGGCGCTCCCGTCGGCCAGACGCGCCTCGGGGTCCTTGACCAGCGCCGAGTCGATGAGCTCGCGCACCCCGGCGGGCAGGTCGGAGGGCAGGGGCTCCGGTTGCTCCTGGACCTGCTTGAGCGCGAGGGTCACCGGGTTGTCGCCCTCGAACGCGGCGTGTCCGGTCAGCGACTCGTAGCCGACCAGACCCAGGGCGTACACGTCGCTCGCGGGGCCGGCCTGCTGCCCCTGGGCCTGCTCGGGCGACATGTACTGCGGCGTGCCGATCACCTGACCGGTCCGGGTGAGCGGCACGCTGCCCGCCGACCAGGCGATGCCGAAGTCGGTCAGCTTCACGGCACCGTCGTCGCGCACCAGGATGTTCGCCGGCTTCACGTCGCGGTGGACGACGCCGGCGCGGTGCGCCTCGGCCAGCCCCGCCGCGGCCTGCTCGAGCACCGACAGCGCAGTCTGCGTGCTGAGCCGTCCCTCGGCGGCGAGCCGCTCCGACAGCGGCGCGCCCTCCACGAGCTCCATGACCAGGTACGCGACGTTCTCCCCGGACTCCGTCGTCGTCTCCCCGTAGTCCAGGACGGCGGCGATGTTCGGGTGACGCAGAGCGGCCGCGTGCCGGGCCTCGGCGCGGAACCGGGCGGCGAAGGTCGGGTTGTCGGCGTACTGGCTGCGCAGGACCTTGACCGCCACGGGGCGGTCGACGTGGTCGTCGTGGCCGCGCCAGACCTCGCCCATCCCGCCGGTGGCGATCAGCTGCTCGAGCTCGTAGCGGTCGCCCAGGACCTGCCGGCCCCTCTCGACCGTGGTCACTCCTGCTCCGTCCGTACGGGTGTGGCGAGGTCTCTGCCCGCTCCGTGGTGGGTTCCCCCGCATCCGGGGCGCTACACGGCTCCCGGCGCACGCGGCGGGTCCGGTCCCGGACGGCACCCGGCGATCGAGGGGTGACCGGCGCGGACGCCGGGTACCCGCTCGACGCCCACCGACGGAAGACGGTCCGGAGGTCCGCGGTGCACATGACGCCCCGGGAGCAGGAGCGCCTGTCGATCTTCACCGCTGCCGAGCTGGCCCGGCGGCGGCTGGCGCGCGGCGCCCGCCTGGGAGCGACCGAGGCGATCGCCCTGCTCTGCGACGAGGTCCTGGAGATGGCCTGGGACGGCGTGCCGCTCGGGGAGGTCGTCCGGAGGGCCCGGGACGTCGTGGCGGCCGACCAGGTGCTGCCCGGCGTGGCGACCACCGTGCCGAGCGTGCAGGTGGAGGCGCTCTTCCCGCACGGCACCTCCCTGGTGCACGTGCCGGAGCCGTTCGGCCCGCCGGACCCCGCGGGCCCGGGCGCCGTCCTGACCGAGGACGGCGAGATCGAGCTCGCTCCGGGCCGCGACCGTCAGGCGGTGGAGGTGACCAACCGCGGCGAGCGGCCGGTGTGGATCTCCTCCCACTTCCCGCTCGAGGAGCTCAACCCGGCGCTGGAGCTCGACCGCGAGGTGGTCCGGGGCTACCGGCTCGACCTCCCGGCCGGGGTGAGCCTGCAGCTCGCGCCGGGCGCCACCCGGGTCGTCCCCGTCGTGGCCCGGGGCGGCCGGCGGTGAGCAGCCTCTCCCGCCGCCGCTACGCCGCCCTGTACGGCCCCACGACCGGTGACCTGCTGCGCCTGGCGGACACCGACCTGTGGGTGCGCATCGAGGGGGACGACACCGAGCCCGGCGAGGAGCTGCTCGGCGGCTGCGGCAAGACCGCCCGCCACGGGCTGCTCGTGACCGACCGTGCCCCCGGGGACAGCGCCCTGGACATGGTCGTGCTGGGCGTCGTGGTGATCGACCCCCTCCTCGGGGTGCGCAAGACCAGCATCGGCATCAAGGACGGGCGCATCGTGGGCACCGGCCGGGCCGGCAACCCGGACGCGACCGACGGCGTCGAGCTGGTCGTCGACTCCCACACCGCGATGATCACCGGTGAGGGCCTCATCGCCACGCCCGGCATCGTCGACTCGCACGTGCACCTGTCCAGCCCCGAGGTCGTCCCCGCCGCCCTGGCCGCCGGCGTCACCTCGCTGGTGGGCATGGGCATCGGCGGCGTCTGGGACGTGGGCGCCAACCCGGCGGCCAACCTGCACACCCTCATCGAGGGCTGGCGCGACGCGCCGGTGAACGTGGCCTTCCTGGCCCGCGGTTCGACGTCGTCCCCCGACCTGCTCGAGCGGGCCGTGCTGGCCGGGTCGGGCGGGTTCAAGATCCACGAGGACTGGGGAGCGACCCCCCGCATCGTCGACACCTGCCTCGGCGTGGCCGAGGAGGCCGACCTGCCCGTGGCCCTGCACACCGACACCCTCAACGAGTCCGGCGCGCTGGCCGACACGCTGTCGGCCACCCGGGGCCGCACCGTGCACGCCTACCACGTCGAGGGCGGTGGCGGGCACCCGGACCTGCTGCAGGTGGTGACCGAGCCGCACGTCCTGACCTCCTCGACCACGCCGACGCTGCCGCTGACCGGCGCGACCGTCGAGGAGCTGCTGCCGATGACCCTGACCGTCCACCGCGGCCACGCCGGGGTCGACAGCGACGTCGCGATCGCCGGCAGCCGCGTCCGCGAGCACGGCATCGCCGCGGAGAACGCGCTGCACGACCTGGGCGCCATCAGCATCGTCAACTCCGACTCGATGGGGATGGGCCGCATCGCCGAGACCGCCCGGCGCACCTGGCAGGTGGCCCACGTCCAGGCGCACCTGGCCGGGGAGGCCGGGCCGGACCACCCGGCCAACGCGCGGGTGCTGCGGTACCTGGCGAAGATCACGCTGAACCCGGCCATCGCGCACGGCATGGCCCACGAGGTGGGCGCGCTGCGGCCGGGCGCGCTCGCCGACATCGCGCTGTGGCACCCGGCCCGGTTCGGCACCGCACCCGAGCTCGTCCTCAAGTCCGGCTTCGTCGCGTGGGGCACCTCCGGGTCCGGATCGGGCTCCACGCGGCTGACCCAGCCACGCGTGCTGCGGCCCTACTTCGGCGGGCTGGGCGCCGCGCCGCGCCGGCTGTCGCGGGTCTTCGTCTCCGAGCAGTGCCTCGCCGACGCCCGCTCCCGCGGGTCGCTGCCCTCGGGCGTGCGCTACGCCGCGGTCCGGGCGAGCCGCGGGCTGACCAGCGCGGACATGGTCCACAACACCGCCACGCCCGCGGTCAGCGTGCCGACCGGACCGGGCCCGGTCCTCGTCGACGGCGCTCCGGTGCCGGTGCACCACGCCGCCGACCTGCCGCTCACCCGCCTGCACTCCCTGGCATGAACGGAGCGACCGTGCTCGACCTGCTGCTGCGCGACGTGCACGTGGTCACCGTCGACGACGCGCGTCCCACGGCCTCGGCCGTCGGCGTGCTCGGCGGCCGCATCGTGGGCCTCGACGAGGAGGTCGAGGCGCTGCCCGCGCGGGCGGTCGTGGACGGCGACGGTGCCGTGGTGGTGCCCGGGTTCGGCGACGCGCACAACCACATGGCGTGGTTCGGCCAGTCCCTGGGCGAGGTGGACCTCTCCGCGGCCGGCACCCTCGCCGCGGTCGAGGAGGCCGTGGCGCGCGACGCGGCCGCCCTGCCCCGCGACGCCTGGGTGGTGGGCTCCGGCTACGACGACACGGTCATCGGCGCCCACCCCGACCGTCAGCTGCTGGACCGGGCCGGCGAGGGGCGGCCGGTGTGGCTCAAGCACCGCTCCGGCCACATGAGCGTCGTCAGCAGCGAGGTGCTGCGGCGCTGCGGCGTCCTGGACGGCGACGCCGACGCGCCCGCCGGAGGGGTCGTCGTCCGGGACGGCGCGGGGTCGCCCACCGGGCTCCTCCAGGAGCGGGCCCAGGAGCTGGTCGACGCCCTCGTCAAGCCCTATCCGGTGGACGACGTCGCGGCGGCGCTCGGCCGGGCGAGCGCCGTCTACGCCGCGGAGGGCCTGACCCACGTGGTCGAGGCCGGCATCGGCCTGGGCCTGCTGGGCCGCACCCCGGTCGAGGCCGCGGCCTACACCGCCGCCCGGGAGCGGGGGCTGCTGCGCACCCGCGTGGAGCTGATGGTCGCCAGCGACACCCTGCACCCGTTGCGGGCGCACCCCGACGACGGCATCGGCGTGGGCCTGGACCTCGGGTTGCGCACCGGCTTCGGGGACGACCGGCTGCGCCTGGGCCCCATGAAGATCTGGCTCGACGGGTCGCTCATCGGCCGCACCGCCGCGCTCTCCTCCCCCTTCTGCGACCACGGGACCGCGGTGTACCAGGACGACCCCGACCGGATGCGCCGCCTGGTGGTCGACGCGCACCGCGCCGGGTGGCGCGTGGCCGCCCACGCCATCGGGGACGACGCCGTCGACCTGGCGCTGGACGCCTTCGCCGAGGCCGGGCGGTCCTCGCCGCGCGACGACGTCCGGCACCGCATCGAGCACGCCGGCGTCGTCCGCCCCGACCAGCTGGCCCGCTTCGCCGCCCTGGGCGTGGTGCCCGTCCCGCAGCCGCGCTTCCTGTACGCGGTGGGCGACACCATGGCCGCCGCCGTCGGCCCGGAACGGGCGGACTGGCTCTACCGGCACCGCTCCTTCCTCGACGCGGGGCTGCGGGTGCCCGGCAGCTCCGACCGGCCCGTCGCCCCCGGTGCCCCGCTGCTCGGCATGCAGTCGATGGTCCAGCGGCTGTCCTCCGGCGGGGCCGTGATCGGCGCCGACGAACGCGTCGGCGCGACCCAGGCGCTGCGGGCCTACACGATCGACGAGGCGTGGGCCAGCCACGACGAGCGCAGCCGCGGCAGCGTCAGCCCCGGCAAGCTCGCCGACCTCGTGCTCCTGAGCGACGACCCGCAGCGCGTCGACGCCGACCGGATCGGCGCCATCGGCGTCTTGGCCACGCTGCTCGGGGGGACGCCGGTGCACGACACCGGTGTGTTCGCCGGCCAGGACCTGCCGCCCGCACCCGACCAGCACACCCGAGGAGCGCACCCATGAGCGACTCGACCGCCGTCCCGGGCGGAGCCGGGGCCGGTCCCCGCACCGCGACGCCGCACGCGACCGTGAGCAGCCGCGACGCCGGTCGCGTCGCCTTCGCCGCCTTCGTCGGCACCGCCCTGGAGTGGTACGACTACTTCCTCTTCGGCACCGCCGCCGCCCTGGTGTTCAACCGGCTGTACTTCAGCACGCTCGACCCCACGGCGGCGACGCTGGCCGCCTTCGCCACCTTCGGCGTCGGCTTCGTCGCCCGGCCGGTGGGAGCGGTCGTCTTCGGCGCGGTCGGGGACCGCATCGGCCGCCGCCCCGCCCTGCTGATCACGGTGGTCCTGATCGGCGCGGCGACCGGGCTGATCGGCCTGCTGCCGGACTTCGCCGCCATCGGCGTCGCCGCACCGGCCCTGCTGGTGCTCCTGCGCCTCGCGCAGGGCGTCGCCGTCGGCGGCGAGTGGGGCGGCGCGGTCACCCTGGCCGTCGAGCACGCCCCGCCGGACAAGCGCAGCCGGTACGCCGCCCTGCCCCAGCTGGGCTCCCCGGTGGGCACGCTGATGTCCTCGGGCGCCTTCGCCCTGGTCCTGCTGCTGCCCGACGCGACCTTCGACTCCTGGGGCTGGCGGCTGCCGTTCCTCGCCGCGTTCCCACTGCTGGTCGTCGCCTTCTACATCCGCCGCCGCGTGGAGGAGTCGCCGATCTTCGACGAGCTGCTCAGGCACGAGGCCGACCGGCCCAAGATCCCAGCGGGTGAGGTGTTCCGGCACGCCTGGGTGCGGCTGGTCGTCGCCATCGCCGCGGCGTTCCTCGGCGTCGGCGGGTTCTACGTGCTGACCACGTTCGCGATCAGCTACGGCGTCGACTCCCTGGGCCTGTCCCGCGGCCTCATGGTCAACGCCACGCTCGTGGCCGCCGTCGTCGAGATGGTCGTCATCGTCGTCATCGGCCGGCTCGCCGACCGGCTCGGCCCCGGCCGGATGACGTTCTGGGGCGGCGTCGCGAGCGCCCTCCTGGCCTACCCGGTCTTCGCCCTGCTGACGACCCGCTCGGCCGCCGCCGTCGTCCTCGCCATCTCGGCCGGGATCGCCGCCCTCTCGGTCGCGTACGCCGTCACGGGCGCGCTGCTCACCGAGCTCTTCCCCGCCCGGTACCGCTACAGCGGGGTCGCGCTGGCGTACAACATCGCCGGTGCCCTCAGCGGGTTCCTGCCCTTCGTGGCCAGCGCCATGACCGGTGCCATCGGGAACGACCCGTGGGTGCCCGCGGTCCTGCTGATCGGGGTCTCGCTGATCACCGTCGTGGGCGGGTTCGTCGGTGAGCGGATGCGCGTGCGCGACGAGGTCGTCGTCACCTGAGCGCCGCCGGGTGCGGCACCATCCCCGGCAGCGGAGGGAGGCGCCGTGTCCGGATCCGACGGGGTGGTGCTCGGACTGCCGTTCCGCGGCACGTGGCTGGCGCGGAACAGCCCCGCGCGGCGCGTGCCGAGCCACGGCACGCACCGGTTCGCCACGACGTACGCGATCGACTTCATCGCCGTGCGCGGACGGCGGACGGCGGCGACGCGGGACTGGCGCACCGTGCTGGCCACCGAGCCGGTGGACCGGTTCGTCGCCTTCGGCCAGCCGGTCCTCGCCCCCGCCCCCGGCCGGGTGGTGTCGGTCCACGACGGCGAGGCCGACCACGAGGCGCGGCGGTCGCAGCCGGCCCTGCTCCGCTACGCCCTGACGCAGGCGGCGCGGGCCCGCGGGGGTGCCGGCGCGCTCGCCGGCAACCACGTGGTCCTCGAGCTGGCCGATGGCGGCGGGTACGTCGTCCTCGCCCACCTGCGCGCCGGGTCGATCGAGGTGCGGGAGGGCGAGCCGGTCGCGGCCGGCCGGCAGGTCGCCGCGTGCGGGAACTCGGGCAACTCGACGCAGCCGCACGTGCACGTCCAGGCAATGGACGCCGCGGACGCGTCCACCGCGCGCGGCCTGCCGATGTCCTTCCGGGACTACCGGGTGTGGCCACGCTCCGGCGGGCCCCCGGTGGTGGTTGACCGGGGCGTCCCCGGCGAGTCGGAGGTCGTCGAGCCGGTGTGATCGGCGTCCGCCGGCGCGCGCGGCCCAGGTGCGGGCCCGCCGGCCGCCGTGCCGGCCTTCACCAGCTCGGCGGCCTCCCGCTCGAGCGCACCGGCGAGCACGTCCAGGTCCCCGACGACCGCGGGGTCGGCGACCAGCCCGAAGCACAGCCGGCCGGCGGCGGAGAGCACCGCCACCCGGAGGGCGTGGTGCTGCGCGACCTCGGCGAGGGCGTGGACGGTGTCGACGCGGGCGCCCAGCACCGACACCTCCCCCTCGGGTCCCCGGACGTTGGACACGTTGAGGGCGAAGGCCCGCCCGCTCCGCAGCAGCCGCTGCGACCAGTCGGCCAGGCGGGGTGAGATCCGGGCCGTCCGGGACACCAGCTCGTCGAGCTCCTGCGCGTCGGCGTGCGCCTTGCGCAGGGCGGTCTCCGTGCGGACGGCGGCCAGGCGAGCTCCCGGGTCCGACTCGTCGACCGGGAGGTCCACCCGGAAGTACGAGTCGCGGTTGCCGACCGAGTCGCCCTCGGCGTGCAGGGTGACCGGCACCTTCACCCGCAGGTCGCGCAGCGGCCCGTGCCGGTGCTCCAGCCAGCGGCGCAGCGCGCCCGCGACGACGGCGAGCACCGCGTCGTTCACGGTCGCGCCGGCCAGCCGGCGGGCGGCGTCGTGCAGGGCGGACAGCGGGACGTCGGCGAAGGCGACCTCGCGGTCGGGTCCCACCCGCGCGTCGAACGGTGAGCGGCGCAGCCCCGGGAGGACCTCGCCGGTCAGGACGGCGGCGCGGTGGTGAGCCGGCGGGTCGTCGCGCGGCGGCACGGCGCCGGGCGCGGCCCCACCGGCCGCGGGCGCCGGCGGCGGGTCCCAGAGGACGGCGGAGGCCAGGCGCATCGCCGTCGTCCCGTCGGCCAGGGCGTGGTGCACCCGCCACACCAGGGCCGCGCCACCCCCGGCGAGCGGGCCGACCAGGTCCATCCGCCACAGCGGCCGGCGCCGGTCCAGGTGCTGCACGAACAACCGCGCCACCTCGCCGCGCAGCCCGGCCGGGTCGAGGGGGCCGTCCGCGACGACGGCGCCGACGTGCGCCGCGACGTCGACCGCCTCGTCCGGGGCCCACACCGGCTCCGCGGCGGTCCCCGCCAGGCGCCAGGTCAGCCGCGGCGCGTCCGGGAGCCTCCGGGTCACCGCGTCGCGCAGCTCCTCCAGGGTCGGCGCCCCCGCCGGC
The DNA here is from genome assembly GCF_054050095.1 of Geodermatophilus sp. SYSU D01105. NCBI lineage: Bacteria > Bacillati > Actinomycetota > Actinomycetes > Geodermatophilales > Geodermatophilaceae > Geodermatophilus > Geodermatophilus sp. SYSU D01105. The sequence continues at coordinate 55,341 of NZ_JBJGYR010000010.1, forward strand.
AGGCGGACCACCGTGCACGTGTGCCCGACCAGCGACGGGCTCTCGAGGGCCAGGATGGCCCGGTCCTCGGCGGTCAGCGGGACCTCCACGGGGCGCAGCCTGCCGGTCCGGGGACGCCTGCGACAACCCGGTCGCGCAGGGCTCCCCTCGGCTCCGGCGGCGGCGGTCGGGGACGTCGACACCCGCCCTCGGCGACCGGTACGGTGCCGCGCGTCGACATCGCCCGACCACGGCCGGGGGTCCCCCGTGAGACCGGAGATCTGGCTGCACGGGTTCCCCGTCCCGCGCCGCGCCGTCGACCTGGCGGTGCGGGCCGAGCGCTGGGGGTTCGACGGCCTCCTGCTCGCCGACAGCGAGAACCTCGTCGGCGACCCGTACGTGGAGCTCGCCCTGGCCGCCGGGGCGACGGAGCGGCTGCGGCTCGGCCCCGCCGTCACCAACCCGGTGACCCGCCACCCGGCTGTCACGGCGTCGGCCGTCGCCACCCTGCACATCGAGTCGGGCGGCAGGGCGGTGGTCGTCCTCGGCCGGGGTGACTCGGCGGTCCGGCAGCTGGGGCTGCGCCCGGCGACCAGCGAGGAGCTGCAGTCCGGGCTGGACCAGCTGCAGGGCTTCCTCCGCGGGCAGGCCGTCCCCGCCCCCGGTGGGATCTCCGCCCGCATGGCGTGGGTCGGACCCTTCGGCGCGACCGAGGTCCCGGTGTCCGTGGCCGCGACCGGCCCGGGGACCATCGCGCTCGCCGCGCGCGGGTGCGGGCGGGTCGACCTCACCGTCGGCGCGGACCCGCGGCGGGTGTCGTGGGCGATCGCCGAGGCGCGTCGCGCCGTCCAGGACACCGGGGCGCCGCTCTCGCTCGGCGCCTTCGTCAACGTCGCCGTCCACCCCGACGTCGCCGTCGCCCGGGACCTCGTCCGCGGCAGCGCGGCGATCTTCGCCCACTTCGTGAGCGAGGGCCCGTCCGACGTGGTCCCGGAGGAGGACCGCGCCGTGGTGGAGCGCGTGAAGGCGGCCCACGACGAGGCGGCCCACGGGCTCACCACGGCGAGTGCCGCGACGCTGCTGCCCGACGCCTTCCTCGACCGCTTCGCCGTCGCGGGCCCACCCGACGCCTGCGTGGCACGGCTGCGCGAGCTGATCGACCTGGGACTGGACCGGGTGATCGTGGTCCCCGGCTCCCGGGACGCCGACCCCGACCTCCTGGCCGCGTCGGACGAGCTGTTCGCCGGCGAGGTGCTGCCGAGGCTCCGGACCGGGACCCCGGCCGGCCCGCCGCGGCCGTGACGCCCGGCCAGGGCCGCAGGAGGCCCGGCGCCGGTCAGTGCAGCTGCGCGGTCCCGACGTCCAGGACCGGCATCCGGTCGCCCATCGTCACCCGGCGCAGGGCCGCCAGGCGGGCGCCGACGTCGGGCGGCCAGCTCCGCTCGTACTCCTCGGCGGTGTTGACCGAGCCGAGGAAGTTGACCTGCGTCCCGCCGGTGCTCCACGGGGCCAGCGCGTCGAGCACCCCGCGCACGGGGACGGCGACCTCGGCGAGTGCGGCCGGTGTCGCCTCCGCCACGGGCGCGCTGACCACCCACAGCCCCATCGCCGCGTCCCGCCCGGTGACCGCGTCGGCCGGCACCGGCGACCGGGCCAGCGCCCCGCCCATGTGCCGCAGCTCCACGAGGGACAGCGGGACCTCGACCGCCGGCCCGGCGACGTCCAGCAGGGTCTCGACCGCGTCGCCGTCGAGGGTGCGCAGCAGCAGTCCACCCGAGGCTGCGGCCACGGGCTCGACCGGGTCGTCGTGGATGGTGCCGATCCGGGCGTAGGGCATCTCGGCGACCGTGTCCAGGAACGGGGTCCCCAGCGCGCGCAGCGGGGCGACCAGCCGCTCCCCCTCGGCCGCGGGTCCGGCGAAGGCCACCCGCAGGTGGACGACGAACCGGCCACGCAGCAGCGCGGGCAGCGCGTCCAGCGGCGGGTACCGGATGATCGCCACCGAGGTCGTGAGGGCGTCGGCCACCGGGTCGGCGGCCAGCCAGTCGGCACAGCCGCGCAGCACCGCGGCGGCGTCGTCCGCCCCGAAGAACAGAGCGCCGCCGTAGAGGGTGGCCAGCGGCAGGAGGTCCACGGTCGCCGCGGTCACGACCCCGAGCCCGCCGCGCCCGCCACGCAGGCCCCAGAACAGCTCCGGGTCGCCGGTGGCGTCGACGTCGCGCACCTCGCCGCCCCGGGTGACCACCCGAGAAGGCCCGGACGTGGTCGGCCGAGAACCCGAAGGTGCGGGCCACCGGTCCCATCCCCCCGCCGAGGAGCAGCCCGATGACGCCGACGCCCGGAGCCGACCCGCACAGCGGCGCGAGGCCCGACGGCGTGGCGGCGGCCAGGACGTCCCCCCAGGTGGCGCCCGGCCCGACGGTCGCCGTCCGGGTGGAGGGGTCGACCGTGACCTCCGCCATCCGCCGCAGCGTGACCAGGACGTCCGCGGTGGCCGGTCCGACCGGGGCGTGCCCGGTGGCCAGCACGGCGACCGAGAGCCCGCGCTCCTCGGCGACGGCCAGCACCCTGGCCACGTCGTCGACGCCCGCGGCGCCCACCACGATCCGCGGCCGGTACCGCACGCCGAGGTCGAACGGAGCGACCTCCCGGCCGAACCCGTCGTCCGACGGCGTGAGCACCGGCCCGCTCACGCCGCTCCGGAGCTCCCCGACCACGCCGTCCAGGTCCACCACGGTCATGCGGTCCTCCCCTCGCCCGGTCCCCGCCGACTCCCCGCGGCACGCTCGCCGACGGCCCCTTGGCCGGTGGGCGCGAGCGTCCCACCCCCCGGCGCGGGCGTCACAGGGGTCGGCAGCGTCCGCCCCGGACGGGGACGCCGCCGACGGCACCGCCGTCCTGTCGGTGGCGACGGCGAGGATCGGGACATGGCTGCCTTCTTCCTCCCGCGGGCGAGCGACGACGAGCAGGCGGAGCGGCTCTACGCCGCCCTGGCCGAGTTCGCCGGGTGCGAGCCGGCCCCGGCCGGCCGGCGCGTGCACTCCATCGCCTTCTCCTCCTCCGACGGGGCGGTGTGGGTCGCCGAGGTCGGGGAGGAGCTGACCGGACGGCGCACGACGCGGCAGCTCCGCCGCGGCGAGCTCGTCGAGCGCACCGAGCACCTGTCGTCGTCCTCGCGGGTGCTCGCCGTGTACCCGGGCACGCCGTTCGTCGTCGTCACCGACGCCGCGCCGATCACCGGGGCGGCCTCGGAGTGGGCCAACCCCTTCACCGCCTCGCCGGAGGAGGTGACCTGGTTCGACGCGCCCTGAGCCCGGACCCCGCGCCCGGCCGGCCGGTGGCGGTGTTGGATCGGCCGCGTGGACGGGACGACGAGGCTGGACGTGCACCGGGAGGGCAGCGGTCCCGCCCTGGTGCTGCTGCCGGGTCTGGGGAGCACGCTGGCGGAGTTCCGGGCGGTCGTGCCGCAGTTGGCCCGGCGCTACGACGTGCTGGCCCTCGACCTGCCCGGGCAGGGCCGGTCCCCCGCCCTCCCCCGGACGGTCCGGCCCAGCGTCCCGGCACTGGCCGACGCCGTGGAGCGGGAGCTCGACCGGCAGGGGGTCGGCGCGCCGCACGTGCTGGGCGTGTCCCTCGGCGGTCGCCTCGGTCTCGAGCTGGCCCGGCGGCAGCGGGCACGGTCCGTGGTCGCGATCGCCCCGACCGGTCCGCTGACCCCTCCCGAACGCGCCTACCAGGCGGCCGCGCTCGCCGGCACCCGGCTCGGCTTCGGCGCGCTCGCCCCGGCCGCCGATCGGCTCCTGCGCCCGGCCGTCCTCCGCACCGCCGTCCTGGGTCTGCTCCGGGCGCGCGGGTGGCGCACGACCGCCGACGAGGCGGCGGCCCTCGTCCGCGGCTTCGCGGAGGCCGAGGACTTCTGGCGCCTGCTCCGCCACGCCGTCCTGCCCGAGGCCACGATCGACTACTGGTCGGTCTCGTGCCCGGTCGTCGTGGCCCAGGGCACCCACGACGTCCTCACGCTCAGCCAGGCCGCGTGGCTGGCGCTGCTGGTCCCCGGCGCGCGCTTCCGCGTCCTGCCCGGCGCCGGCCACAGCGCCGTCGCCGACGTGCCCACGCGCGTGATCCGGCTCGTCGACGACGCCGTGGCCGCGGCCGGGCCCGGGACCGCCGCGCGGCCTACCGGACCACGGGCTTGAGCACGAACCCCGCCAGCGCCAGCGCGTCGGCCGCCAGCGGGATCCGGCCGACCAGGGGGTGTCGCTGCAGCGAGGTGTAGAGGCTGCGCGGCCAGGCGCTGCGGTCGAACCCGTCCCGGGCGGTGTCGTGCCGGCCATCCAGCGGGGCGAACAGGTTGTCCGGGGCGTCGGCCGCCTTGGGCTCCCCGGTGTCGTGGGCCTCGAACCCGAAGCGGGTGAGCAGCGCGTCGAGCAGGCGGGGGGCGACCTTCTCGCCCAGGATGAGCGCCTTCGCCGACCCGCCGACCACGAGGTCCCGCACGGGGTGCTGCGCGGCGTGCAGGACGGCGTCCACCACGACGTCGGGCTGGTAGATCGGTGGCGGGGCGACCGGCTTGACGCCGATCTTGGTCCGGGCCTGGTCGAACAGCGGCGTGTTGATCGTCGCGGGCATGACGTTGGTGACGCTGACCGGCAGCTGCTCGCGCCGCACCTCCATCCGGAGCGTCTCGACGAACCCGTCGATGCCGTGCTTGGCGGCGCAGTAGGCGGTCTGCAGGGGCACCCCCCGCTTCGCGCCCATCGACGAGATGGAGACCAGCGCGCCGCCCTGCCGGCGGAGGTGCGGGAGGGCGGCCATCGCGCCGTGCACCTGGCCCATCAGGTTGACGTCGACGACCTGCTGGAACTCCTCCGGCGTCGTCTCCTCGAACGGCGCGACGAGCAGGACCGCGGCGGCGTGCACCCAGGTGTCCAGCCGGCCGTACTCGGTCACGGCTCGTTCGGCCACCCGCCGCACCTGGGCCGGATCGGTGACGTCGGCGACCTCCGCGCAGGCCTCCCCGCCACCGGCCCGGATCTCCTCGACCAGCGACCGGAGCCCGGTCTCCCCCCGGGCTGCGACGACGACCCGCGCCCCCTCCGCGGCGAACCGGGCAGCAGTCGCCCGGCCGATCCCGCTGGATGCGCCCATGACGACGACGACCTGCTCGTGCACTGGCTTCAACTGAGGCTTCGGCATCGTCGTCCCGTACCCCGCCGGGAGCCGGCGAACGGCCCTGGGCCCGGATGTGGCGCGAGCGACACCGGCCGCGTCATCGCACCGTGCGCCCGTCTACCGTCCGGACGGTAGGGGCGCTACGGTCGGGCCGCCAGACCGGTCGACCGAAGGAGACGGCAGTGCGCCTGGTCCGGTTCACCACCGCGGAGGGTCCGGCCTCCATCGGCGTCCTGTCGGGCGGGACCGTCGTCCCCGTGGCCCCGGCCGACCAGGACGGCGACGCGCGGCTGCTCGAGATCGCGATGAGTCGGCAGCGGCCCGACGAGACCGGGCCGGCGGTGCCGGTCGATGAGGTGACCCTCCTGTCGCCGCTGGCTCAGCCGGCCAGCATCCGGGACTTCCTCACCTTCGAGGACCACTACGCCAACTTCCTCCTCGGCCAGACCGGGGCCGCTGACATCCCGGCCGAGTGGTACCGCACGCCGGTCTTCTACTTCACCAACCCCGCGGTGGTGCACGGACCGGACGCCGAGATCCCCCGCCCGGAGACCGAGTGCCTGGACTACGAGCTCGAGGTCGCCGTCGTGCTGGGGCGGGGCGGCAGCGACGTGTCGGTCGAGGAGGCGCCCGACCTGATCGCGGGGTACACGCTGTTCAACGACTTCTCGGCCCGGGACGTGCAGCGGGTCGAGATGGCCCTGGGGCTGGGGCCGAGCAAGTGCAAGGACTTCGCGCACGCCCTCGGCCCGTGCCTGGCCACACCGGACGAGCTCGGGGGCGCACCGGGTGCTCCGCGCAGCCGGGTGCGGGCCCGCGTGAACGGCCGCGAGTACGGCGGGGACGACCTCGGGAACATGCAGCACTCGTTCGCCCGGCTCATCGCGCACGCCTCGACGGCGTCCCGGCTGCGGCCGGGTGACGTCCTGGGGTCCGGGACGGCGGCCACCGGCTGCATCATGGAACTGGCCGGCCTGCACGGCGGCGAGGCCTTCCCCTGGCTCCAGCCCGGCGACGTCGTGGAACTGGAGGCCGAGGGCATCGGCGTCCTGCGCAACACCATCGGCGCGCGCGTGGCTGAGGCCGGGCAGGGAGCGGCCGGCGGCGACGCCGACGAGGTCCTGCTGCGGGCGATGATCGACCGGCTGAGCAACTGGGGCCGCTGGGGGCCCGACGACCAGCGCGGCACGCTCAACCACATCGGTCCCCAGCAGGTCCTCGCCGCTCGGGAGTGCATCCGCACCGGCGAGGTGGTGTCGATGACCCTCCCTACGACTCCGCCGGCCCCCAGATCGGTGGGATCGGACGCAACAACCCGCAGCTGTTCCCGCTGGCCACGGGGACCGACTACCTGGCCGGGCGACAGGACCCCCTGCCCGGGTCCTGGGGGCCGGCCCGCGGCATGGGGTACGCCGACGACTACCTGGTCACCCCGACCCAGGTCGGGACGCAGTGGGACTCCCTGGCCCACGTCTTCTTCGACGGGTGCATGTACAACGGCCGCTCGGCAGCCGAGGTGGACAGCCACGGGGCCCGGCACAACGGCATCGAGCACTACCACGGCCGCCTCGTCACCCGCGGCGTCCTGCTGGACGTCCCCCGCCTCCTGGGGGTCGACCACCTCGCGCAGGGCACCCCGATCACCGTCGAGCACCTGGAGGCCGCCTGCGCCCGGCAGCGGGTGGAGGTGCGCACCGGCGACGCGCTCGTGGTCCGCACCGGCTTCCTGGAGCACCGCCGCAGGGACTGGGGCGACTTCGGCCGCGGCGGGGACGCGCCCGGCCTGTCGCTGCACACCCTCCCCTGGCTGCACGAGCGGGAGGTCGCCGCCGTGGCCACCGACACCTGGGGGGTCGAGGTCCGGCCGAACGAGATCGGCTTCTTCCAACCCTTCCACATCGTCGGCCTGACCCACATGGGGCTGGCGATCGGCGAGATCTTCGACCTCGAGGCGATCGCCCGGGCCTGCGCGGGCGACGGCCACTCCGACTTCTTCTTCTGCGCCGACCCGCTGCCGCTCACCGGGGGCATCGGCTCCCCGGTGAGCGCCCTGGCCGTCCGCTGACGGGCCCGTGTCGGCGGCTCCCCCGTGGCGGGCGGTCGGACTACCGACCGGGCACGGTCGAGGGCGCGCGGATCCCCTGGAGCACGAGCGTCAGGAACCGGTCGGCCACCTGACGGGCACTGAGCGCGCCACCGGGTCGCAGCCACTGGTAGGTCCAGTTGCACATCCCGAGGATCGCCAGCGCGGCGACCTCGACGTCCTCGATGGCGAAGCTCCCGTCGGCGACGCCGTCCCGCAGGGTCGCCAGGAGCAGCCCGTGGTACTCGTCCCGCTTGACCGTGATCCCGCGCCGCTGCTCCGCGGGCAGCTCCCGGTAGTGCTCGAAGAAGATCCGCAGCCGGCCGGGGTAGAGCTCCATCAGGCTGACCAGGTCGAAGACGATGCCGTCGAGCCGCTCCACCGGCGAACCGGCCCGCTCGCGGGCCCGGACCAGCAGGTGGTCGATCATCTCCTCGTGGATCTCCACGAGGATGAGGTCCTTGTTGGAGAAGTAGTAGTACAGCGACGCCTTCCGGATGCCCACCTCCTGGGCGAGCACCTCCATGCTCGTCTCGTGGTAGCCGCGCTGCTCGAAGAGCCGGGCGGCCACGTCGATGATCTGCGCTCGACGCGAGACCCCGTCGGTCCGGTCGGCCATGTCAGGTCCCCGCTCCTCGCCGGCGCGCGCTACGACGGCGGTCGCCGTCAGCGGCCGAACCTACCAACCGGCCGGTAGCCGGGCGTCCCCTGCGCGGGTGGACCCCGGCCTCCTTGACAGGCGTGAGGTGCGCCACAACACTCGCCTACCGGCCGGAAGGTAGAACCCTCGGTGGCACATCGGCGTGCCGGGAAGGACCAGCCCGTGACCCAGTCGCCCCCTCGTCCCCGTCCCCGCGACGACGGCGAGGCCACCACGCCGCCGCCCTTCGCCGTCACGCCGGAGGCCGACGACGACACCGCCGTCGACCGGGAGCCCTCCCCCGGCCGGACCCACCCTCTGCGCCGGGACGGCGACCTGTTGCTGACCGGTCGGGCGGAGTTCCTCGACGACGTCGCGCTACCCGGCCTGCTGCACGCCGCCGTGCTGCGCAGCCCGCACCCCCATGCCCGGGTCCTGCGCGTGGACGCGACCGCGGCCCGGCGGGCCCGCGGCGTGCGCGCCGTGCTCACCCCGGCGGACGCCGACGCCCAGGCCGCTCCCCTGCCGGCCTTCTTCGAGCCCTCGATCGTGGGCGGCAAGACCAGCACCTTCCGGATGCTGGCCGGCGAGAAGGTGACCTACGTCGGTGAGGCGGTCGCGGCCGTGGCGGCCGAGACGCTCGCCGACGCCGAGGCCGCCCTGGCGCTCGTCGACGTCGAGTACGAGGTCCTGCCCGCGGTCGTCGACGCCGAGGACGCGATGGCCCCCGGCGCGCCGCTGGTCTTCGAGGAGTGGGGCGACAACGTCCTCGCGGTCTTCCCGTTCGCCGAAGGGGACGCGGCCGCGGCCATCGCAGCCGCCCCTCACCAGCTCTCCGGCGAGCTGCACACCCAGCGCCACCACACCGCCCCCATGGAGACCCGCGGTTACATCGCCAGCTGGGACCGGGCCGGCAGGTTGACGTTCTGGGGTTCGACGCAGAACCCGCACCCCCTGCGCACCAACCTCTCCACCGTCCTGGGGCTGCCGGAGGACCGCATCCGGGTGATCGCCACCCGCCTGGGCGGCGGGTTCGGCCACAAGTTCAACGGCTACCCGGAGGAGCCCCTGGTCTGCCTGCTGGCACGCGCCGCCGGAGGCCCGGTCAAGTGGGTGGAGACCCGCGCGGACGCCCTGCTCGTGGGGGCGCGGGAGTTCTCGCACCGGTTCACCGTCGGCTACGACGACACCGGACGGATCCTCGGGATCCAGGACCGGGTCGTCGGCAACATCGGCGCCCTGGGCACCTGGGGCGGCTGGAGCATGACCTTCCCGGCCGGGATGACCTTCCCGGGGCCGTACAAGGTCGCCGACTACGACATCCGGTCGCACGCCGTCGTCACCAACAAGGCCCCCTGGAACGGAGCCCGGGGCTACGGCAAGGAGACCGCCTGCCTCGCCCTGGAGCGCATGGTCGACCTCATCGCCGCAGAGCGAGGGCTGGACCCGGCCGAGGTGCGGCGGGTCAACTTCATCCCCGCGGACGAGTTCCCCTTCTGGACCGCCGCCAAGCACCTCGACAGCGGCGACTACGCCGGCGCCCTGGACAAGGTGCTCGTGCTGTCCGACTACCCCGCCCTGCGCGCTCGTCAGGAGCAGGCGCGTGCCGGAGGCCGGCTGTTCGGCGTCGGCCTGGCCTTCGAGCTCACACCCGAGGGCGGCGACTTCGCGGGGAGCTTCGTCCGCGGGTTCGACACCTCGACGGTCCGGGTCTACCCCAGTGGCGCCGTCACCGTCCTGACCGGCGTGACGAGCCCCGGGACCGGCAACGAAACCAGCATCGCGCACCTGGTGGCCGCGGAGCTCGGCATCCCCAGCGAACAGGTGAGCGTCGTCCAGGGCGACACCGACACCTGCCCGTACGGGTTCGGCAACTTCACCAGCCGCAGCCTTGCCACGGGCGGTGCGGCCGCCGTCCTGGCCGCCCGGGAGATCCGCAGTCGGATGGCCGACGCCGCGGCTGCCCTCCTCGACCGCCCCGCCGGCGACCTGCGCTTCGCCGACGGCAGGGTCACCTCCGCGAGCGATCGGACGGCGGGCCTGGCCTTCGCGGAGGTGGCCGAGACGGTGTACCGCCGGGGACTCGCCGCGCCGGGCCTGGACCAGCCCCTGCTCGAGGTCACCCGCGTGGACCTGCCGCACAACTTCCACCACGCACCCGACGACCAGGGCCGGTTCAGCGCGTACCCGAGCTTCCCGTACTCCGCGCACGTGGCGGTCGTCGACGTCGACCCCGAGACCGGCGTCGTGGACCTGCTCGAGTTCCACGCCGTGGACGACTGCGGCAACGTCGTCAGTCCGCGCTTCGTCGAGGGGCAGCTCTACGGGGCCATCAGCATGGGCATCGGCGGCGCCCTCTGGGAGCACCAGCCCTACACCGACGACGGGCTGCCGGTCGCCACCCAGTTCAAGCACTACCTGACCCCCCGCGCCGGCGACCTGCCCACCATCCGGCTGGACTCCCAGCACACGCCGAGCCCCTTCACCCTGCTCGGCACGAAGGGCGCCGGCGAGAGCGGCGTCGGCGGCGGCCTGGCCGCCTGCGTCAACGCCGTCAACGACGCGCTGCGCCCGCTCGGGGCGACGGCCCACCAGCTGCCGCTGAACCCCCCTCACGTCCTCGCCGCCCTCGACGCGGCCACCACCCGCGGAGGCGCCCGGTGATCCGCACAGCACTGCGCTACCACCGGCCGACCACGCCCGAGGAGGTCAGCGCCCTGCTGGTGGCGCACGCCGGGGACGTCGCCGTGCTCGGTGGCGGCACCCAGCTGCTGCCACAGATGAACCGCGACCAGGTACACGTCGGCCACGTGGTCGACCTCCGCGGGCTCGGGTTGCGCAGCATCGAGGTGACCGACGAGCAGGTCGTCCTCGAGGCACTCGTGACCTACGCCGACGTCCTCCGGTCCGCCGACCTCGGTCAGGCCGCCCCGCACCTGCGGCGGGTCGCACACGGGGTGACCGGTGGCCGGCAGATCCGCAACACCGGCACGCTGGCGGGCTCCGCCTGCTTCGCGATGCCGGGGTCGGACGCGCCCGCGGCCCTGGTCGGCGTCGACGCCACCTTCCGGCTCAGCGGGCCGGACGGCGAACGAGAGGTACGCGCGGCGGACTTCTACGTCGACGCGTTCGCCACCACCCTGGGCACCGGTGAGTTCCTGCGGGCCATCACCGTGCCGCGCACGGCTGCCACGACCGGCTACGCCAAGGTCAAGCACAGCTCCGGAAGCTGGCCGATCGCCACCGCGACCGCACGCCGGTCCGACGGCTCGATGACCGTGACCCTCGGCAGCGTCCAGGCCACTCCCCTGCACGTGGACGTGTCCGACCTGGTCACCGACGGCCCCGTGGACCGGGCGGCGCTGGCCGACCGCGTCCGCAGCGCGGTCACCGCACCGTGGACCGACGTCCTCGCTCCCGGTGACTACCGGGCCCGCATCGCGGGCGCCGTCGCCGCCCGCGCCGTCTCCGAACTCGAGGGAGTGCCCGCATGACCGTCGACCAGACCCCGTCCCCCCTCCCCGAGGACGTCGAGGACGTCCCCGGTCGCGTCATCACCCTGACCGTGAACGGCCGGCGGAGGCGGGTCCGCATCGACGACCGTCAGCTCCTCGTCGAGGTGGTCCGCGGCCAGCTCGGTCTGATCGGCACGAAGATCGGCTGCTACAACGGCGACTGCGGCGCCTGCACGCTGCAGGTCGACGGCGAGATCACGAAGTCGTGCCTGGTGCTGGCCGCCTCGGCCGACGGAGCCGAGCTCACCACGATCGAAGGCGTCGGCGGACCCAACGGCGGGCTGGACGAGGTCCAGCAGGCCTTCTGGGACAACGACGCCTTCCAGTGCGGCTTCTGCCTCCCCGGTCACCTGTTCGCCACGCGGGACCTGCTCGACGCCGAGGACGACCCGAGCGAGCAGGACGTCCGTGACGCCCTGGTCGGCAACCTGTGCCGCTGCACCGGCTACGTCAACCTGGTCAAGGCCGCGCTCGACGCCGCGCAGCGCCGACGGGCCAACGGCACGGCCGGCCGACCCGCCGCGCAGCCCGGGGGACCGCGACCAGCCGACGCCTGCACGCTGCACCACTGACGACCGCCTCCGGCTCCCGCCGCCACGCCTGAGAGGACACCGCATGGCCGACCTGGCCGACCCCCGGACGGCGGCCGACCCGACCGCCGCCTGGACCGCGCTCATCAGCCGCTACTACGACGGCTGCAGCGACGGCGACGTCGACCTGATCCTGGGGACCCTCCATCCCGACGTCGTCCACTGGTTCCTCGCGCCCAACACCGGGTCGACGGCCGTGGAGGGGGCCGAGCACCTGGCCCGCTACTGGCGCCGGGTCACCGGGATGCTGCAGGCCCGGTGGGTGGTCGACAGCATCTGCGCGACCCCGGACCAGGCGGTCATCGAGTGGACGATGTGGTGGTCGCCCGAGGGGGCACCCGAGCGGGTGGCCACCCGGGGGGCCGAGTGGTTCACGTGCGCGGACGGGTTGATCCGCGAGATCCGCTCCTACTACCAGATGCGGCCGGAGACCACCGAGCTCGACGGCTTCCCCTACGCGGAGCGGGGTTACTCGGTGCCCGGTGCGGAGCGCAGCACCGTCCACCCCGAGGCCGCGACCCACGGTCCGGGCGGCGCCCGGTGAGCGCCGTCGAGGTCACCCGGGACGGCGCGGTCGCGACGATCACCCTCAACCGCCCCGACCGGCTCAACGCGCTGGCGCGTGACACGCGATGGGACCTGGTCGGCGCCCTCCGGGAGGTCGCGGCGGACGCCGGCGTGCGCGCCGTGGTGCTCACCGGAGCCGGACGGGCCTTCTGTGTCGGCCAGGACCTCGCCGCGGTCGAGGAGCTCGAGCACGCCGACGAGACGGTGGCCGGCTCCTACAACCCGATCGCGCAGACCATCGCGGACATGGCCCAGCCGGTGGTCGCCGCGGTCAACGGCCCGGCGGTGGGCGCGGGTCTCGGCCTGACCCTTTCCTGCGACCTGCGGCTGGCGGCCGAGACGGCGTCGTTCTCGTGTGCCTTCGCGAAGGTGGGGCTGGTCCCCGACACCGCCGCGTCGTGGTACCTGGTGCGCGAGCTCGGTTACACCCGGGCGTTCCGGCTGGCCGCGACCGGCCGCGCGGTCCCCGCGGCCGAGGCCCTGGAGCTCGGCCTGGTCGACGAGGTCGTCCCCGCCGACCGGCTCGCCGAGCGGGCGCGGGACCTGGGCCGGGAGCTAGCCTCGGGTCCGGCGCGGGCCCTGGCGCTCACCAAGCGGCAGTTCCGCGCCGTCGGCGAGCTCTCCTTCGCCGCGGCCCTGGCGATGGAGGCCCGCCACCAGGGCGACGCCGCGGCACACCCCGACCACGTCGAGGGCCGCACGGCCTTCGCCGAGAAGCGCCCGCCACGCTGGGGGTGACGGCCGGGGTGCCACTGCGACGACCCCTGCGGCCCGGCGGTCACCGGACGCAGTACCCCTCCTCGGTCAGCCCGTCGAGGATCAGCGGGAGGGCCTCGGCGGTGTTGGCGCCGGAGCCGTCGTGCAGCAGAACGATGCCGTCGGGCCGCACGGCCTGCAGCACGCGGTCCCGGATCGTCGTCGCGGGGGGATCGGCCCAGTCGACCGGGTCCACGGTCCACAGCACCATCGAGCTCAGGCCGACGTCCCGGGCCGTGGCGGCGACGGCGGCGTTCGTGGCCCCGTAGGGCGGGCGCCACTGCGTGGGAGCGGTCCCGGTCGCCGCCCGGATCGCGTCGTCGGTCCGCCGGAACTGCGTCTCCACCTGCTCCTGGTCCAGCGTGGTGAGGTCGGGGTGACTCCAGGAGTGGTTGCCGATCTCGTGGCCCTCGTCGCTGGCACGGCGCACGATGCCGGGGCTGGCCGCGGCCATCGCACCGACGACGAAGAACGTCGCCGTCACACCGCGAGCCGCGAGGGTGTCGAGGATGAGCGGGGTCGCGCTGCTGCTGGGTCCGTCGTCGAAGGTCAGGCGGACCTCCCCGGCCGCACACGCCTGCTCCGCCGCCGCGGCCGGCGCGGTGGGCAGCACCAGCAGCACGGGACCGACGAGGGACACCAACCAGCGCCTCATGCGGCACTGTGGCACACCGCGTGGGCGACCCGCCCGGAGGCGTCGAGCCGCCGCGGCGACCGTTGTCGCGCCGGCGGTCGGCCGAGCAGGATGGCCCCATGTCTGCCTCCTTCACCGGTGTCGGTGTCGCGCTGGTCACCCTCTTCGACGACGCCGGCGACCTGGACGCCCCGGCGACCGCCGACCTGGCCGCCCGGCTGGTCGACGCCGGCGTCCGGGCCGTCCTGGTGGCCGGGACCACCGGGGAGGCGTCCACGCTCACCCCCGAGGAGCGCAGCACCCTCGTCGGCGCCGTCCGCGCGGCGGTGCCCGCGGACGTACCGGTGATCGCCGGCACCGGAGCGCCGACCGGGGCCCGCGCCGCCGCGCTGACCGAGCAGGCCTTCGACGCGGGTGCCGACGCCGCGCTGGCGCTGTCTCCCCCCGGGGTCGCCGACCCGCGCGCGTACTACGAGCGGATCGCGAAGACCGCCGCGGGACGGCCGCTGCTGGCGTACCACTTCCCGATGGCGTCCAGCCCCGGGGTCCCGGTGCACCTGCTGCCCGACCTGCCGGTCTCCGGTCTCAAGGACTCCTCCGGCGACGCGGAGCGGCTGCTCGACGAGGTCGAGGTCTTCGACGGCGAGCTCTACACCGGCTCCGCGACGCTGCTGACCATGTGCGGGGCGATCGGCGTCGCGGGCGCGCTGCTCGCGCTGGCCAACGCCGCGCCCGAACCGTGCATCGCCGCGTTCGCGGGGGACGGCGGCGCCCAGGTCCAGCTCACCGCCGCGCACCGCGCCGCGACGGCCGACTTCCCGGCCGGGATCAAGCGGATGGTGGCCGAGCGCTTCGGGGTCTCCCCGGTGACCCGCATCGGCACCTGAGTCGCGTCGGCACCTGAGCCCCGCCGGCACCCGGGCCCTCGCCGCGTCCGTGCCCGGGCCCAAGGGCCGTGGAGGTCCGGGCGCCTCCGCCCGACGATGGGCGGAGCGGGGCCGGACGGAGGGGGCACGCATGCTGACGACTGCGTACTGGCCTGCCGAGCGCACCGAGGCGGTGCAGGAGCAGACGGTCGGTGACCTGCTGCGGAGCGCCGCCGAGCGGGCACCGGACACCACGGCGCTGGTCGAGGGGGTGACCGGTCCGGACCGCCGCCGGTGGTCCTACGGCGAGCTCCTCGCCGGCTCCGAACGGGCGGCGCGAGCGCTGCTGGGCCGCTTCGCCCCGGGCGAGCGGGTCGCGGTCTGGGCCAACAACGTCCCCGAGTGGGTCTTCCTGGAGATGGCGGCGGCACTGGCCGGGCTGACCCTGGTGACGGTGAACCCCGCGCTGCGCGGCGACGAGCTGCGCCACGTGCTGCGTCAGTCCCGCACCTCCGGCGTCTTCCTGCTCCGCGAGTGCCGGGGCAACCCGATGGCCGACACCCTCGAGGCGGTGCGGTCGGACCTGCCCGAGCTGCGGGAGATCGTCCTGTTCGACGACTGGGACCGGTTCTGCGCCTCGGGGACACCGACCGAGGCGCTGCCGGCCGTGGCCCCGGACGCGCCGGCGCAGATCCAGTACACCTCCGGCACCACCGGCCTGCCCAAGGGCGCGGTGCTGCACCACCGCGGCATCACCAACAACGCGCGGCTGGCCTACGTCGAGGTGCTGGGCCTGCGGCCCGGCGAGGCGGCGGTCAACGCCATGCCACTGTTCCACACCGCGGGGTGCGTGCTGGCCACGCTGTCGTCGATCGCGAGCCTGGGCACGCAGGTGCTGCTGCCGTCCTTCGACCCCGGCCTGCACCTGCAGATGGTCGAGCAGGAGCGCAGCGTCGGCTTCGCCGGCGTCCCCACGATGCTGCTCGCGCTGCTGGCGCACCCGGACTTCCCCCGCACCGACACCACGTCGGTGCGCTGGGCCCTCTCCGGCGGGGCGCCCGTGCCACCACCGCTGGTCCGCCGCGTCGAGCAGGCCCTCGGGGTGCCGATGCACATCATCTACGCGCAGACCGAGGCCTCCCCCGGCATCACGATGACGCGGGCCGACGACGACCCCGCCGACCGGGCGGAGACCCTGGGGCGCCCCCTGCCCGCGACCGAGGTGGCGATCGTCGACCCGGCGGACGGCACCACCGTCGCCCCGGGCACGGTCGGCGAGCTGTGCACCCGCGGCTACGCCGTGATGACCGGCTACTTCGACGCGCCCGAGCAGACCGCGGCGACGATCGACGCCGACGGGTGGCTGCACACCGGCGACCTGGCGTCCATGGACGAGCGCGGGTACTGCCGGATCGCCGGTCGGCTCAAGGAGATGATCATCCGCGGGGGCGAGAACATCTACCCGCGCGAGATCGAGGACGTGCTGTTCGTCCACCCCGGGGTGGCCGAGGTGGCCGTCGTCGGCGTCCCGGACCCGGTCTGGGGCGAGCAGGTCGCCGCGTTCATCCGGCCGGCGCCGGCCTCCCGGCCCACGGAGGTCGAGCTCGTGGCCCACTGCCGCGAACGCCTGGCACCCCACAAGACGCCGCGGTACTGGCGGTTCGTCGACCGGTTCCCCCTGACCGGCTCCGGGAAGATCCAGAAGTACCGGCTGCGGGAGGAGTTCACGCCTGATCGGCACCCCGAGCCGGCCTGAGGGTGCGCGGCACGCGCGTCACCCATCCGGCGAGAGCCGCCGCCGGGGACAGCGGCCGCGACGGCGCGGTCCTGACGTCGGCGTCCGGCGACGACGCCTAACCTCGGGGCCGTGGGTTTCACCGTTCCCGATGCTCACCTGCTGGCACTGCGGGCGCACGAGGGGCAGGTGGACCAGCACGGCCGCGACCACTACCTCGCGCACCTGCAGCCGATCGCCGAGGCGCTGCGTCCGTACGGCCCGCACGCGGAGATGGCCGGTGCGCTGCACGACATCGTCGAGGACACCCGCGACCACCCCGACCCGGATCGCCGCTACGACCTCGACCGGCTGCGTTCCCTCGGCGTCCCGGAGGTGGTGGTCGAGGCGATCGACGCGGTCACGCGGCGCCCCGGCGAGCCGTACATCGCCGGACTGATCCACCGCGCCGCCGCCCATCCGCTCGGTCGCCTGGTCGAGCTGGCCGACAACAAGCGCAACCTCGCCGCCAACGCGGAACTGGCCCGGACGGATCCGGAGAAGGCCCGCAGCCTGCGCGAGGGCCGTTACCGCCCGGCTCGCCGGATCCTGCTGGCCGCCGAGGCCGCGGACCGCCTCCACGGCCGCCGCATCCTCGCCTGACGGCGGGCCGATCCACCCTCACGCCGACGGTCGCGGCCCCGGCCCGCGGCTCGAGCCCGCCGAGGGACTGCGGGTGAACCGCCAGCCCCGCCGCTCCAGGAGGGCGATGCACTGGTCGACCACCGCCTCGATGTCGTACTCCTCCGGCACCTCGGGCGGCAGGGCCAGCGCCAGTGCATTGGCCAGCGCCACGTGGAAGTCGCTGCGCGCCATGGCCGCGCCTCCGTACGTCCCTCGCGCGTGCCGGCGGTGCTCACCGACGGCACCTCGATCATCCCCGGATCCGCCGGGCGGCACCACGGGCACGCGACCCGGACGGCGTGGGACGGCGGCCCGGCGAGTCGGGCAGATCCCGCCAAGCCTGCGGGCCGATGTCCTCCACGTTGTGCCAGTGCCCGGCGGCGCACCGGGACCGTAGCGTTACGGAACGAAATCAGGGCGTACCGGTTCGTCACGCCGGCATGCATCGTCCCGACCCCCTGAGGAGCTCTCCGTGTCGTCCTCCCCGCGTCCGCACCTGACCCTCGCGCCCACGGTCCCCGCCGAGCCGCCGGCGCAGTCCTGGGCCGCCCCCGTCCCGGCCGGCGACGAGTCGTGGCGCCTGGACGCGCTCTGCGCCGAGACCGACCCGGAGGCGTTCTTCCCGGAGAAGGGCGGGTCCACCCGCGAGGCCAAGCGGGTGTGCGCCGGCTGCCCCGTGCGGTCGCAGTGCCTGGAGTTCGCGCTCGCCAACGACGAGCGGTTCGGCATCTGGGGCGGCCTCTCCGAGCGGGAGCGGCGTCGCCTGCGCCTGCAGCGCCGGGTCCCGCTCAGCGCCTGAGGTCGTTCCCGGGCGCGGACCCGGTGCCCTCGACGGGCGCCGGACCCGCCACGACGCCCGAGGACCGGGCGCGCAGCAGGACGACGGCTCCGGCGAGGGCCAGCACGGCCGCCAGGAGCCCGAGGCCGGTGCTCTCGGTGAACCCGGAGACCACGAAGCCCACCGCCGAGGCGCCGGCCGCGACCAGGGCGTAGGGCAGCTGGGTGGTGACGTGGTCGATGAGGTGCACGCCCGACCCGATCGAGGACAGGATGGTCGTGTCCGACAGCGGTGAGGTGTGGTCCCCGAAGATGGCGCCGGCCAGGACCGCCCCGAAGACCGGGATCAGCAGGCCCGGGTCGAGGGCCACGGCGATCTGACCGGCGATCGGCAGCAGCAGGCCGAACGTGCCGAAGGTGCTGCCCATCGAGAACGAGATGAAGCTCGCCAGGACGAACAGGACGACGGGCAGCAGGGCCAGCGGCAGCGCCTCGTCGACCACCCCGGCCAGGTACTCACCGATGCCCAGTTCGGAGATGATCTCGGCGGTCATCCAGGCCAGGAAGAGCACCGCCGCGGCCATGAGCATCGACCGGACACCGGCCCAGGCCACCCGGCCGAGCAGGCCGCCCGGCGTCCGGCGCGCCACGAGGATCGCCGCCGAGACGAGCGTGGCGGCGATGGTCCCGTAGAACAGCGCGAGGATCACGTCGGTGTTGGTGAGGATGTCCATCGGGCTCAGCGAGCCCTCTGCTCCGGCGATCCCCAGCCAGACCGCGCCGACGACGGTGACCCCCAGCAGCGTGGCCACCGGCCAGAGCAGATCACCGATCCGCCCGTCGCCCCGCGTCGGCAGGTTCCGGTCGGTCTCCCCGGGCACGGCTCCCCGGCTGTCGTCGAACAGCACGCCCCGCTCGATCGCGGCCCGCTCGTGCCGCCGCATCGGCCCCAGGTCGATGGTGAGCCAGGCGACCGCGATGACGAGCAGCAGCGCCGTGATCGGGTAGAACATCGCCGGGATGGTCCGGAGGAACGCCTCGTAGCCGTTCATGTCCGTGACGCCGTTCTCGTCGAGGATGCCGGTCATCGTGGCGGCGATGAAGGCGGCCCAGCCCGAGATCGGCACCAGGATGATGACCGGCGCCGCGGTGGAGTCGACGAAGTAGGAGAGCTTCGCGCGGGAGATCCGGTACTGGTCGGTGATCGACCGGCTGACCGTGCCACCGACCAGGCTGCTGAACGCGTCGTCGAAGAAGATCACGAAGCCGATGACGACGGGCACGAAGGCCGCCTGCACCCGCGTCCGGACCTTGGTGACCGCCCAGGAGGCGAAGGCCAGGAGTCCGCCGGAGACGTAGATGAACGACGTGAGGACGCCCAGCAGCACGACGACGGCGAGGATGTAGACCTCCTCGGCCACCTCCCCGTCGGCGACGACCAACCCGCCGGCCGTGTCGACCACCAGGTCCACGGCGGTCCCGACGTCCCACTGGGCGAACAGCAGCGCGCCCAGGACGATGCCGACGCCCAGCGAGACCAGGATCCGCCGGGTGGTGATGGCCAGGACGATCGTGACCAGGGGAGGCAGCAGGGACAGCAGCGACGGTTCCACGGGCGCTCCTCGGCGGTGGGGTGGTGCGGGCGAGGTCGGTCAGGTCGAGTCGGCCACCAGGCGGGTCACCAGGCGCCCCAGCCCCTGCACCTCGCAGACCACCTCGTCGCCCGGTTGCAGCCAGACGGGGTCGGCCATGCCCATGACCACGCCCTCCGGGGTGCCGGTGTAGACGACGTCCCCGGGCTCGAGGGTCATGACCTGGGACAGGTCGCTGACCAGGTCGGCGACGGAGAACACCATGTCCCGGGTGTTCGAGCTCTGCCGCAGCTCCCCGTTGACCCAGCACTGCAGGTCCAGCGCCTGGGGGTCGGGGACCTCGTCGGCGGTGACGAGGTAGGGGCCCAACGGCGCGAAGCCGTCGATCGCCTTGCCGTACGTCCACTGGCTGCTGCGCATCTGCAGCTCGCGGGCGGACAGGTCGTTGCCGGTGGCGTAGCCGAAGACGGCGTCCAGCGCCTGCTCCGGGGACAGCTTCCGGGCCCGCCGCCCGATGACGGCGACCAGTTCGACCTCGTAGTCGGCCCTGCTCGTCGCCGCCGGGATGACCACGTCCTCCCCGGAGCCGGCCAGGCTGTTCTGGAACTTGGCGAAGTAGATCGGCCGCTCGGGGACCGGCTGCCCGCCCTCCGCGGCGTGCTTCGAGTAGTTGAGGCCGACGCAGATGATCTTCCCGGGGTCCGGGACGGCCGCGGCCAGCCGGAGCTGCTCGATCGGCACGGCGTCGGTCGCGGAGTCCACGGCCTGCCGCAGGTCCTCCAGCGCCTCGGGGCCGGCCGCGATGAGCTCCCGCACCGTGGCCGGGGCGCCGGGAGCGGCCGCGCGGACGTCCACCACGCCCGCCGCGGTCTCGACCCCCAGGCGCACCCCGCCCTCGCCGGCGAAGGACACGAGCCTCACCGGGGAGCCCCCTGGGTCCGATCGGCGGTGCGTGCACCGGTCCGGCGACCAGGACGTGGAGTGATGTGCGTCACGTCGCGCATCGTGGACGGATGAGTTCCTGAACGTCAAGGGAGCAGGACCAGCGCCGGGGCCCGACCACCCGGACGGGCCACGCCGCGGAGCCCGGACGTCGCGCGGTCCCGTGACGTCGCGCGGCCGCTGCGCCACAGTGGCGGCACGGACTCGCACCGCGCCACCGCACGACCCGGAGGGAGCACGCATGGGCGCCTGGCCGGAGGACCTCGACCCGCACATCGCCCCCGAGCTCGACCGCTCCGCACTGGTGGTCATCGACACGCAGGTGGACTTCGTCGACGGCGGCGCCAGCCCGATCCCGGGGACCAGCGAGGTGGTCCCCGGGATCGCCGCGCTATTGCGGGCCTACCGGGACGCCGGCCGCCCGGTCGTGCACGTCGTGCGGCTGTACGAGGGGCAGGACGTCGACCTGGTCCGGCGCACGCTGATCGCGTCCGGCGCGCCGGTGGTGCGCCCGGGCTCGGCGGGCTCCCAGATCGTCCCGGAGCTGCGTCCCCCGGGCGCGGCGCCGCTCGACCCGGACCAGCTGCGTGCCGGTGTGGTGCAGGCCCTGGCGGACGGCGAGTGGGCGGTGTGGAAGCCCCGCTGGGACGCCTTCCACCGCACCCCGCTCGACGACCACCTGCGCGGACTCGGGGTCACCACCGTCGTCCTCGCGGGGTGCAACTACCCGAACTGCCCGCGGGCGACCGTCTACGGCGCCAGCGCGCGGGACTACCGCGTGCTGATCGCCTCCGACGCCGTCTCCGGGGTACGGCCCTCCCACCTGGAGGAGGCCGCGCTCATGGGGGTCGTCCACGCGCCGACCTCCGACATCGTCGGCCGCCTGGCCGGCCCCGAGTCGCTGCCGCCGTCCTCGTCAGAGCGGGGCGCTTGACCTCGAGTGCGCTGCACCTCCGACGCTGGGACCAGGCGTGGGATCGGAGGGGTCATGGGGAACCGGGACGCCGACAGGGACCAGTGGGCAGCCGTCATCGCGGACATCGAACGCGGGTCCAACACAAAGGACCCGGTGCTGTCGGTGACGCACTTCCTCCCCGAGGCCTGGACGGTCACCGTCGCCGGGAGTGAGGCCGAGGGGCGCGAGGCCCTGCTCGAGGCCCACCGGCGCGGTCTGAGCGGGCCGCTGCGGGACCAGTACGCGCGCTACGACTACGCGCGCTACGACGTCGTCCGCGTCGCCCTCCCGGCACCGGACGTCGCCGTGCTCCAGGAGCACGCCCGGGTGACCGACGCCGACGGCCGCCCCCTCGACGTCGGACACGCGATGACCGCGCTGTACGTCTTCGTCCGGCGCGACGGGCGCTGGCAGGTGCTGGCCCGCCAGAACACGCTCGTCCACCAGTGACCACCCCGACCACCTGCCGTCCGGGACGGACGCGAGGAGAACCGGAGGGATCCGTGACCGTCAGCTGGGCCTACGTCTACGAGCACCCCGGCACCGACCCGGCCCTCGACCGTGTGGTCATCGACCGGAGCGGGCAGCGGACGCTGCTGGTCCCCGTCCCCGACGCGGCGGTGGCCGCCGAGGTGGCACGAGCCCTCGTCGACGAGGGGGTCGAGCTCATCGAGCTGTGCGGTGGGTTCGGTCTCGCCGCGGCCGCCGCCGTGGCGGGCGCCGTGGCGGGCCGGGTCCCGGTCGGCCACGTGACCTTCGCGGTCGACTCGGTGAGCGGCGCGGCGTCCTACAGCGAGCGCTCCGCCGCCGACCGGGCCGGTCCGACGCCCTGACCAGCGGTCCGGGGCCCGGCCCGACGGCCCGACGTCAGCGGCCCTCCACGACGGGGTACGTCGGCCGTCCGGTCCGCGCCCAGTCGACGACGTTCCCGGCCGCCTTGCGCCGCAGCTCCACCTCGGCCTCCTCCGAGTACCACGCGACGTGCGGGGAGAGCAGGGCGCGCGGGTGGGTGAGCAGCGGGTGGCCGGCGGGCGGCGGCTCCTCGGGGAACACGTCGAGGGCGACCCCGGCGAGCCGGCCGTCCGCCAGTGCGGCGAGCACCGCGTCGACCTCGACGAGCCCGCCGCGCGCGGTGTTGACCAGGTGGGAGCCGGGCGGCAGCCGGCGCAGCAGGTCGGCCCCCACGAGGCCGGAGGACTCGGGAGTCAGCGGCAGGTGCAGCGTCACCGCGGAGCTGCGCGTGAACAACTCCTCCAGCCCGACCCGCTCGACCCCGGGCGGCCACGCGTCGTCCGGGAGGTGGGGGTCGTAGCCCACGCAGGCGCCGAACCAGGGCGCCGCCCGCTCCATCGTCATCCGGCCGATCCGGCCGAGGCCGACCACCCCGAGCGTGAGCCCGCCCGGACGCCGCAGCGTCCCGCCGAGCCGGTGGTCCCACCGTCCCGCGTGCACCTCCCGGTCGTGCCCGGCGAGGTTGCGCAGGAGCGCCAGCAGCATCGCGACCGCGTGCAGCGCGACCTCGGCGGTGCCGTAGTCGGGCACGTTGCACACCCAGACCCCGCGGGCGCGGGCGGCGTCGGTGTCCACGACGTCGACCCCCACGCCGTAGCGGCTCACCAGCCGCAGCCGGGGCAGCGCCGCCAGCACCTCCGCGGTGATCGGCGCGTACTGGACGAGGAGGGCGTCGGCGTCCCCGGCGGCGGCGACGACGTCGGCCGCGGTCCGGCACTGCGCGGTGCGCAGCTCGTGTCCGGCCGCGGCGAGGACGTCGGCCTCGACGTCGGAGTCCCCGTAGTCCGCGTCGGTGACCAGGACGCGCATCCCGCGCCGTCTCAGCCGACGGGGACCGCGGCGGCGCGCTCGGCGGCGGCCGCGGCGTCGAACGACGCCGGCACGGGGACCAGAGGTGGGCGCACGGTGCCCATCGGGTGGCCGTGCCGCGCCTCGGCGATGCGCTTGAGCACCCCCGGGCTGGCGTGCGTCTTGGTCATCGCGCGCACCTGCTGCAGGTGCGCGGACAGGGACGCCGCCTCGGCGGATCGCCCGCCGCGGACGTGCCGGTAGAGCGCGACGACCTGCTCGGGGACGATGTTGGCCAGCGCGGAGATCGACCCGGTGGCGGTGCGCAGGCGGGCCGGCAGGTCGTCCTCCGTGCCGAGCAGCACCCCCTTCCCCGCCGCGGCGACCGTCTGCGCGTAGCCGGCCTCGCCGCCCGAGTCCTTGACGCCCCACACCGGCAGGCCGGTCACCAGGTCGGCCGGGACGGGGACGGCGTACTTCGGGATGTGGTAGACGACCACCGGGTGGCTGGTGGCGGCCAGGACGCGCTCGTAGAACAGCCGCAGCCCCTCGGCCGAGGCCGGCTTGAAGAAGTACGGCGGCAGCACCAGGACCGCCCGCACCGGCAGGTCCTGGAGGAACGCCAGCAGGTCGAGGGTGTCGGGCAGGTTGCCCTCCGCGACCGTGGGGACGACGTGCAGCGCACCCGCCGCGGGGACCAGCGCCTCCAGCACGGCGCGCTTCTCACCGGTCGCGACGGAGGGGCCCTCACCGTTGGTCCCGAACGGGATGACGCCGGTGACCCCCTGGTCGGCGAGCCACCGGACGTGCCCGAGGTAGGAGTCGACGTCGATGGAGCAGCGCTCGTCGTCGCGGAACGGCGTCACGTTGGCCACGTAGACACCCTCGAGCAGCTCGGCCGGGTCGCTGGGCATCGTCACCTCCCGAGGTCGACGGTCCGGTCGAGGAACGCGGTCAGCTCGCGGCGGCTGGGCAGGCCCTCGTAGTCACCGAGGTTCTGCACGCAGAAGGCGCCCATCGCGTTCGCCGTCCGCAGGCGCTCGACCGGGTCGAGGTCCCACAGGGTCGCGGCGAGGTACCCGGCGGCGAACGCGTCCCCCGCCCCGATCGGGTCGACCTGGCGCGCGGGGAAGCCGGGGGCGGTCAGCCGCTCGCCGTCCACCGTCGCCGCGCAGCCGCGGGCGCCGAGCTTGAGCACGACCTCGCCGGGGCCGGCGTCGGCGAGGCGCTGCAGGCAGGTCTCGTCGTCCCACCCCCACAGGGCACGGGCCTCCTCGTCTCCGACGAGCAGGACGTCGACGTGCGGCAGCAGCGCCTCGGTGGCGGCGCGGGCGGCCGCCGGCTCCCACAGCCGGCTGCGGTAGTTCACGTCGAAGCTCACGCGGACGCCGGCTTCCCGGGCCGTCCGCGCCGCCCACGGCAGGAACTCGGCCGCCTCCGGCGACAGCGCCCCGGTGATCCCGGTGAGGTGCAGGAAGGCGGCGCCGTCGAGGACGGCCGGGTCGAAGGCGCCCGGCGCCAGCGCCGAGGCGGCCGACCCGCGCCGGTGGTAGTACACCCGCAGCGCGCCGCCGACCTCCTCGCGCAGGTAGAGGCCGGTGGGCCGGTCCGGGTCCCGCCGCACGGCGCTGGTGTCCACCCCCTCGGCGCGCACCCGGTGCAGGACCAGCTCGCCGAGCTCGTCCTCGCCGAGGGCGCTCACCCAGCTGGCCGGGACGCCGAGCCGCGCCAGCCCGATGGCGACGTTGCTCTCCGCGCCGCCGATCGACAACGTCACCGCACCCGCGTGCCGCAGCCGGCCGGGAGCGGTGGGGACGACGAGGACCATCGTCTCCCCCGCGGTGACCACCCGCGGCACGGCCACCTCGCCCGGCTCACCCACCGAAGAGCTTCTGCAGCTGCTCGTTGAAGGTCAGCACGGACAGGAAGCCGAAGAGCAGGAAAGCCCAGACCAGCGCGGCGATCCGGAGGGCGCCCGGACGGATCTCCTTCGGCAGCGTCCGCCGGTTGACCAGCAGCAGGAGTGCCGAGTAGATGAACATCATCAACCCGCCGGTCACCGCGGAGATCACCAGCAGGACCAGCGGCTGCGACAGACCGGACAGCAGCACGACGACGCCGATCGTGACCAGGCCCCACACCAGCGCGAAGTAGATCTTGCTCTCGTTCGCGTTGCGCAGGTACGCGGTCTTGAGGACGTCGGCGCCGAGCCGGCTGGTGTAGTCGACGATGCCCAGCGCGGCGGCGAACAGCGAGAACGCGCCGATGATCCAGAAGAAGGTGCCGAACCAGCCGCCGACGGTCGCGTTGAGCGCCTCCCCCTCCGCCTCCAGGAACGAGATGTCGCTGGCCAGCCCCTCCTGGCCGAACACGGTGGCGTAGGCCAGCAGCGAGGTGAACAGGATGGTGAGGAAGCTGATCGCCACGAAGGTGGTCAGCTGCTCGGTGTTGGCGAACTTCCACCACCGGCGCCACCGGCCGAGGTTCTCGGGGGTCGGTTCGAACACGAAGCCGGTGGAGGGCGCGGCCTCCGGGTGGCCGGTCACCGGGCTGACGATCCGCGGCACGTAGGCGCCCATGCCGAAGCGCTTGTCGCGGATCCAGTTGCTCTGGCACAGGTTCTGCCCGCCGCCGGCCCCGGCGAACGCCAGCGCCCCCAGCAACAGCGCGAACCCGAGCTCCTCGGCGGGCAGCCCGGCCTCGGTGACGATCTGCGGCACGTCCGCCCAGGTCGAGGCGCCGATCGCGGCGATCGAGGCGACGACGATGAGCAGGAGGACGGCCGCCACCTTGACCATCTCGATCTTCTCGAGGGCCTGGTAGACCACCGGCGCCATGGTGAGGATGATCCCGATCAGGAGCAGGAAGCCGATCGCGATCGGCACCACGCTGCCGCCCACGAGGTAGGTGACCAGCGTCGCCGAGCTCGTCGCCCACCCCGGCCAGATGTTGGCGAAGTAGGCCATGATCGCGAACACCAGGCCCCAGTGCCGCCAGTACCGGCTGAAGCCGGTGAGGGCGGTCTCCCCCGTCGCGAGGGTGTACCGCTCGATCTCCATGTTGAGGAAGTACTGGGTGGCCAGGCCCACGAAGGCCGCCCAGACGAAGACCAGGCCGACCTGGGAGGCGATGTAGGGGTAGAGGATGAACTCGCCGCTGGCCATCCCGACGCCGGCGGCGATGATCCCCGGTCCGATGACGTGTCGGAAGCTCGACGGCGGCTCCGGCATGTCCCGCACGGCCGGTGCGGCCAGGTGTTTGGTCGGGAACAGGTCCACCACCGAGGAGGGGCGGCCTCCCGGACGGGTCGTGACCATCGCGGCCCCCTTGTGAGCTGCGTCACTTCCTGCGCGGGACCATTCCTGCACGTCTGCGCCCCGGCGGCAACCCGGGGGTGCGGGGCGTGCTCAGACCGAGACGTTCGGGTAGTCCCCCGTGCCGTGCGGCGTGAAGGCGACGTGCCGCTCGGAGAGGTCCGCGCTGCGCCGCACACCGAGCAGCTGCATGCAGCGCAGGTACTCCTCGGCGAGGATCTGGTAGGCGCGCAGGACGCCGTCGCGGCCGCCGGCCATGAGCCCGTAGAGGTAGGCCCGCCCGATCATCACGGCGTCGGCACCCAGTGCCCGGGCCGCGACGACGTCCTGGCCGTGGAGGACGCCGCCGTCGATGAGCACCGTGGCCCGCTCCCCCACGGCCGCGCGCACGTCGGGCAGCACGTCCAGCGTCGCGGCGGAGCGGTCCAGCTGGCGGCCGCCGTGGTTGGAGACGACCACGCCGTCGGCTCCGCGCTCCATGACCTCGCCGGCCGACGCCGGCGTCGTCACGCCCTTGACCAGCAGGTTGCCCCGCCAGCGCTCCCGGACCCAGTCCAGGGACGTGAGGTCCAGGCCCGGGTCGAACACCATGCTGGCGACCTCGCCCGGGGTGGGGTTGCCCGGGACCGCGTCGAGGGAGGCGAAGGCCAGCCCGCCGGTGGTGAGCTTGTTGAACCACCACACCGGGAACCGGGACATGTCGAGGAAGGTGCGGGCCGTCAGCGTCGGCGGGATGGTGAGGCCGTTGACCACGTCCCGCAGCCGCATCCCGGAGACCGTGGTGTCGACGGTGAGCAGGAGCGTCGAGTAGCCGGCCGCCTCCGCCCGCGCCAGCAGGCCCGCGTTGACCTCCCGGTCGGCGGTGAAGTACAGCTGGAACCACAGGTCGCCACCCGGCGCCGCGGCCCGCACGTCCTCGATCGAGGTCGAGCCGACCGTCGACAGGGCGTACGGGACGCCGACGTGCGCCGCCACGCCCGCCACGGCCGCCTCCCCGTGGTGGTGCATCATCCGGGTGTAGCCGGTGGGCGCGAAGACCAGCGGCATCGCGATGCGCGACCCGAACAGCTCCACGCCCGGATCGGGGTCGGCGACCGAGCGCAGCGCATCGGGGCGGAACGTGATCCGCCGGTAGGCCGCGACGTTGCGGGCCGCGGTGATCTCCTCCTCCGCCGCGCCGTCCACGTAGTCGAACACCGCGCGGGGCGTCGTCCGCCGGGCGGCCGCGCGCAGGTCCCGGACGGTGAGCGCGCGCTCCAGGCGGCGGGCGGTGCGGCCCAGGCGCGGCTTGCGGAACTGCACGACCTCGCGCAGCTCGGACCACCGGGGCACCTGCCGAGCGGTCGAGACGGGCTCGAGCGGCGCCTGGCCTGCCATGTCCCTCGCCTCCGTGGTCGTGGCGGTGACGACCGGCCGGGTCCCGGCCGCGTCCAGCGTCGCAGGCTCCTGGGCGGCGCGCTCGTCGTCCGACGGACCACAATCGCGCTCGACAGGGCCGGGCCGTCCCACGGCGGCCGGCACCGACCGGCGAGAGGAGCTCCGGTGGACGACGACGCGACCCCCGGGCGACGGCTGCGCAGCCAGGAGTGGTTCGACGACCCCCGGGACCCCGGGATGACCTCGCTCTACGTCGAGCGGTACCTGAACTGGGGGCTCACCCGCGAGGAGCTCCAGTCGGGCCGGCCGGTCATCGGCATCGCCCAGACCGGCTCGGACCTCTCCCCGTGCAACCGGCACCACCTGCAGCTGGCGAAGCGCGTGCGCGAGGGCGTCCGGGACGCCGGCGGGGTGGCGCTGGAGTTCCCGGTCCACCCCATCCAGGAGACCGGACGGCGGCCGACGGCGGCGCTGGACCGCAACCTGGCCTACCTCGGGCTGGTCGAGGTGCTCTTCGGCTACCCGCTCGACGGCGTCGTCCTGACCACCGGCTGCGACAAGACCACCCCGGCCTGTCTCATGGCCGCGGCCACCGTCGACCTCCCCGCGATCGTGCTGTCCGGGGGGCCGATGCTCAACGGCTGGTTCAACGGCGAGCGCACCGGCTCGGGGACGATCGTCTGGCGCGCCCGGGAGATGCTCGCCGCCGGGGAGATCGACGAGGCCGGCTTCGTCGACCTGGTCGCCTCCTCGGCCCCCTCCCCCGGCCACTGCAACACCATGGGCACCGCCTCGACGATGAACGCGATCGCCGAGGCCCTCGGCATGAGCCTGCCCGGCAGCGCGGCGATCCCCGCGCCGCACCGGGACCGCGGGCGGGTGGCCTACCTCACCGGCCGGCGGATCGTGGAGATGGTGCACGAGGACCTCACGCCGTCGTCGATCCTGACCCGGGAGGCGTTCGAGAACGCCGTCGTCGTCACCTCCGCCATCGGGGGCTCCACCAACGCGCCGATCCACGTCAACGCCATCGCCCGGCACATGGGCGTCCCGCTGGACGTGGCGGACTGGCAGGACCTGGGGCTGACCGTCCCGCTGCTGGTCGACCTGCAGCCGGCCGGGCGGTTCCTCGGCGAGGAGTTCCACCGGGCCGGGGGCGTGCCCGCCGTCGTCCACGAGCTCATGGCGCACGGCCTGATCCACGAGGACGCCCGCACCGTCAACGGCGCGACGATCGGTGAGAACTGCCGGGACAGCGCCGCGACCGACCGCGAGGTCATCCGCACCTTCGACCGGGCGCTGCTGCCCGACGCGGGCTTCCTGGTGCTGCGCGGCAACCTCTTCGACAGCGCGATCATGAAGACCAGCGTCATCTCCGCCGAGTTCCGGGAGCGCTACCTGTCCGACCCGGAGCACCCCGGGGTGATGGAGGGCCGCGCCGTCGTCTTCGACGGACCGGAGGACTACCACGCCCGCATCGACGACCCGGCGCTGGCGATCGACGAGACCTGCCTGCTGGTCATCCGCGGGGTCGGCCCGCTGGGCTACCCGGGGTCGGCGGAGGTCGTGAACATGCAGCCGCCGACGGCGCTGATCAAGGAGGGCGTGCACGCGCTGCCCTGCATCGGCGACGGCCGCCAGTCCGGGACGTCGGGCTCCCCGTCGATCCTCAACGCCTCCCCCGAGGCCGCGGCCGGCGGCGGGCTGGCGCTGCTGCAGACCGGGGACGTCGTCCGGATCGACCTCCCCGCCGGCCGGGCGGACGTCCTGGTCCCCGAGGAGGAGCTGGCCGAACGGCGCCGCCGGCTGGAGGCGGACGGCGGGTACCCGGTGCCGCCCTCCCAGACACCGTGGCAGGAGATCCAACGCTCGATGGTCGGCCAGCTGTCCGAGGGCATGGTCCTCCGGCCCGCGGTGGGGTACCAGCGCGTCGCGCCGACCGTGGGCGTCCCGCGCCACAGCCACTGAGGCGGCGTCTCAGCCCCCGGTCGCCGGCGCCGCCGGGCCCAGCACGAGCGCGACGGCCTCGGCGGTGAGCCGGCGGACGGCCGCGAAGTCGCCGGCCGCGATGCGGTCGCGGGGCACCATCCAGGAGCCGCCGACCGCGACGACCGCATCGACGCCGAGGTACTCCCCCACGTTCGCCGGACCCACGCCACCGGTGGGGATGAAGCGCACGTCGCCGAACGGTGCCGCGAGGGCGGCGATCGCCCGGGCACCACCGGACGTGCCGGCGGGGAAGAACTTGACGGTGGTGAGGCCCAGCTCCAGGGCGGCCTGGACCTCGGTCGCGGTGACGGCACCGGGCAGCGCGAGGACGCCGTGCTCGGCGCAGCGCTCGACGACGGCGCGGCTCAGACCGGGTGAGACCACGTAGGCCGCACCCGCGGCGACGGCCTCGTCGACCTGCGCGGGGGTCAGGACGGTCCCCGCCCCGAGGAGCACGTCCCCCCGCGCGGCCATGGCGCGCAGCGCGTCGCCCGCGGCCGGGGTGCGGAAGGTGACCTCGGCGACCGGCAGCCCGCCCTCGACGAGGGCGCCGGCGAGGGGCTCGGCGTCCCGCGCGTCGTCGAGCACGACGACGGGGACCAGCCGCGCCCGGCCGAGCGCGGCCAGCACGTCGGTCACCGCTCCACCACGTTGCGCAGCTCGCCGCCGTCCAGCAGCGCCGCGAGGTTGGCGCTGACCAGGTCGTCGGCGCCGACCGGCCGGCCGCCGGCCGCGTGCGGCGTGAGCAGGAGGTTGGGGGCGTCCCAGAGCGGGGAGTCGGGGGGCAGCGGCTCGGTCTCGGTCACGTCGAGGGCGGCACCGGCGATGCGACCCTCCCTCAGCGCCGCGACGAGGGCGGGCTCGTCGACTGTCGAGCCGCGGCCCACGTTGACCACGT
Organism: Geodermatophilus sp. SYSU D01105; assembly: GCF_054050095.1. Classification (NCBI taxonomy): domain Bacteria; kingdom Bacillati; phylum Actinomycetota; class Actinomycetes; order Geodermatophilales; family Geodermatophilaceae; genus Geodermatophilus; species Geodermatophilus sp. SYSU D01105. The sequence goes on from NZ_JBJGYR010000010.1 coordinate 86,185, forward strand.
GGGCGTGCGCCGGCAGCGCGGCCAGCCGGCCGGCGTCCAGGGCCCGGGTGGTGCCGGCGGTCGACGGCAGGATCATGACCAGGACGTCGGTCCGCTCGAGCTCGGACTCCAGGTCCTCCTCGGCGACGACGGCGAACCCGGCGCGCTCCCCCGCGCTGCGGGCCACCCCGCGCACCCGGGCGCCCAGCGAGGCGAGCACGGGCGCGAGGGTCTGCCCGATGGCGCCGAACCCCCAGATGAGCACGCGGGCGTCGATCAGGGTGGTCACCGCGCCCTCGGGGTGCAGCGGCTGGAGCCCGCCGAGCTCGCGGGCCCAGCGGTGCTCGGCCTGCGCCCGGGCGGCGGCGGGCAGGCGGCGCACCAGGGCGAGGGTCAGCGCCAGGGCGTGCTCGGTGACCGTCGCGCTGTGCAGGCCCGCGCCGGCGGTGACGACGACGTCCTCGGGGAAGCCGGCGGCGAGGACGGCGTCCGGCCCGGCCGCCAGCGTCTGCACCCAGCGCAGCCGCGGCATCCGGCCGGCGACGGCGGCGAGGTCGGCGGTGGAGCTGCCCCACACGACCATCGCCTCGGCGTCCAGGTGCTCGTCGGGCACGGGGGCCGCGGCGTCGTAGAGGACCGCGTGCACGCCCTCGGGCAGGTCCGGGGCCAGCGGGACGGAGTCGGGCAGCAGGAGCTTCATCCGGGGAGGCCTCTCGTGGGGTCGTGCGGGGACGGTGCCCGAGCCCCATGCCACACCCGGCCGACGAGCGCCGCCACCCCAGCCCGGTCGCCCCGCGGACGGGGGCCGGACCCTGGCCTCCGGCCGCGCCAGGCGCGACCGGCGGGGCGTCAGCCCCGGTAGTTCACGTGGACGTGGTCGAAGTGGTTGGCCGTCACGCCCCCGCGGTCGGCCATCGGCTTCCAGGAGCCGTTGGGCGAGGAGAGCATCCGCTGCTGCCAGATGACGTACTCGACGCCGAGCTCGTCCCAGTGGTCGATGTGGTACTGGGCGATGGCGTCGCCGAGGGCGTCGTCGGACATGACCATGTAGTCGACCGCCAGGCCGGACGGGTGACCACCGGGGTCGGCCGCACTGGCGCGGGTCCCGCCCAGCGTGATGCCGGCGGCGCCCGGCACGTTGGAGACGACCGCGTTGGCGGCCGCCTGCGCGGCCGGCTTGATGCTCCCGGCGGTGTCGGTGATGCGCGCGACCGCACCCGCTGCGGCCGCGGCGGCGCGGGCCGGAGCGGCCGGCTCCGGTGCGGCGGCCTGCGCGGCCGCGGCCTCCGCCTGCTGCCGCGCGGCGGCCTGCGCGGCGGCCTCGGCCTCGGCCGCGGCCCGGGCGGCGGCCTCCGCCTCGGCCTTCTGCCGGTCGAGCACGGCCTGGTCGGCGGCGGCCTGCGCCTGCTGGGCGGCGGCCTGCGCCGCCTCGCGGGTGCTGCGGCTGGCGGCGAGGTCGGCGAGCGGCTGCAGGTCCCGGGCCGCGTCGACCTCGACGGGGACGGACTGGCCGGTAAGCCCGAGCTGGGCGGCGACGCTGACCGACTCCGACGCCCCGGCGTCGGCCTGGGCGGCGGGCTCCGCGCCGATGACGACGTTGGCCACGACCGCGCCGGCCGCGGCGGCGGCCAGGAGGAGGGCCGGGCGACGGCGCGAGGGGGCGATCCGGCCGCGGCGATCGGCGCGGCGAGAGGTGGTGGTGCGGGGGTCCATGGGGTGGGGTGCTCCGGGGGTGCGGGCGCAGGTGCGCACGGGAGGGCGCGGCCTGCGGGGAGGTCGGGGGGAGGACGTCGGCGGTCCTGGGGAGCCGGCCGGTGCGGGACACCACGGAGACGGCGGCAACGCCGGTCGAGCGAGGGTGCTCGGGTGGGTCCGCGGGAGGCGGGTCAGGGACGGCCGCGTGCGATCACGTGCGGGGGTGCGCCCGGAGCCGGCGGTGCCGGGGTGAGGGTGGGCATCCGGCAGGGCTGGGGCACGCCATCCGGCGGCTCTCCGTTCTTCCGATGGCCGCCTACCGAGTTAGCTGACGGGTTCGGGCGGGAAGCGGCCCTGCCCGCTACCCGGACGACGGCCCGGGAGCGGGGTTCACCCCAGTACTGCGGTGGGTCCCCGGCTCGCCCCGGAGGGCGACTCGGCGGCGTCCGCTCGGCTTCCCCGGCAGGGGACGTGAGGACCGGCCGGACCTGACCACCGTAACGGGCGTTATGGGTTTGTGACAATCGCAGCCCGTCGATTCGTCGGGTGATGTGCGTCGCGCCTCCCCCGGTCGACGGCCAGGTGGTGTAGGCGCCGACGATCCGCACGCGCCCCGACGGCGCGCGGCGCGGTAGGGCCCGGTCGCCCGCGGGCGGTCAGGACGAGAGCGCGGGCCGGGTGTCGGCCACCGACGTCCCCATCGCGTTCTCGGGGCCGCCGCTGGGGCCGTCGTCGGAGCCGCACCGGCTCAGCGACACGGTCAGCGTCAGCACGACGACCAGCGCCACGAGGGCCAGCACGACCCACTTCAGCCAGCGGCGGAGGTCGGACGACTTCGGGCCGTCGCCGGTCGGCCCGGGCTGACCCGGCTGGGGATCGGACGCGGTCACGGTGCGCTCCTCGCCGGGAGCGGAGCCCCCGGGTGCTCGGACGGCGGTGCCTGCGGCTGGGCTCCGTACCGGCGACCGTCTACCCGGTCGGGACGCCCCGGACACCCGCGAGGGCGGCCTAGGGTGGGCCCCGTGGAGGTCTGGTTCACCCCGTCCTGCTCCAAGTGCCGCACCGCGCGGGCCCAGCTGGAGGAGGCCGGCGTCGAGTACACGCTGCGCCGCTACCTGGACGACCCGCCGACGGAGGCCGAGCTGCGCGCCGCGCTCCGCGCCCTGCAGCTGGAGCCGTGGGACATCACCCGCATGTCCGAGCCCCTCGCCCGGGAGCTCGGGCTGCGGGACCTGCCGCGGGACGCCGAGGCGTGGATCCGCGTGCTGGCCGAGCACCCGCGGCTCATCCAGCGTCCGCTCGTGCTGACCGACGACGGCCGGGCGTGGGTCGCGCGGGACGACGCGTCGCTGACCGAGGTGGTGGCGGCCGGACGGCGGTCGGGCGCGGGCTCCTGAGGACTCCGGGTCACTGCTGCTCAGAGGCGGTGCGCCGCGGCGGCGGCGAGGGTCCCGAGGGTGTTCGTCGACAGGTGCAGCACGACGGGGGCCAGCAGGCTCCCGCTGCGGAGCCGCAGCCAGGCGAACAGCACCCCGGCGGCGGCCGTCCCGGAGCACAGCAGCGCGACGGCCAGGGCACGGGCGACGGGACCCTCGACCAGGTCGTTGGCCGCCAGGCCGCTGAGCGTCGGCCGGACGTGCCAGACCCCGAAGACCGCCGCGGACACCGCGACCGCGCCGCGGACGGGGAGCACCCGCCCGAGGACGGCCAGGAGCACGCCGCGGAAGGCGACCTCCTCCCACACGACGGTGCCCAGCGGGATCCGGACGAGGACCTGGTAGGCGATCTCGCCGCCGTCGGCCCCGGCCACCCGGGCGTCGCGCACCAGCGGCCGCAGGGCGGGGACGACGACGGCGACGGCGTACCCCGAGGCCACCAGCGCCGCGGGGACCCCGCCCCAGCGGAGCCCGGCACCCAGCCGTGACCGCGCCAGGCCCAGGTCGGCCCAGGACAGCCCGGCGGCACGCGCAACCGCCAGCAGCACGCCCGCGGCGGTCAGGTTGGCCGGGACGTAGGACGCCGGGGCCCCGGGCAGCCGGGTCACGACGAGGTTGTTCCAGGTCCCCAGCAGCAGCACCAGCCCGGCGGCGAGGGCCAGCGCCCCGGGGCGGTCGCGGGCCCCGGTCGGCACCTACCGCGCCTGGTCGGTGAGCAGCCGCCGCAGCCCCGCCACCGGCGCCCGCAGCGACCACCACGCCAGCCGCACCGGCACGCCGGCCGCGGCGCGGACCCCACGCGCGCAGAGGCGCAGCAGGTCGGCGTACTCGGCCGGCCGCGGCCTCTCCGCGGCAGCGGTCCGCTTCGCCCGGTCCGGAGCGGGCGCCGACTCGGCCGGGGGCGGCGTCGCCGGGACGATCAGGTCGACCGTCGTCCGCCGCCGCGGACCCCGCAGCGACTCGAACGACGGGATCGCCGGCGACGGCGGCCCCTCCTCCTCGTCCGGCTCGATGCCCGCGGCCACGGCCTCGGTGTGCACCTCGGCCTCCGACGGGGCCGCGGCACGGGGCACGCGGGCGACCGGTTCGGGGACGACGTTCCGGATCGCGGCGATCATGCCCGGGCCGAGACCGCCGATCGCCGCGAGGTCGCGCCGGGACAGCCGCGCCAGGTCCTCGGTCCTGGTGACCCCCGCACGCAGCAGCGCGGTGACCGCCCGGCCGGGCAGGCCCAGCTCCCGGATCGTCCCCGCCGGGACTCCTCCCGACGACTCGATCGACATGCGGCTCAACCTATCCCCGTCCCGTGCCGCCCACTCATGGACTCCCGTCCTGCGCGGCGGACCGACGCCCTGTCAGGTGCGGGTGAAGGTGCCCAGCCCGGTGCGGTCGTAGAAGTCGAGCCGGACGGTCGCGGCCGAGCCGCCGTCCACCGTGAAGACGGCGCCGGCCGTCCCGTTGGCGTTCTCGCCGATGGTCTCGAAGGTGAAGGTGTCCCCGGAGTGGTGCGTCAGGGCGAAGGTCGTCGGCCGGTCCGGCGGCCCCATCGACATCGTCAGGGCGCCACCGTCGGCGGCCACGGTGAGCGGGCCGTAGTAGGAGTTGGCGTAGGTCCCGGTGTAGGCCTCCAGCGGCCGGGCCGTCACCGGGTCGGCGGCCGGCTGCGTCCAGTCGGTCTCCGGAGCGTCGGCCTGCTCGATCTGCTCGAAGACCGCGGCGGTGAAGGTCAGCCAGTCGACCGTGGGTTCGCCGTGGTTGGCGACGTCGAAGAACCCGGCGGCGATCGCCTCCGGGATGCCCTGCGGGCGCCCGTTGGTCAGCACCACGATGCCCAGCTGCTCGCCGGGGAGCATCAGGACGGTCGTGGCGGCGCCCAGCGCGAACGCGCCCGAGTGGCCGATCTGCAGCCGGCCCTGGTCGTCGTAGGAGACGTTCCACCCGAGGCCGTAGAAGCCGGTGCGGGCCTCCGGGGTCGCCGGCGGGCCGGAGACCGAGTGCGGGACGCGGGTGACGTCGAGTGCGGCCGGGTCGATGACCCCGGTGCCGGCGTGGACGCCGTTGCCCAGCTGCAGGCGGATCCACTCGGCCAGGTCACGGACCGACGAGCTCGCCCCGCCGGCGGGCGCCTCCGCGTCGGCGTCCCGGGTGTACCGGGCCGCCCAGGTCCCGTCTCCGGTCGGCACGTGGATGGCGGCCCGGTTCGGCGCGGCCTCGTAGTCCTCGTGGCGGTAGCTGGTCGAGGTCATCCCCAGCGGGTCGAAGAGGACCTGCCGGGCCAGGTCCTCCCACGGGGTCCCCGCGGCGACGGCCGCGGCCTCCCCGGCCGCCGTGTACCCGAAGTTGCTGTAGTTGTAGCTGGACCGGAACGGGTCCAGCGGCTGCTGGTCCAGGTGGTCGAGGATGTACCGCCGGTCCCACCCGAGGTCCTCGAGCAGGTCACCCGCCCCGGTGTGCAGGCCGCTGCGGTGCGACAGCAGGTCGGCGAAGGTCGCGTGCTCGCTGACGTAGGGGTCGCTGAGCGCGAAGGAGGGGTCCGACGCCCGGACCGGGTCGTCCCAGCCGATCGTCCCCTGCCCCACGACGCCGGCGATCACGGTGGACGCCAGCGGCTTGGACACCGAGGCGAGCTGGAAGACGGTGTCCGGGTCGACCGTCTCCGGCCGGCCGACCTCGCGGACCCCGAACCCCTCCGAGTACACGACACGGTCGCGGTGGACCACGGCGACGGCCACACCCGGCACCCCGGTCCGGTCCATCGCGTCGGTCACCAGCCCGTCCAGCGCGGCCACCGCGGTGTCCACCTGGTCCTGGGTCAGCAGCGGTGGTACCGCGGCCGGGGGCGCGGGGGGCAGTGTCGTGGACGCCGCCGGGGCACCGACGGGACCGCCGGCCGCCGCGCACGCCGCGGTCAGCGCCGTCATCGTCGCGACCGCGGCGGCCGAGCCGGCCCTGTGCAGCGGTCGTCGGCTGCGGTCGCGGGTGCCTGCGGAGGAGGTGTCGGACACGGTCCACGGTCCAGACTGGCACCCGCAGCAGAGGGTGCCCGGTCGTGAGCGCCACGGGCGGGGCCGGCGGGGCACGCGGCACGCGGGGCGCCCGTGGTGGGGCGGGACCGTAGCCCGGCACGGACGCGGGTGTCGAGGTCCAGCCGGACCGGACCCCGGCCGCCGCGCCGCACGCGGGGGTTGCGCGCGTGTGCCGCTACAGGGGGCGTCCGGCGCACCCCTGCCGCGTGTCGGCCGGGACGACCCTCCGCGGCGCGGGCGAGGTCCCCAGCCGCGCACCGGCGTCCCGTGCGCTCAGCCGGCGTCGGCCCAGGACCGCACCACGGCGACGTCGAGCGGGAAGTCGACGGGGAACGCGCCGAACAGCAGCCGGCCCGCCTCGGCGGCGGCCAGCCGCACCGCGGCCACCACGTCGTCGGCCAGGTGCTCAGGCGTGTGCACGACGACCTCGTCGTGCAGGAAGAAGACCAGGTGGGGTCGCTGGTCGACCGTCCCGGTGCCGCCCAGCCGCCACAGCCGGTTGCGCAGGTCGGCCAGCCAGCACAGCGCCCACTCGGCACCGGTGCCCTGGACGACGAAGTTGCGGGTGAACCGGCCCCAGGCGCGGCGGGCCCGGTCCCGCTCCTCCCGCGGAGCCCCCTCGTCGAACGGCTCGCCGAGGTCGACCGACCGCTGCGCCCACGCGCCGTCCGGCGCCGGGGAGCCCCGGCCGAGCAGGGTGTGCACCACCTCGCCGCGCTCCCCCGCGCGGGCGGCCTCCTCCACCAGGCCGATCGCGCGGGGGTACCGGCGGGCCAGCCGCGGCATCATGCGGCCGCTCTCCCCGCGGGTGCCGCCGTACATCGCCCCGAGCATCCCGACCTTGGCCTCGGCGCGGGTCGCCACCGCGCCGGCGGCCACCATGCCCTGGTAGAGGTCCGACGACCGGGCCGCCTCGGCCATCGCGGCGTCCCCGCTCATCCCGGCGAGCACCCGCGGCTCCAGTTGGGCGACGTCGGCGACGACGAACCGCCAGCCGTCGTCGGCGACCGCCGCGGGGCGGACCTGGACGGGCACCGACAGCGCACCCCCGCCGTTGGACGCCCACCGCCCGGTCACCACGCCCCCCGGCACGAACACCGAGCGGAACCGGCCGTCGCGCACCCAGGTGTCCAGCCAGTTCCAGCCGTTGGCCGTCAGGAGCCGGGACAGCCTCCTGTACTCCAGCAGCGGCGGGACGACGGGGTGGTCGAGCTGCTCGAGGGTCCAGGACCGCGTGTCCCGCACCGGCAGCCCGGCGTCCTGCAGGGCCCGCAGCAGCGCGCCGGGCGAGTCGGGGTTGAGGTCGGGCACGCCCAGCGCCCGGCGCACCTCCCGGGCCAGCGCCTCCAGCCCCGACGGGCGGCCCCCGGCCGCCGGCCGCGGACCCAGCAGGCCGGCGAGCAGCCGCTCGTGCACGTCGGCCCGCCACGGCAGCCCGGCCCAGGTCATCTCGGCGGCCGCGAGCGCGCCCGAGGACTCCGCCGCGACCAGCAGGCCCAGGCGCGCCCGCTGCGCCGACGCGGCGAGCACCGCCTGCTGGCGGTCGTGCTCGGCGACCGGGTCGAGGCGGTCGGCCGGGTCGTCGAGCGGGAACAGCGCCGGGTCGGCCTCCGTCACGGGTTCCAGCGCGTCCCACCCCGGCGACTCCTCCCCGCGGAGCAGCGAGGAGTCGGCGAGCGGCGACCTCCGGAGGAGCGCGTGGCCCAGCCGCAGGTCGGTGCAGCGCTCGACCCGGACGCCGGCGGCCAGCAGCGCGGGGTACCAGCGCGTGGTGTCGTCCCACACCCAGCGGACCGGCGAGGACTCGCGCTCGCGGACGAACCCGGCGAGCTGTCCGCCGGGCACCGCGGTGACCGCGACCGGCGTTCCCTCGTCGGTGCACTCCCGCGCCTCCACGACGCCCTCGCCGCGGCGGACGAGGACGACCCGGTTCACCCCGGCAGTCTCCCCGAGGGGTGCGACGGAGGCCGGGAGGCCGGGACCTCAGGCGTCGGCGACCCAGCTGCCGTGGAAGCCGAGCGGGACCCGCGCCGGGAGGTGCACCCGCGCCACCGGGTCGCCGGTGAAGTCCTGCGCGGCGAGGACGACGAGGTCGGTGGCGCCGCGGTCGGGGTCGTGGACGAAGGCGAGGACGTAGCCGTCGTCCTCTGCCGCGTCCGGGGACGACGGCGCGAACACGGCCTCGCCGACCGTGGCGTCCCGGCCGAACGGGTGGGCCTCGACGGTCCCGGCGGCCATGTCGTGCTTGAGCAGCGCGTTGGCGAAGGCGCCGTCATCGAACAGGCCCGCCGGGTGCACGGTGGCCGGGCTCAGCTCACCCACGGCGACGCTGTAGCCGTAGCGGTGCGGCCGGGAGACGACCCGCTCGTCGACCCGCGGGAACTCCTGCTCGCGGTCGTCGAGCCGCACCGCGGACACCCGGCCGGCCGCGGGGTCGACGGTCCAGCGGTCCAGGGTCAGCGGTCCCTGACCGGACAGCGCAGACAGGTCGTAGGCACCCTCGTACCGGCACACGTCGACGACGACGCGACCGTCCGCGTCGTCGAAGGCGTTGAGCGTGTGGAAGACCCAGCACGGGTCGATGTCGACCCACCGGACCTCGCGCACCGCGCCGTCCCGGGGCAGGAGGCCGATCCGGGCCGGGTGGGAGGCGTTCCAGGCGTAGGGCAGCCGGACGCCGGCCATCGCCGCGGACAGGTCGAAGGTGACCGGCAGGTCGAGCAGGACCACGTACCGCTCGGTGAGGGCGAAGTCGTGCACCATCGGCCCGTCGGCGACGGGGACGTCGGTGGTGCTGCTGACCCTCCCGTCGGGGCCGACGACGACGTGCTGGAGGTGGTCCCACCCCCAGTAGTAGGCGACCGCGTGCAGGTCGCCGGTGCGCCGGTCGAGCTTGGTGTGCGCGGCGTAGCCGCCGGGCAGGGTGCCGTCGAAGTCGCAGGGGCCCACGGTCTCCAGCTCGTCGGAGAGCTCGTAGGGCAGCGGGCCGGCCTCGACGGTGGCGAGGGTGCGCCCGGCGTGGGCGATGACGTGCGTGTTGGCGGCGAAGTCCGAGTCGGCGTGGACGGGGCCGCCGGCCCACTCCTCCCCCAGCGCCCGGGCCATCTCCCGCGAGCGGACCCACCGGTTGCGGTACCACTCGGCCCGGCCGTCCCGCAGCCGCACGCCGTGCACCATGCCGGGGCCGAGGAACCAGTGCTGGACCGGTTCGTCGAGGCCCAGCGGGTTGGGCCCGTTGCGCAGGTAGCGTCCGGAGAGCTCGGCGGGCAGGCGGCCGGTCACCGGCAGGTCGAAGGCCGTGACCTCCTCGGTGACCGGGGCGAAGGGTCCCTCGAGGAAGCGGCCGCCGTCGGAGGTGGGCTGGTCGAGCATCGTCTGTGTCCCCCCGGGGGGTCGTCGGCTCGGGCGTCCGGTGCGATGCTCGCCCGCACGCCCCGCCGCCGGACAGGGCCCAACCGCCCTGCCCCGGTCCGCCTGGACCACACCGTCGTCGCCGCACGCGACAGGCAGCGGTCGGCGGCCTCCCTCGCCGACGTCCCGGGCCTCGCGCCGCCGACGAGCGCCGGGCCCTCCGCCGTCGTCCGGCTCGACGACGACGTCTCGCTCGACGTCCCGGCGGCCGGGGCGTCCGCTGGCACGAGCCCGACGGCCACGTCCTCGAGATCACCACCCGGCCGTACGGCGGCTGACCCCCCGTGCGGGGTCACGTTGGCGGGCGGGGCGCACCCGAGGTACGCCCCGGGGCCCCGCCCACGGGCAGTCTCCGATGGACCGGGCCGTCTCGCAACAGATGTCTAGGACGTCTGCCGGGGTGCGGTCGTAGGGTCGCGGGGTGACGTCGGAGTACCGGGAGCTGTTCCCGTCCGGTGCGGCCGCGGCCGTCGTGGCGTGCGTCTGGGAGCAGCGGACGGCGGCCGACCACGTCCAGCTCGTCGTCCCCGACGGCTGCCTCGACGTCATCTCCGGAGGCGGGCGCGACCCCGTCGTGGCCGGAGCCGACACCGGTCCCCGCCTGGTGGCCCTGCCCGCGGGCACGCTGCTGACCGGCGTCCGCCTCCGCCCGGGGGCGGCCGGCCCGGCGCTGGGCGTGCACGCGGCGCAACTGCGGGACCGGGAGGTCGAGCTCGCCGACCTGTGGGGCGAGGCCGCCCGACAGCTGGGGGCGGCACTGGCCGGCGCGGGCCCGGCCCGTCGTCGCGCGCTGCTGCTGGAGGCCGTGCTCTCCCGGCGGGCGGCTCCCGACGCCCTGGTCGCGGCCGCCGCCCGCCTGCTCGCCGCGCCGCGCGCGCGGGTCGCGACGGTGGCCGCCGAGCTGGGGGTCACCGAGCGCCGGCTGCACCGGCGGACCCTCGCCGCGGTCGGCTACGGCCCCAAGCAGCTGGCCCGGGTGGGGCGTCTCGCCCGGCTCCGCGCCCTCCCCCACCCCGACCTGGCCGGCCGGGCGCTGGCCGCCGGCTACGCCAGCCAGTCGCACATGACCGACGAGGTCCGCCGGCTGACCGGGACGACCCCTGTCCGATTCCTGGAAGACGGCGGTCCGGCCGCTCCCTAGCGTGCGCAGCATGCCCGTCGACGTCGCCGCCGCCGAACGGTTCGTGCTCGACACCGCCCGCCTGCTCGACCGGCACCGCCTCGCCGTGCTGCTGCACGGGGGCCCCGTCGAGCCGGTCCTCACCGCCCTGCGGGCCTACCGCAACCCCGACGGCGGTTTCGGCCACGCCCTGGAACCCGACGTCCGGGACCCCGCCAGCCAGCCGGCTGCGGTGCTGCACGCGCTGGAGGTGCTCGCCGAGGTCGGGGCGCTCGACGACCCCATGGTCGCCGGCGCCGCGGAGTGGGCGGCGCGCACCGCGCGCCCCGACGCGGCGCTGCCCTTCGTCCTGCCGAGCGCGGCCGGCGCGCCGCACGCACCGTGGATGGCGCCGGACGGCGGTCCCTCGTTCCTCACCCTGGCCGTCGTCGCGCTGCTCACCCGGGCGGGCGGGGACGGCGCCTGGCTGGCCGACGCCACCGGCTGGTGCTGGTCGCGGGTCGAGGCCCCCGCGGAGCTGGGCGCCTACTGGGTGGAGTTCGCACTCGACTTCCTCGACGCCGTCCCCGACGACGACCGCGCCCGCGCGGCGGTCGAGGGGCTCCGCCCGGCGATCGGGCCGGACGGGACCATCCCGGTCCCCGGGGGGACGGAGGGCGAGCACCTCACCCCGGTGGAGCTCTCCCCCCGCCCGGGCCTGCGCAGCCGCGCCCTGTTCACCCCCGGGCAGATCGAGGCCGACCTGGACCGGCTGGAGGCGGGGCAGCGCGCGGACGGCGGGTGGGAGTTCTCCTGGCTGGCCTGGTCGGAGGGCCAGCGGGTCGAGTGGCGGGGCGGCGTGACGCTCCGGGCGCTGCAGACGCTGGCCGCGCACGGCCGGCTCCCGGCGACGGGCTGAACGCTCGCCCTCGTCCCGGTGGGCGCACGTGGGCAGACTCCGCACACCGCGGGACCCCCACGACGCAGTGCGGAGGACGACCGTGTCCGACGACCTCGCCTACGCCCCCGCCACCGAGCTCGCCGCCCGGATCAGGCGCCGCGACCTCTCCCCCGTGGAGCTGCTCGACGCGGTGGTCGACCGCATCGAGGCGCGCAACCCGACCCTGAACGCGCTGGTGTTCACCGCGTTCGACGAGGCGCGCGACCGGGCGCGGGAGGCCGAGCGGGCCCTGACCTCCGGCGAGGCCCTCGGCCCGCTGCACGGCGTCCACACCGCGCTCAAGGACCTGTTCGACTTCGAGCCCGGCTGGCCGGCGACCTTCGGCGGCGTCCGCGCACTGCGGGACTTCAGCGTGCCCGCCCGGTGCACGTACGCCGAGCGGATGGAGGCCGCCGGGGCGATCCTCGACGGCAAGACCAACAGCCCGGTGATGGGCTTCCGCGGGACCTGCGACAACCCGCTGTTCGGCCCCCCGCGCAACCCGTTCGACACCACGAAGAACACCGGCGGCTCCTCCGGCGGCAGCGCGGCCGCGGTCGCCGACGGGCTGCTCCCCCTGGCCGAGGCCACCGACGGCGGGGGCTCCATCCGCATCCCGGCGTCCTGGTGCGGGCTCTACGGGTTCAAGGCCTCCTACGGCCGCGTGCCGCAGATCTCCCGGCCCAACGCCTTCGGCTCGCTCAACCCGTTCCTCTTCGAGGGCGCGCTGACCCGCACGGTCGACGACGCCGCCCTGGCCCTCGACGTGCTGGCCGGCTACGACGACCGCGACCCCTTCGCGCTCGACGACCCCACCACCTTCGCCGGCGCTCCCCGCCGCTCGATCCGCGGCCTGAGGATCGCCTACAGCCCCGACTTCGGCGGCTTCCCCGTCGACCGCCGGGTCGCCGCGGTCGTCGCCGATGCGGTGCGCGTGTTCGAGGAGGCCGGCGCCGTCGTCGAGGAGGTCGACCTGCGGTTCGACGCCGACCAGCGTGAGCTCAGCGACCTGTGGTGCCGGCTGATCGCGCCGCTGAACATCGAGGGCCTCGAGGGGCTGGCGGCCCTGGGGGTCGACGTGCTCGGGGAGCACCGCGACGACTCACGCCGGAGTACCTGCGCTGGATCGACGAGGGGTACCGGCTCAGTGCGCTCGACGTGCTCCGCGACCAGCGGGTGCGCACCGCCGTCCACGACCGGGTGCAGGAGGTGCTGCGGACCTCCGACCTCCTGGTCACGCCCACCCTCGGCGCGCTGCCGGTGGACAACGCCACGGACGGCAACACCGTCGGTCCGAGCAGCATCGAGGGCGTCGAGGTCGACCCGCTCATCGGCTGGTGCCTGACCTACCCGGTCGACTTCACCGGGCACCCGGCCGCCTCCGTCCCGGCCGGGGACGTCGACGGGCTGCCGGTCGGCATGCAGCTGGTCGCCGCCGCTACGGCGACGCCGACGTGCTCGCCGCGAGCGCGTGGGTGGAGCGCCTGCGCCCCTGGTCCGACGCCTACGCCCGCTGCGCCGCCCGACCGCTGCTCTGAGCCCGGCCACGGCAGGACCTCGCCGGGGCGTCGGTGCGGCCGGGGCCGGGTAGGGGCACGACCTCGACACCGACAGAGAGGGGAACGACATGGACGTCGGAGGTCTCGGCGACAAGGCGAAGGACGCCCTCAACAGCGAGCAGGGCGAGCAGCGCAGCGACCAGGCGCTGGACAAGGCCGAGCAGTTCGCCGACGAGAAGAGCGGCGGCAAGTTCGACGCGCAGACCGACAAGGCCGGCGACCTCGCCGACCAGCGCATCGGTCAGGAGGGCGGCGCCTGACCCGCCGGTGAGGTGGCGGGCGGCCGATCCGGGCCGCCCGCCGCCCCCGCCCCGACGGCGTCCCGCGCCACGCTCGGAGGCATTGCCATCACCGCCGGCCGGTTGGAGGCTGCCCCGGAGGCTCCCGAGCCGACGGAGGCGCGCCATGCCGGCACCGACCGACCACGAGCTGTTCGACCTGGGGGACCTCCCCCTCCAGTCCGGCGGGACCCTGCGCGGGGCGAAGCTGGCGTACAAGACCTACGGCAGGCTGGCCGACGACCGGTCGAACGTGATCCTCCACCCGACCTGGTTCAGCGCCTGGCACGACGCCAACGAGTGGACCATCGAGCCGGGTCTGGCGTGCGACCCGGACCGGTACTTCGTCGTCGTCCCGAACCAGCTCAACAACGGGCTGTCGTCGTCCCCGAGCAACACACCGCCCCCGTTCGACGGGCCGCACTTCCCGCCGGTCACCTTCCACGACCAGGTCGAGGCCCAGTACCGGCTGCTCACGGAGAAGTGGGGCATCGAGTCGCTGGAGCTGGTCCTGGGGTCCTCCATGGGGGCGGGCCAGACCTACCAGTGGGCGGTCAGCCACCCCGAGATGGTCAAGCGCGCCGCGCCGATCGTCGGGTCACCGCGGACCAGCGAGCACAACCAGGTGTTCCTCAAGAGCCTCCGGGCGACGCTGACCCTCGACCCGGCGTTCCGCGGCGGGCACTACTCCGCCGACGCCCCGCCCACCGCCGGGCTGCGTGCCTTCGCCCGGATCTACGCCGGGTGGGGGCTGTCCCAGGCGTTCTACTGGCAGCGCGAGTACCGGGAGATGGGCTACTCCTCGCTCGAGGACTTCCTCGTGGGCTTCTGGGAGGGCTTCTGGCTCGACCACCGCGACCCCAACAACCTGCTGGCCATGCTGTGGACCTGGGAGCACGGGGACGTCGGCCGGACGCCCGGTTTCGACGGGGACACCGAGGCTGCGCTGCGGTCCATCCGCTGCCCGCTGGTGTCGATGCCGGCCCGGACCGACCTGTACTTCCCGCCCGAGGACGAGCAGTGGGCCGCGCAGTTCATCCCGAACGGCGAGGTCCGGGTGATCGACACGGTCTACGGGCACTTCGCCGGTCTCGGCGTGCACGCCCCCGACAACCAGTTCATCGAAAAGACGCTGCGCGAGCTGCTGAGCCGCCCGGCCTGACGGCGGCGGACGGCGGCCTGACGTCGGCGGACGTCGGTCGCTGCTGCGACGATCGCGCCGTGCTGCTCAGCGACGTCCTCGCCGCGTCCACCGCGGTCGCCGCCACTCGCTCCCGCACGGCGAAGGCCGCGGCGATCGCCGACCTGCTCCGGCGGGCCGGTGCGGACGAGGTGCAGCCGGTCACCGCCTGGCTCTCCGGGGAGACGCTGCAGGGGCGGCTCGGCGTGGGCTGGCGGACCCTGTCGCAGCGGGCGCACGACCCCGCGCCGGTCCCGACGCTGACCGTCACCGGTGTCGACCGGGCGTTGACCGACCTCGCCGAAACGACCGGTCCCGGCTCCGCGGCCCGTCGCGACGCCGTCCTGGGTGGCCTGTTCACCGCGGCGACCGCCGACGAGCAGCGGTTCCTCGTCCGGCTGCTCACCGGGGAGCTGCGCCAGGGCGCGCTCGAGGGCGTGGTGCTCGACGCGGTGGCCGCGGCCGCCGGCGTCCCGGCCGCCGAGGCCCGCCGGGCCTTCATGCTCTCCGGGAGCCTCCCGGCGACCGCCGCGACCGCCCTGGCCGGCGGCGTCGACGCCCTGGCCGCCGTGCGCCTGCGGGTCGGCCGGCCCGTGCGGCCCATGCTGGCCAGCCCCGGCTCCTCGCTCGACGCCGCCCTGGCCGACCTCGGCGAGGACGTCACGGTCGAGTACAAGCTCGACGGCGCCCGCATCCAGGTGCACCGGGACGGCGACGTGGTCCGGGTGTGGACCCGCACGCTGCGCGAGGTGACCGACGGCGTGCCCGAGCTGGTGGAGCGCGTGCGGGCGCTGCCGTGCACCACCGCCGTCCTCGACGGGGAGACCCTCGCGCTGGACGACGACGGCCGCCCGCGCGCCTTCCAGGACACGATGAGCCGCTTCGGCAGCGACGGCGGCGAGGACGTGCTGCTCAGCCCGTTCTTCTTCGACCTGCTCCACCTCGACGGGGCGGACCTGCTCGACGAGCCGCTGCGCGTGCGCCTCGACGCGCTCGCCGGGCTGCTCGCCGCCGAGGCGCACGCCCCGCTGCGGATGCCCGGCGTCCGCCGTCCCTCGCCGGGCCAGGCGGCCGAGGTGCTCGACGGGGCGCTCACGGCCGGCCACGAGGGCGTGGTCGTCAAGGCCCTCGACGCCCCCTACGCCGCCGGTCGGCGCGGCCGGGCGTGGCAGAAGGTCAAACCCGTGCACACCCTCGACCTGGTCGTGCTGGGGGCCGAGTGGGGGTACGGGCGCCGCTCCGGGAAGCTGTCGAACATCCACCTGGGGGCCCGCGACCCCGACGGCGGCGAGCCGGTCATGGTGGGCAAGACCTTCAAGGGCATGACCGACGAGCTGCTGGACTGGCAGACCCGGACCTTCCCCGAGCTGGCCCGGGAGCGCCCGGACTGGGGCGTGCTCCTGCGGCCCGAGCTGGTCGTCGAGATCGCCCTGGACGGCGCCCAGCGCAGCCCCCGCTACCCCGGCGGCGTCGCGCTGCGGTTCGCCCGCGTGCTGCGCTACCGCCCCGACAAGACCCCGGCCGAGGCCGACACCGTCGACGCGGTCCGCGCGCTGCTGGCCGGCGGCTGACCGGGCGGACCCGCCCCGGCCGCCGTGCCCTGACCGCGTCAGTGGTCGGCGCTGGAGCGCAGTGCGGCGCCGCCGTACTCGCGCAGGTGCGTCACGGCCAGCACCCGGGTCATCGGGTAGAGCTCGACGTCGGCGTCGTCGGTCAGCTGGTCCACGACGGTGAGCCAGCCGGGTGGCCCGAACCGGACGACCCGGCCGGGCAGCTCGACCGGTCCTCCCGGGTCCTCGGCGTCGCGCACCACGACCCGCGCCTGGTACAGGTGGCGGTCGTTGACGGTGGTGATGTCCATGGGGTCACCCTCCTCCCGCAGGCGCTCCGCACGGGACCAGCGGCGCTCAGCGGCGGAAGAACAGCCGGATGGCCGTGCCCGCGGACCCGGAGGCCACGGCGACGTCGTCGGCGACGCCCCAGGCCAGCCACATCCCGCGCGCACCGGCGGGGTCCTCGTCGGGCGGGACGTAGCCCAGCGTCTCGTCCGGCAGCCCGGGCCCGGCGTCGGCCACCTCGACGACGAGGGTGTCCCCCTCGGCCCAGGCCGACACGGAGGCGAACGCCGCCACGCGCAGCGCGTTGGTCACCAGCTCGTGCACGGCCAGGACGACGTCGTCGGCCCGGGTCGTCCACCCGGCCGCCGCCGCCGTCGCGGCGAGCCGGCGGGCCGGCCCCGGCGCGGTCACCGCGACCGGGGGTGCCCCGGCCGGCCGCTCGCGCCACGCCGGCTGGGCCGACCGGATGAAGTGCCGCGGGTCCTCGTAGGCCGCGGCCGGGACGGGAGCGCCCGTCCCCCAGGTCAGCGGGTGGGTGCGGGCGACCGCGTCCAGCACGTCGGGCGACAGGCGCTGCCGGTCGTGCAGGCACAGGCTGTAGTAGGGCATCGAGGTGTAGCAGCGGTTGGCGACCGCCTCGAAGCGGCTCCACTCCCGCCCGTCCTCCGACGCCAGCCACACCGGCTCGGCAGCGAGCCGCCAGGTGGGCACCGACGCCCGCAGGGCACGCAGGTCCCGGTCGTAGGCGTGCAGCGTCTCGTGCCCGCCCCGCCACCAGGTCTCGGCCGGGGCGAAGGTCGCCAGCCGCTCCACGTCCGGTCCCAGGTGCCCGGCGAGCACGGTGCGGACCCGTTCGCCCGCGACGACGAGCACCGGCTCGCCGCGGGAGAGCCCCTCGAGCACGAAGGGCACGACGCGGTCCAGGACCTCCTGGTCGGTGGCGAAGGCGAAGGCCTCGTGGGCGAAGCCCGATCCGTCCCAGTCGCCGGTCGGGCGCACTGCCGACACGTCGGCCCCCCTCTGTCGTGGGCCGGGGCGAGGAACGGGTCACCCGACACCCGGCCCGTGCCCTCGACGCTACCCCTGCCGTCCCGGAGCGGAACAGCTGCGTCCGGTACGTCCGGGACGGCAGGGAGCCGGTGTGCCGAGGGGAGCGGCGCTCAGGCGGCCTCGGCCCGGCCCGACCCGCGGGCGGGGTCCCGGGGCTCGGGCGGGGACCCGGCAGCTCCGGGCGCCGGGTTGTCGCGGTCGGCCAGCGCGCCGGCGAGGTGCCAGGCCGTGCAGTCGGCACAGCTGGCGATCCAGACGGAGCGGGCGTGGCGGGAGCAGGGAGTGCGCAGTGCCATGGTGGTTCTCTCTGATGGCCGGGTCGGACCACCGGCCGGTGGTTGGACCCCTGCACAACACGCGCCGGCGGCCGCGTCATCCGGGGTGTGCCGGGAACCACGCGGCGCCGACGCGTCGGTGCTCGGCGCTCCCCGTGCGCCTGGTCGAGCGGCTGGACCCGCGGGGCCGTTCGGCCGACGACCGGCTGGAGACCCACGTCCTCGGCTGAGGCCGCCTACTCCGCCAGGTCGGCGCGCACGCGGGGGTCGAGGTGGGCCAGCGCCCGGCGCAGCTGGACGCGGCCGCGGTGGATGCGGCTGCGCACGGTGCCCAGCTTGATGCCCAGGGTCGCCGCGATCTCCTCGTAGGTCAGTCCCTCGATGTCACACAGCACGACTGCCACCCGGAACTCCGGCGACAGCGCGTCCAGCGCCGCCTGCACCTGCGGGTCCAGGTGGGTGTCGGCGTAGACCTGCTCGGGGCTGGGCGCGGTGCCGGGCAGCCGCTCGGTGTCCTCCGGCAGCGCGTCGAACCGGATCCGCTGCCGGCGCCGCACCATGTCCAGGAACAGGTTGGTGGTGATCCGGTGCAGCCAGCCCTCGAAGGTGCCCGGTGAGAAGTCCGCCAGCGAGCGGAACACCCGGATGAAGGTCTCCTGGGTGAGGTCCTCGGCGTCCTGCGGGTTGCCCGACAGCCGGTAAGCCAGCCGGTAGACCCGGGCGGAGTGCTCGCGCACGACCTGCTCCCACGTCGGCGTCACCCAGCCCTCGGCCTCGACGGACGGCGCGACGGTCGACAGGTCAGCAGTACTCACGGTAGGGGGCCTCCGCCACACGGTCGGCAGGTCTCCCCCGCCCGGTGGTCTCCCGGGCCGACGCGCCGGACCTGGTGGCAGGTCGTACTGACGACGCTTCGTGGAGGGGTACTCCCCTACGCCGTCCATGGTAGCGCAGTGACCAGCACCGGCCGCCGGCCTGCCGCGCCGCGTGGCTCGCGCGCCGGCTCAGTCCGTCCGCCAGCGGATCTCGACCGCCGTCCAGGTGGTGACCCGGACGTCGGCACCGCCGGCGGGCGGCGGCAGGCCGCGGGCCACCGACGGCGGCGTCCGGACGGGCCCGACCGGCCGGCCGGGGCCGGCCAGGGAGCGGACCACCCGGCCCACGACCGCCGCGGCGACCGCGTACGCCGAGGCCCGCAGCACCGGCCCGGTCGTGAGGACCCGCGCCACGGGCAGCCTGCGCACCCCGGCGAGCGCGCGGGTCGCCGCCCGCAGCGGGGTCGGCGGGGACGGGGCGGGGACGGCCCCCGCGGACCCCGCGCGGGCCGTCCCCTCGGAGGTCACGTGCACCCCGGCCGGTCAGCAGACCTCGAGCACCCGCTGGTCGCGCCCGGCCCCGGCCGGCTGCCCGGCGTGGTGGGCGGCGTCCGCGCGCGCCGGTGGGTCGGCGGCGGGCACGGGAGTCGCCGGCCGCCGGGCCGCCCGCACGCCGTACCCGCCGGTCACGACGATGACGACGCAGACCGCCACGTACGCCCACAGCCACGGGTCGCCCGGGTCCACGTCCGTCCGGTACCGGGCGAGCACTCCCAGCTGGAGCGCCCCGAACGTGGTGTAGGCCACCGCCGGCACGAGCAGGCGGTGCAGGTCCCGTTCCCGGATGACCAGCGCCGCACCGATCCCGAGGGCGATCAGCCAGGCGCCGATCACCTGGCTGCTCAGCGGCATCAGGTCCCACGGCCAGAAGCGGGTGACCGGTTCGGACTCGTGGTGCACCGCCAGCCCGCCCAGGAACAGCGCCAGGCCGGCCGCCGCGAGGACCGCGCCCTGGACGCCCAGCAGCCGGGTCAGCCACCGGGGCATGCCGCGGCCGACGCTCCGCACCGGACGCCGGCCGACCTCCTGGAGGACGACGACGGCCCCGGAGGCCACCGGGACGACCAGGTAGACGACCAGCCAGAACCACGCGGCCGCCTGGCCCGCGCCCTCCCCGTGCACCAGGTGCATCCGGTGCGCGTGGATGAGCGTCGCCACGAGGGTGAGGACGGTGAACACCGCGACCGTGATGACGGCGACGCGGATCTCGCCCCACGTCCGGCGCCGCAGCGCCAGCAGCGAGAGCGCCGTGCCGGAGGCGTAGGCCGCACCGAGGAACGCCGCGGTGAGCTCCATCTTGATGCTCCACGCGAAGTTCGCCTGCGCGCGTTCGGGCGAGACCAGCAGGGCGAGGACGGCGAGCAGGGTGAGCGCCGAGAACGCCCGCAGCAGCCACCGGGTGCCGGGACGGATGTCCGACACGCGGGGGTCCCGGCCCGGACGCAGCGGCGTGTCCGCCTCTGGTGCGACGCGGGTGACCGCGGCCATGTCAGCTCCTCCGGACTCCGAACGGTGTGAGCGCTCTCACTCTGGCCGTTGCCGCACCCCGGCACATGACCAGGACTGGCCCACTTGCGCTGGGGCCAGGCATGGTCAGTTCTGACCATGCCGGGCCGCGCCGCAGATCGGCTAGGCGTGACGGGCCCAGACCGACGCGCCGTGCCAGTCGATGGCGACGACGGGCTCGTCCCCGACCACCCACGCGTCGTGGCCCGGGGGCAGCGACGTCACGTCGCCGGGACCGGCCTCGAGCTCGGTGCCGTCGGCCATGACCACGTGGATGCGGCCCGAGATCTGGTACTGCTGGTGCGGCGCCTCGCACAGCTCCGTCCCGGCCACGGGCCGGACGTGCTGGGACCACCGCCAGCCGGGCTGGACGGTGATCCGCCCCACCTGGGCGCCCCCGCTCAGGTTCAGCAGTTCGAGCCGCCAGTTCTCCCCCTCCCGGACCTCGTCCGGCTGGTCGAACGTGGCGTGCTCCAGAGGCTGGGTGTCCATGGCTCCTCCTCCCGGTGTCGGGTGTCCGGGCACTGTCGTTGTCCTCGCGTCCCGGCGCACGGTCAACGGGTACCGCACCGTCCGGCCTCTCGGGCACGCCGCCGCGGGGGGTGGTCACGCCGGGCGGACGACCGCGTGCCGGGTCCTGGTCACGCCGCCGCGAGCGGAGCAGGCTGACGAGGTCCGGTCGGGGCACCCGCCCGCGGCCGGTGCCCACCGACCGGCGACCGCAGGGAGCCTCCGTGCAGCCCTTCGACACCACCCCCGACGACCTCGACGGCGAGAACGACTCCGGCGTCCTGGACCCGGAGGACTCCCTCGACGACCGGGGCGTGGACCCGCTCGACGAGGGCTGGTCCCCGGCCGAGCGGCCGTGGGCCGTCGACGACTGGGGCACGACCGGGGAGGAGGAGGGAGCCGGGGAGGGGCTGGACCGTCGACTGGCCCGCGAGCTCCCCGATCGCGCGGACCCGGGCGGGGACGGGCTGGGGGACGCCTCCGACACCGACGGCGAGCTGCTCGACGACGAGGTCGGGGGTGTGCGCGCCGGGCGGCTGGTCGAGGAGGACGAGGGCATCGGGTCCGACACCGAGTCGGAGCTGGTCGCCTCCGACCGGGGCATCGACGGGGGTGCGGCGTCGGCCGAGGAGGCCGCCGTCCACCTGGTCGACGAGGACCGCGAGACCGACGAGACCCTGGTCGGTGACTCGTGACCCGGACCGACGACCTGGTGGTGCAGCTCGACCGGTCCTTCTTCGCCGATCCGCACGCGGTGTTCGCGACGCTGCGGGAGGAGCGGCCGGTGGTCCGGGCGCGGACGCCGGTGGGCCTGCCCGTCTGGCTGGTCACCCGCTACGAGGACGCCCGTGCGGCGCTCACCGACCCGCGGCTGTCCAAGGACGGCGCCCGCTTCGCCGAGGTCCTCGACTCCTCCCCCGTCCCGCCGGAGCGGCGGGTGGTCTTCGCCCGGGAGCTGACCCGGCACATGCTCAGTTCCGACCCGCCCGACCACACCCGGCTGCGCAAGCTGGTGGGGCGGGCGTTCACCGTGCGGGCCATCGCCGGGCTGCGCCCGCGGATCGAGCAGATCGCGACGGACCTGGCCGACGCGATGGCGGCCGGGCCCGCGGAGGTCGACCTGCTCGACGCCTTCGCCTTCCCGCTGCCGATGAGCGTGATCTGCGAGCTGCTCGGCGTCCCGGACCGCGAGCGCTCGGCGTTCCGGACGTGGTCGAACACGCTGCTGGCCTCCGACGACGCGACCGCCGAGCGCACCAGCGCGGCGTCGTCGATGGCGGGGTACCTGGCCGCGCTCGTCGAGGAGAAGCGCGCCTCCCCCGGGGACGACGTCCTCTCGGCCATCGTCGCGGCGTCGGAGGACGCCGACCGGCTCTCGGCCGAGGAGACGGTCGCGATGGCCTTCCTGCTGCTGGTGGCCGGCCACGAGACCACGGTCAACCTCATCGGCAACGGGGTGTACGCGCTGCTGCGCCACCCGGAGGCGCTCGCCCGGCTGCGCGCCGACCCGGACCTGACCCCCCGCGCGGTCGAGGAGTTCCTCCGGTTCGACGGGCCGGTCGACCTGGCCACGTTCCGCCACACGGTCGAGCCGGTGGAGATCGCCGACACGACCATCCCGGCCGGGGAGGTCGTCCTCGTGGCCCTGTCCTCGGCCAACCGGGACCCCGGCCACTTCCCCTCCCCCGACGCCCTCGACCTGGAGCGGGACGCCGGCGGCCACCTGGCCTTCGGCTTCGGCCTGCACCACTGCCTGGGCGCGCCCCTGGCCCGGCTGGAGGGGGACGTCGCGTTCCGGACACTGGTCGGCCGCTTCCCGGACCTGGCGCTGGCCGCCGACCCGGACCAGCTGACGTGGCGGTCGAGCATGCTCATCCGCGGGCTGACCCGCCTGCCGGTACGGCTGCACGGCTGAGGCTGGACGGCGGACCTACGGCCCCGGGGTGACCAGCCCGCGGCTGCCGTCCACGGTGAGCTGCTGGCCGGTGGTGATCCGCGCGGTCGCGCCCGGGACGCCGACCACCGCCGGGATGCCGTACTCGCGGGCGACCACGGCCCCGTGCGAGTTGGCCCCGCCCATCTCCATGACCAGGCCGCCGGCGGTGAGGAACAGCGGCGTCCACCCGGGGTCGGTCGAGGGCGCGACGAGGATCTCGCCGGGCGCGAGGAACGCCCCCGTCGGGTCGAGCACGACCCGCGCCGGGCCGGTCGCCGTCCCCGCGGAGGCCGCGGTGCCGCGCAGCGCGCCGTCCGCCCCCGGCCCGGGCAGCGCCGCGGCCTCCGGCTCGCTGCCGTCGCTGAGCAGCACCCGCGGGACGTGCCGCCGGGCGGTCTCCCGCTCGAGGTCGCGGCGTCGCCGGACGACGAGGTCGCGCACGTCCCGGCCGTCGAGGGCGGCGGCGACCTCCCCCAGGTCGAGCAGGAACACGTCGTCGGCCCGGGCGAGGACGCCGGCGGCCGCCAGGTCCGCACCGATCTCGCGCAGCTGCGCCCGCGCCTGGCCGAGCACCAGCACGATGTCGTACTTCGGGAGCTCGCGGAGCCCGGCGAGCTGCCGCGTCCGGTCCAGGGCGAGGCCGACGACCCGCCCGCGGAGGGCGCCGCGGCGCCGGGCCCGCGCGGTGAGCGTGGCGACCATGGCCTCGGCCTCCGCGGCGCTGCGGGCGAACACCGCGTCGGGGGCCGCGGCGGGGTCCTCGAGCCGCAGGTAGTTGGCGAGGACGCCGAGGACGTGGGTGGGGTCCTCGCCCCAGCGCGGCACCCCCAGGTCGATCTCGGCGACGGCGCGGGACCCGTGGCGGTCGAGGAAGCCGCGCAGCCCTCGGTCGAGGACCTCGGGCAGGGTGCCCTCCCGGGAGCGCTCGGCCAGCACCGCCGCCGGCGTCGCCCGGAGCACCTCGGCGGCCTCGCCGTCGCCGCGGACCGCTGTCGCCAGCTGCCACAGGGCGAGGTCCATCTCGGTGGTCACGTTGTGCGGCAGGCCCCGCAGGACCGTCGCGAGGTCGCCGGGGCGGGCGTCGGGTCCGAGCAGCCTCCCCGCGAGGGCGAGCGCCGCGAAGCCGGTGGCCGCCGGCGGGGCGATCCGCGGCGCCACGGAGGGAGCGACGTCCAGCAGCAGGCGGACGACGACGTCCAGCCGCTCCCGGGCAGTCGCGCCCTCCCCCGGCAGCGCGCGCTCCCGCAGCCGGGTGCCCAGGCGGTCGACCCTCCGGCGCGCGGCCGGCGGGCGCACGATCGCCTGGGCGACCTGCAGTGGGATGCCGTACCGCGCCGCGATCCACGCCAGCCGGCGGACCACCGGACCCCACCCGGAGACCACCGACAGCCGCGGGTCGTCGAGCAGGCCGCGCAGCACGGTGGCCGACCGCGCCTCCATGACGTCGAGCACGCGGGGGAAGACCGCCCGTCCGGCGGAGTTGCGCAGGGCCACGCTGACGTCGAGGAACAGCCGCCCGGCGGCGTCACGGACCCGCGGCGGGCCGGCGACCGGGTCCGCCGGCGGGCGGCCGTACAGGCGGGCGACGGAGGAGGCGACCACGCGCATGGCCGACAGGCCCATCGGGGTCAGCGGCCGGGTCAACCCCTGCGCGAGGCTGAAGCAGAACCACACCCGCAGGGGGCCGTCGGTCGCACCCGCGTCCGGGACCGGGAACAGCGTGGTGATCGGGCGGGCCTGGGTGAGCCACAGCGTGCCCGCCGCGTCGATCGCCCACTCGGTGTCCTGCGGCCGGCCGAAGTGCTCCTGGACGCGGCCGCCCAGCCGGACCAGGGCGCGCAGCTGCTCGTCGTCGAGGCTCGCCGCGGTCGACGCCTCGCGCTCGACGGTCTCCGTGCCGCCACCCGTCCGCGGGCGGACGACCAGGCGCTTGGCCCCCAGCCGCCGCTCGAGGACGCTCCCGGTGGCGCTGTCGAGCACGAAGTGGTCGGGGTCGACCGCGCCGCTGACCACGGCCTCCCCCAGGCCAGGGCTCGCGTCGACGACGGTGTGCCCGCGGTGCCCGGTCACCGGGTCGGCGGTGAACAACACGCCGGCCACGGCGGCGTCGACCATCCGCTGCACCACGACCGCGAGCCGCACCCCGGCGGGGTCGATCCCGTTGCGCAGCCGGTAGACCACCGCCCGCTCGGTGAACAGCGACGCCCAGCAGCGGTGGACGGCGTCGAGGACGGCGTCGGTCCCGACGACGCCCAGGAAGGTGTCCTGCTGGCCGGCGGCGCTCGCAGAGGGGAGGTCCTCGGCGGTGGCCGACGACCGGACGGCCACCGGGTCGGACCCGCCGAGGTCCCGGAGCGCGGCGGTGACCGCCTCGGCCACCGGCGGGGGCATCGGCGTGGCCAGGACCCGCTCCCGGGCCTCGCGGGCCAGGCGTGCGGCGGCGGCCTGGTCGTCGGGCGGGCAGGCGGCCAGCCGCGCGACGACGTCGGCGAGGTCGGCCGCGGCGGCGACGTCGTCGTAGGCCCGGGTGGTCACGCAGAAGCCGTCGGGCACCGGCAGGCCCGCGCGGAGGAGTTCGCCGAGGTTGGCGGCCTTGCCCCCGGCCAGGGCCAGGGACGACGCGTCGAGGTCCCGCAGCCGCACGACGGTCGGCGAGCCGATGGCCGGGGTGCCGGTCTGCTGCGGTGCTGCGCCCATCGCGACGTCTCCCGCCGTCCGCGCCGGTGGAGGAGGGTGCGGACGCTACTCCCGATCCGGTCGCAGCGGGCAGGATCGCTGCGACGTCCAGGCGAGGAGGCACGGTGGAGGACGGGGTCGCGGTCGTGACGGGCGCGGGGAGCGGCATCGGGGCGGCCACGGCCCTGGCCCTCGCCGACGCGGGCTGGCGGGTGGTGCTCGCCGGCCGGCGGCCCGAGCCGCTGCGGGCGGTCGCCGACCGGGGGCCGGCCGGGCGGATGCACCCGGTGCCCACGGACGTCACCGAGGAGGCGTCGGTGCGCGCGCTGTTCGACGCGGCCGTCGCCGGATCCGGTCGCGTGGACCTGCTCGTGAACAACGCCGGCCGGTCCGCGGCGGAGGCCGAGGTCGGCGACCTCCCGCTCGACGTGTGGCAGGCGGTCGTGGCGGTGAACCTCACCGGGACCTTCCTGTGCACCCGGGAGGCCTTCCGCGTCATGCGGGCCCAGCGGCCGCAGGGCGGCCGGATCATCAACAACGGCTCGATCTCCGCGCAGGTGCCGCGGCCGATGTCGGCGGCCTACACGGCCACGAAGCACGCGGTCACCGGCCTGACGAAGGCGACGTCCCTCGACGGCCGGCCGTACCGCATCGCCTGCGGCCAGATCGACGTGGGCAACGCCGCCACGGAGATGACCGAGCGCATGGCGGCCGGGGTGCGGCAGGCCGACGGCAGCGTCCGGCCCGAGCCGCGCATGGCGGTGGAGGACGTCGCCCGCGCCGTCGTCTACATGGCCGGTCTGCCGCTGGACGCCAACGTCGCGAACCTGACCGTGCTGGCCACGGCGATGCCCTACGTCGGGCGGGGATAGGGCTCCCCGGGGCGGCGCGGGCGCAGTACGGTCCGCGCACTCCCGAGGAGGCGGAATGACCGATCCGTTGTGGCGCAGGGGTGCCGGCGAGCTGGCGGGGATGATCCGCGCCGGCGAGGTCTCGTCGGTGGAGGTGGTCGAGGCGCACCTGGAGCGCATCGACGCCGTCAACCGCGAGCTGAACGCCGTGGTCGTCGTGCTGGCCGACGAGGCGCTGGCGGCGGCCAAGCTCGCCGACGAGCGGCTCGGCAGCGGCGGCGAGGTGGGGCCGCTGCACGGCGTGCCGGTGACGGTCAAGGAGAACATCGACGTCGCGGGGACGCCCACCACCAACGGGGTCGTCGCGCTCGGCGAGGCGATCCCGTCGGCGGACGCCCCGCTGGTCGAGCGGTTGCGCGCGGCCGGGGCGATCGTCGTCGGCCGCACCAACCTCCCGGACATGGGGCTGCGGATCTCGACCGACTGCAGCCTGCGCGGCCTGACCCGCAACCCGTGGCACCGCGACCTCACCGCGGGCGGCTCGTCGGGAGGTGAGGCCTCGGCGCTCGCCTCGGGCATGTCGCCGCTGGGCGCCGGCAACGACATCGGCGGGTCGCTGCGCAACCCCGCCCACTGCTGCGGCGTCTCCTCGCTCAAGCCCACCAGCGGCCGGGTCCCGCACGCCACCGTGCTGCCGCCCGAGGACGGGCCGCTGTCGTTCCAGCTGATGGCGGTCAACGGCCCGATGGCGCGCGACGTCGCCGACGTGCGGCTGGGGCTGCGGGTCATGAACGGCCCGGACCGGCGCGACCCGGCGTCCGTGCCGGCGCCGCTGACCTTCCCCGACTCCGGGGGCCCGGTGCGCGTGGCGGTGGTGGCGGAGCCGCCCGGGGGCAGCACCGACGCGGCCGTGGCCGCAGTGGTCCGGCAGGCGGGTGCGCATCTCGCGGCGGCCGGCTACGAGGTCGAGGAGGTGACGCCGCCGGACTACGAGGCCGCGATCGAGCTGTGGCACGCGTGGCTGTTCACCGACCTGCGCACGATGCAGCCGGTGCTCGCGGAGCTGATGGGCCCGGTCGCCCGGCGGTTCCTCGAGGTCGCCCTGGACAGCACCCCGCGACTCGACCTCGACGCCTACGTCGGGTCCTTCGTCCGCCGCCGGCAGGTCGCGCGGGCGTGGCTGGAGTTCTTCGAGCGCTACCCGGTGGTCCTCACGCCGGTCTGGTCGCAGCCGGCGTTCCCGCACGGCTGGGACGCCGACCACGTGCCCGCCACCCTCGAGCTGCTGCGGCCGGTGATGCCGGCCAACCTGCTCGGCCTGCCCGCGGCGGCCACGCCCGGTGGCCTGGCCGACGGGATGCCGGTCGGCGTCCAGTGCATGGCCGCACCGTTCCGGGACGACCGCGCCCTCGACGCCGCCGCGGCGATCCAGGCGGCGGTCGGCGTCCTGGGCCCGGTGGACCCCTTCGTCAACGGCTGAGGCGGCGGCTCAGCCGGCCGGTCCGTCGTCGACCGCGCAGTCGCCCGGCGGTGCCGGCACGCCCGGCAGGACGGCGAGCAGGGCGGGCACGCCGTCGGTGCCGACGACGAGGGTGATGCCGTCGACCGCACCCGGCTCGGCCGCCACGTCGAGCACGTCGGCCATCTGCTGCGCCCCGGCGCTCTGGCCGTCGGCGTACTGCACGGCCGAGGAGGGCCGCCCGGAGCTCTCGGTGACGGTGCCGACGACCAGGCCGGCGGCGGCGAGGGCGGCCGCGACCTCGTCGGCGACGCCGCTGCCGGAGGCGTCCACGACGTCCACCGGCGCGGATGCGGTGCAGTCGGTCGCCGGCGTCTCGGGAGCCTGCTCCTCCGGCGACGGGGGCTCCGGCGCCGGGGGCGCCGACGGTGGCTCCGGGGCCGGTGCCTCGGGGACCGCCGGCGGCTCGGGCGTCGGCGGCTCGGGCGTCGGGGGTGGTTCGGGGGCGGGCTGTGGATCCGGAGCTGAGGGCGACTGCTCGGTGTCGGCCGTCGAGGTCGAGGGCTCGTCCACCGGCGTTTCCGGAGCCGGTGTCGACGGCTCGGTGTCGGCGCTGGACGTCGACGGCTCGTCGGCGGGCGTCTCCGGAGTCGGTGCCGACGGCTCCTCCGGCGACGGCTGGGTGTCGGCGCTCGATGTCGACGGCTCGTCGGCGGGCGTTTCCGGAGCGGGAGTCGAGGGCTCCTCCGCGGGCACCTGCTCCGGTGCGTCCGCGTCAGGGCCCGACGTCGACGGCTCGTCCGCCGGGGTCTCCGGAGCGGGAGTCGAGGGCTCCTCCTGCGACGGCTCGGTCGGCGGCGCCTCCCCCGACGCCTCCGTGTCGGGACCGGCCGTCGGCGCCTGCGGCGGCTCCTCCGGAGGGACGGTCGGAGGCTCCTGGGGCGGGACCGTCTGCTCGGACGGACCCGTCGTCCCGGGCTCCTCCGACCGGGGGTCCGCGGGCGGGACCGTCGGCGGCGCCGCCAGGACGGACACGTCGGGCGGTTCGGCCGGCGGCGGGTCACTCTCCGGCGGTGCGGCGGGGAGCTCGGCGGGCGGGTCCATGACGGGGGGCTCGGCGGGCGGGTCCATGACGGGGGGCTCGGCCGGCGGGTCGACGGCGGGCGGCGGGCCCGGGTGCGCGGGCTCGACCGTCGGTGCGGGGTCCGGTACCGGGACCGGCACCCTCGGCACCGGCGTCCCCGCGTAGGCGGCGGCGAGTGCCAGGACCGTCGCCACGTAGCTGTTCGAGTGGTTGTAGGCGAACACCGCCCGCGCCTTGCCGGCGGGACCGGAGAGGTCCCCGCCCGTGGCGCAGAGGTAGCGGGCCGTCGCGGCGGCGGCGTCGTGGATGTCGAACGGGTCGCGCCGGCCGTCACCGTCGCCGTCACTCGCGTAGCGGGCCCACGAGGACGGGATGAACTGCATCGGCCCGACGGCGCGGTCGTACTGCGCGTCGCCGTCCAGCCGTCCCCCGTCGGTGTCCAGGACCACCGCCATGCCCGGGCCGCCGGACAGCCGCACGCCGAGGACCGGCGGCGTCGAGCGCCCGTCGGTGTGCAGGACCGCGCCGGCGAAACGGCCGTGGTTGGACTCGACCCGGCCGATGGCCGCCACCAGCGACCAGTGCACGTGGCAACCGGCCGGAGCGGCCGCGGCCGCCGCCGTGTAGGCCTCGAGTGCAGTGGCCGGTACACCGGCGGCCGCCAGCCCGGACGCGGGCCCGGTCGCCGCCGGCCGCGGTGGAGGTGCCGACTGCGCTGGAGGTGCCGCGCCGCCGGCCGTCGCGGGCTTCGGCGGCGCCGGGACGGGGGCCGGCAGGGGCGCTGGGACGGGAGCCGGACGGGGGACGGCGGCGGACGACCCGGAGGCGCTGGGAGCACCGAGCAGCTGCGTGCGCGCGAGCAGCGGCGAGGGATCCGACCGCGGCGCGGGAGGTGGCTGCGGGTGCGCCGTGGGGGTCGCGACGAGTGCAGCGGTGACGACGGCCGCGGCGCTCCCCCACCGGAACCGGCGTGCTCGCCGGGCGTTCACCCCGCTGCTCCCACGAGACGGTCGCGAGGCAGCTCCCTCGGCCGCATCAGCTCAGCACTCCGGGCGCGGCGGACCGGAGGACCTGGGCGGGCTGGGGATCCCGGTCACGGCGCCTCCTCGGCCACGGGTCCGTCCTCGACCGACCACCGGCTCGTCCTGCCGAGTGTCACCCAACTCCGCCCGGGTCCGCACCCGTAGGGCAGAACGTCCCCGAACCGGAACTCGCCGGGCCACCCGGCCGGCAGCTCAGGGCCGCCACTCCGCGCGGTACTCGTGGTGCTGCGCGTAGGGCATGGCCAGCAGGGCGAGGGTGAGCGCCGCGAGCTGGTGCTGGTCGGTCGGCGTGAGCGGGAAGTCGGCCAGGCCCTGGGGACGGGACCCGAGGAAGCGCAGGTCCGGCCGGGATTCCCGGCAGGCGAGCACGAGTCGCCGGCGCGCCGCGCACTCGGCGAGCACCCGTGCCGGATCGAACCGGGCGACGTGCTCGCCTGCGCCCTGGGGCGACCCCGAGGCGTCCCCCACGTCCCACTCCTCGCGGCCGCTGGCTGCGGCGGCCTCCGCCGCGATCCGCTTGTCCTCGGCGATCCGGGCGAGCACGAACTCGTCCAGGCTCGGCTCCCGGTCCGGCTCCAGACCCGACTCCGCGTCCACGGTCGCCATCCTCCCGCCGACCGGGGACGCGCGCCGTCCCCGGAGCGAGACACATTCGTCGCGGCGCGCGGCGCGCGGCCCGCGGCTCAAGGCTCGCGGCCAGTGGCTCAAGCCCCCAGTGAGCGCCGTCTCCACGCGGTCGGGAAGAAGTCGACTTATCGTTGCGTATTACAACTTGTGGCGGTGACACCCAGCCCCCGCCCACTCCCAGTACACGCACCCGGCCGGCGGCCGTTCCCTGCGGAGGACCCTGCATGAGCACGACCCACCGGGCCGAGCGGACGGCGGCCGTCGACACGACGGCCATGACGAAGCGGGAGACGCTCGAGGCACTCAGCGGGCTGCTGCTCGCCCTGTTCGTCGGCCTGCTCAGCAGCACGATCGTGTCGAACGCGCTGCCCACGATCACCGCCCGGCTGGAAGGCACCCAGTCCCAGTACACCTGGGTGGTCACCGCGGCCCTCCTCGCGGCCACGGCGTCCACGCCGATCTGGGGCAAGCTCGCCGACCTCTACAGCAAGAAGCTGCTGGTCCAGCTGGCCATCGTGGTCTTCACCGTCGGCTCGGCGCTCTGCGGCCTCTCGCAGTCGATGGGCACGCTGATCGCCTTCCGCGTGGTGCAGGGGATCGGCATGGGCGGCCTGCAGTCCCTGGCCCAGGTCGTGATCGGGGCGATGATCCCGCCGCGGGAGCGGGGCAAGTACTCCGGCTACCTGGGCGCGGTCATGGCCGTGGCCACCGTCGGCGGCCCGCTCCTGGGCGGGGTCATCGTCGACACCTCCTGGCTGGGCTGGCGCTGGACCTTCTACGTCTGCGTGCCCCTGGCCCTCGTCGCCCTGGTCCTGCTGCAGAAGACGCTGCACCTGCCGACCCTGCGGCGGCACGTGAGCATCGACTGGGTCGGCGCGACGCTGCTGACCGCTGCGGTGAGCGACCTGCTGATCTGGGTCACCTTCGCCGGCAACGAGTTCGACTGGCTCTCCTGGCAGTCCGCGGCCATGGCCGGCGGCGGCGCCGTCGCGCTGCTGCTCGTGGTGTTCGTCGAGAGCCGGGTGCGCGAGCCGATCATCCCGCTGCCCATCCTGCGCGACCGGACCACCGCGCTGGCGATCATCGCCTCCGTCGCGGTCGGCGTCGGGATGTTCGGTGCCTCGGTCTTCTTCGGCCAGTACTTCCAGATCGCCCGCGGCTGGTCCCCGACGAAGGCCGGCCTCGCGACCATCCCGATGATCGCGGCGCTGCTGCTCTCCTCGACCGTCTCCGGCCAGCTGATCACCCGCTTCGGGAAGTGGAAGCGGTACCTCGTGGCCGGCACCCTCCTGCTCGTCGGCGGCATGGGCCTGCTGGGCACGATCGACCACACCACGAGCTACACCCTGATGGCCGGGTACATGGCGCTCCTGGGCCTCGGAGTCGGCATGACGATGCAGAACCTCGTGCTCGCGGTGCAGAACACCGTCGACCTGAGCAGCATCGGCGCGGCGACCTCCGTGGTGACCTTCTTCCGCTCGATGGGCGGCGCCGCCGGGGTCTCGGTCCTCGGCTCGATCGCCGCGAACCGGGTCAGTGACCGGGTGGCCGAGGGGCTCGTGGCGATGGGCCTGCCGGCGCCGGAGGGCGGCGGCTCGGAGTCCCTCGACCTGGCCGGTCTGCCGGCTCCGGTCCAGGACCTGGTCCGCGGGGTCTACGGCGACGTCATCGGCGACGTGTTCGTCATCGCGGCGGTCATCTCGGCCGTGGCGGTGCTGGCGGTCCTGTTCATCCGGGAGGTGCCGCTCCGGCGCAGCAACAGCCCGGCCGAGGAGACGCCCACCCCGACGCGGCCCGTCCCCGTCGCATCCGCCGTCCCGGCGGGCGGGGACACGGCCGGGACCGCCGCGGTGAACGGGCACGTCCTGGAGGGCCGGCTGGTGTTCGGGCGCGTCCTGCGCGGGGACGGCCGGCCGCTGGCCGGCGCGTCGGTCACCCTGACCGACGTCGCGGGGCGGCAGGTCGACCGCGCCAGCTCCGGCGCGGACGGCGGCTACCGTCTGCGGCCTGCCACCGCCGGCACCCACCTGCTCATCGCGTCGGCCCCGCACCTGACGCCCGACGCCGCGATGGTCGCCGTGGCCGAGTCCCCGGTGCACCGCGACGTCGTGCTGGCCGGCAGCGGAGCGCTGCGCGGAACGGTGTGCGACGGGCACGGAGCCCCCCTGTCGGCCGCGCTGGTCACGCTCACCGACGCCTCCGGCGACGTGGTGGCGAGCACGGCAGCCGCCGACGACGGGGCCTTCGCCCTCGCCGAGCTGGTGCCCGGCAGCTACACGCTCACCGGCCGGGCACCGGGCCACCAGCCGCTCGCCGTCCCCGTCGAGCTCGCCGACGGCGGGACCGCCGTGCGCGACCTCGTCCTCGTGGGTGGCGCCCGCGTCACCGGCGTGGTGCGCGCCGCCAGCGACCGGCGGCCGCTGCCCGAGGCGATCGTGACCCTCCTCGACGCCGACGGCAACGTGCTGGCCTCCACGTGCACCGGCGGCACCGGCCGGTACGAGTTCGACGACCTGCTGCCCGGCTCCTACACCCTCACCACCAGTGGCTTCGCGCCCGTGGCCGAGGCGCTGCGGGTGCCCGCCGGCACCGAGGTCGCCCACGACGTGACCCTCGGGTCGGCCCGCGGCTGACCTCCCACCGACCCGTCCGAGAGGAGGCACCCCATGACGGACGTCGACGACGTCCTGCGGCGGGACCTCACACACCTGGTGCTCGCCGACCTCCGTGCCGGACGCCCGCTGCGCCCGCCGGCGCAGGCCGCGCTGCGCATCCTCGCCGCCGAGCCCGCACCACCGGCCGCGGCAGCTCCCTGTCCGGCACCGGGCGCGGTCACCGCCCGCCGGACGCCGCGCCGCGCGCTGGCCGCGGTGGCGGTGGGCGCCGGGGCGGCCGTGCTCGCCGCCGGGGTGTTCCTGGCTGGGAGCGGGGACGGCGAGCCGTCGGCGCAGCAGGGCCGGGCGGCGGTGGCGGCCGCCCCGTCGTCCGACGCCGGCACGGGACCGGCGACCACCCCGGCGACCGGGACGCCCGAGGCCGCGCTCCCGGTCACGACCGCCAGCCCCGCAGGGACGACCGGAGCGCCGCAGCCCGCGGCCACCGACCGCCCGACCACGGCCACCGGACGTCCGACCACGGCCTCCCAGCCCCCGCCCGCGGCGGGTCCCCGGCCGGCGGCCGGTGGGCCGTCGCCGGCGGCGGACCCGGCCGGGGTCCCGGCACCGGTGGCCGCCGGCTCCCCCGCCGACCCCGCCGGTCCCGTGCCCGGGACCGCACCCACGGCGACCGAGCAGCCACGCCCGGCGCAGACCCCCCAGGACGGGGACGATCCGATCGACCGCACCCCGGCGGGGGCGACGGCCGGAGCGCCCCGGCCCGCCCCGGCGACACCGCCCCAGCCCGCCCCGGCGACACCGGCCCAGGCGACCCCGGCGACGCCGAGCACCACCTCCGCAGCGGACGACCCGACACGGAGCTCCGGCCACCCGCGCCACCGGACGGAGCACGACCGTGGCTGAGGAGACCGCGCCGCGCGGATCGGCCTTCGAGCTGGGCACCGACGGCGCTCGCGTGGTCGTCGTCGGCTTCGACGGCTCCCCGACGTCGCTCCGGGCGGGCGCCTACGCCGCCGGGCTGGCCCGCCGCGAGGGCGCCCGGCTCGTGGCGGTGCACGTCATGACGCCGCCGGTGCTGGCGCTGCTGGTGCCCGACCAGCCCTGGCCGCTCGAGGAGGCCATGGCCGACCGCACCGCACACCTGCGCGGGGAGGTCGAGGCCGGCGCCGCCCACGCGGGCGTCCCCGCCGAGTTCGTCGCCGTCCGCGGCGAGCCCTTCGCCGAGCTGACCCGGATCGCCACGGAGCTGCGGGCCGACGTCGTCGTGGTGGGCGCCTCCGCCCGGACGGCCCACCGGCTCGCCGGCTCGGTCGGCAGCCGGCTGGTCCGCACCGGGCGCTGGCCGGTGGTCATCGTCCCCTGAGCCCCGGAGGCGCCGGTCTCAGTCGCCGGCGCCGTGGTCCCCGCTCGCCGCGAGATCGGGCGTGAACTGGGCCCGCGCCATCTCGACGCCCGCCGCGACCTCGTCCTCGGTCGCGGTGCCGCTCGCCGCCACCACGTCGGCCCAGGCCGCGATGGTCCGCACGTTGTAGCGCTGCACCTCGGGCGTGTTCTCCCACGCCGTCGGGTCCTCCACCACGACGCCGCCCAGGAAGCGCCCGAGGGCGAGCACCGTGACGTCCCAGCCGGGCCCGACGAAGAGCGCGCCGGCACCGCTGCCGGCCACCTCGACGGGGACGGTGTGCTCGAGCTCGAGGACGGCGCCGTCGCCGCCGGCGGACAGCCGCACGTCGACGACGCTGAACGGCCCACCCCACGTCACCGTGAGCCGCTGCGGCTCCTCACAGCGCACCACCTCGCCGCCCACGTTGGCCTCGAGCTGATGGGTGCCGCCAGGCCGCAGGTCCCCGGTGACTGGCAGGAACCAGCGGCGGAGCCGGTCGGGGTCGGTGAGGGCATCCCAGACGTCCTCGACCGGCGCGTCGTAGCGGCGCCGGAGGACGACGGCGACCTCCTCGGTGCCGTCGGTCCGCTGCCGGCGCACCCCGCGCGAGGTGCCGGCCAACTCGTCCGGGATGCCCTTCACGTGTCCTCCTCGGTGTTCGGGATCGGGTCCCCCGGGGACGGCGAGCCGCCGGTGCGGCGTTCCCGCCGGGCGCGAGCCAGCTCGACGGCGAGGGCGTCGAGGCGCTGGCCCCAGAACCGGCGGAACCGGTCCAGCCACGCGTCGACCTCCCGCAGCGGAGCCGCGTCGACGGCGTACAGACGACGCGCCCCCTCGGCTCGCACGTGCGCGAACCCGTTGTCCCGGAGGACGCGCAGGTGCTGGGAGACCCCCGGTTGCGAGATGCCGAACTCCTCGCGGACCACCGCGGTGATCGCGCCCGCTGAGCGCTCGTCCTCGGCGAGGAGCTCCAGGATCCGACGGCGGACGGGATCGCTGAGGACGTCGAAGGCGTGCACGGCCCGACGATTCAGCTAGCGCTCATACAAGCCGAGCCTCATACCTGCGGCCGACGCAGGGCTTGCTCGTCGGCTACGGCGGGCACGCGGTGCCGGTTGCGCTCGGCTGGGGTGCGGCGCCCGTGGCAGGCCGTGGTCGCGGCCGACCTGTCCTCATGCTCGTCGAGTCGGCCTGGTCGCTCGCCGTGGCCGCCGCGACGCTGGTGAGCCTGGCGCGACGCCGAGCGCGGCCGGACTGACCGCCTCAGGCCCCGCCCAGGACGTCCTCGACGACGCCGGCCGCCCCGCCGCCCCGGCGCTCGGGCTCGGCGGCGGCCAGGAGCAGCCCGCCGGGGAGGAACTCGACGCCGGTCGCCGCGCCGATCTCGGGCACCTCGGTGAAGGTGTGCCCCAGCGCCTCCAGCGGCGCGCCGGACGCGGCGAGGAACGCGGGCTCGGCCTCGACGGCGGCACCGTTGCGGGAGCTGGCCCGCGGCGCGGCGATCGCCTCGGCCAGGTCCAGGCCGAGGTCCACGCGGCCGACCAGGGTCTGCAGGACGGTGGTGATGATCGTGGCCCCGCCCGGCGAGCCCAGCGCCATCAGCGGCTCGCCGTCCTGCAGCACGATCGTCGGCGCCATGCTGCTGCGCGGCCGCTTGCCCGGGCCGGGCAGGTTGGGCTCCGGCCGCGCCGGGTCCGACGGCGTGAAGGTGAAGTCGGTCAGCTCGTTGTTGAGCAGGAAGCCGCGGCCGGGCACCGTGATACCGCTGCCGCCGGTCTGCTCGATGGTGAGCGTGTAGCTGGCCACGTTGCCCGCGGCGTCAGCGACCGTCAGGTGGGTGGTCGAGGGCCCCTCGGCGCCCGCCCTCGCCGGCTCGCCCGCCGGCGCGGGACACGGGCCGTACTCGCCGTCGGGGCTGCCCGGCGCGACCGGCCGGGGCAGGGCCCGGCCGAGGTCGAGCAGGCAGGCCCGCTCGGCGGCGAAGCCCTCGGAGAGCAGCTCGTCCAGCGGCACCGGGACGGCGTCGGGGTCGCCGACGAAGGCGTTGCGGTCGGCGAAGGACAACGCGGAGGCCTCCAGGTAGGCGTGCAGCGCGGTAGCCCGGGGCAGTGAGCCCAGCGGGAGGTGCTCCAGCACGTTGAGCGCCTCACCGACCGTGGACCCGCCGCTGGAGGGCGGGGCCATCCCGTGGACCGCCAGGCCGCGGTAGTCGACGCGGGTCGGCGTCCGCACCGGGGCGTCGTAGGCGGCGAGGTCGGCCGCCTCGAGCAGGCCCGCGCGCACCGGCGCGGCGCCGGGCGCCTCCGGCGGGTCCTGCGCCGTCCGGACGACGTCGGCGGCCAGCTCCCCGGTGGCGAACACCGCCGCGCCGTCCGCGGCCAGCAGCCGGTAGGTGTCGGCGAGGTCGGGGTTGCGGAACACCGTCCCCACCTCCGGCAGGGCGCCGCCGGGCAGGAACAGCTCCGCGGTGGGCGCGAAGCGGCGGAACTTCTCCTCGTTGTCCGCGGTCTGCTGGCGGAAGGTCTCGTCGACGACGAACCCGTCCTCGGCCAGCGCGATCGCACCGCCGAGCGCCTCGGCGAGGTCCACGGTGCCGAACTCGGCCAGCGCCCGCTCCCAGGTCAGCGGCGTCCCCGGCGTGCCGACCGACAGCCCGCTCTGCACCGCCTCCTGCAGCGGCAGCGGCTGGCCGGCGTCGTCGAGGAACGCGTCGGGGCCCATGGCGGCCGGCGCGGTCTCCCGGCCGTCGATGGCGGACACCGTCCCGGTCGCGGCGTCGAAGTAGACGAAGAACCCGCCGCCGCCCACCCCGGCGGAGTACGGCTCGCTCACCCCCAGCGCGGCGGCGGCCGCCACCGCGGCGTCCGCGGCGTTCCCCCCGGCGGCCAGCACCTCGAGCCCGACCCGGGTGGCGTCGGGGTCGACCGTGGCCACCGCGCCCCCGGTCCCGATGGCCAGGGGCGCCCGCTCCGGGACCGGCGCGGCACCGGCGGTCCCGGCGGGACCGCCCGCGACCAGGACGCCGGAGGCGAGGAGGGGCAGGGCGACCAGCGTGGTCCGCCGATGCGGCATGGGGACTCCCCGGGGTCGAGGGCGGGCCGGTCCGCCCAGCCTGCTCCCCACCCGGCCGTTCCGCGCGCCGGCCGCTCAGTGCTGGGCGGCCGCCCAGAGGACGCAGAGGGCGAGCATCACCCAGCTGGTGATCCAGGCGGCGGTCGTGGTTCCCAGGGAGCGCATGTCAGACCATCCCGAAGTGTTCGCTGTGGACGCGGTCGGCGGGCACGTCGAGCTCGCCGAGCGAGGACCGGACGGCGTGCACCATCTCCTCGCGCCCGCAGATGAAGTACTGCAGGCTCCGGTGGTGCTCCGGCAGGTGCCGGGCCAGCACCCGGGCGTCGATGCGCCCGCGCTCCCCCGGCCAGTGCTCCGAGGGGCGGCTGATGACGTGCACCACCGTCAGGTCCAGCCGCCCCTCGAGCCGCTGCAGCTGGCGGATGCCGGTGATCTGGTCCTCGGAGCGGTTGCCGAGGAACAGCCAGACTGGCCGCCGGTCCCCCTGGTCGGCCAGGGTGGCCAGCATGCTCAGGAAGGGGGTCACCCCCACGCCGGCGGCCAGGAAGACGAAGCCCACCCCCGGGTGCCGCTCCAGGGTGAACGACCCGTGCGGGCCGTCCACGTAGACGGTGTCCCCCACCCGCAGCCGGCGGATCGACCGGGTGAACTCCCCGACCTGCTTGATCGTGAACTCCACCCGCGGCCGCAGCGCGCTCGAGGAGATCGAGAACGGGTGGTAGGTCGGCCGGAACGGCATGCGCCCCGGCATGATCCAGGCGAACTGCCCCGCCTGGAAGCTGAAGCTCTGCCCACCGTGGCGGTGCGCGGGTTCCAGGCCGACGGTCACGCTGCCACCGGGCTCCGGCCACAGCTCCACGACCCGCCACGGGCGCCGCCACAGCCGCAGCGGCTTGACCAGCCGGACCCACACCGCGAGCCACAGGAACGCCGCGGCGTACACCGTCCACGCCACCCGGACCCACGTCTCGCTGAAGTAGTAGTCCACGAGGAAGGCGTGGCCGAGGCCGGCCAGCACGATCGTCACGCCCAGGACCGAGTGCAGCACGTGCCAGACCGGATAGCTCAGCCGCAGCGCGCGCCGCCAGATCGAGGTGACCATCAGCAGGGCCAGGGCGGCCACCGACAGCCAGGCGCACTTCGCCCGCAGCGGCGCGTGCACCACGTCGAGCAGCACCCGGTAGCGGTCGTCGACGAGGAACAGCAGCACCGGGTGCCCGAAGGCCGCGACGACGGCGAGGAAGGAGACCTGCCGGTGGTAGCGGAGGACCCAGTCGATCCCGAACGGCGCCGTGGGCCGGGAGAACCGGGCGGCGAGGGCGAACTGCAGGCCGAGGACCGACAGGGCGAGGAAGCCCAGCGCGACCGAGAGGTTCACCGCGAAACCGCGGCCCGGCCGGACCTCGGTGGAGCAGAGGGCCAGCGGAGCCACCGCGATGAGCACGTGGACGGCCAGCCAGCCGACCGCCCGGCCCTCGGCCGAGGGGGCGCGCCGGGAGCGCGGCACCCCGGGGACGACGGCGGCGTGCTCGGACGTGACCCGTTGGAGGACCGCCGTCACGGACGGCCCTGGCGTGGCGCACGGCGGCGGCTCCGGGGGTGGTGCATGAGGTGCTCTCCTGTGCGTTCCCGCGCGGGCGCGCCCCAGGTCACCGACCGACCCGGGCGGCGGCACGCCCGCGGACACCGCCCCGCCGGGCGCCACCGGGACGCGCGGGCGGCGGCCGGCACACCCGGCCGGATCCGCACACAGGGGGTGTTCGGGCGACGACGTTAGGTGAGGCCGACCCGGGGTCGTCAAGCCCGCCGCGACCCCTGCGCGGAGCGTGCCTGGTCAGCGACCGGGGTGTGTCGGGTCACAGTGGCGCCGGACCGGCGTGCCGCGCCCCCGGCGTGTCGCGGTCGGCGACGGCGGTGCGGCTGCCGTGGAGTCGACAGCCGGTTCGTCGACTCCCGCCAGGAGCCGGGGCGCCGGCGACGTGCGGACGGCGCCGCACCGTGGTGCGCTGGGGCCGCTGTGCCCCCCGCGCGGCTCCTCCCCGCCGCGCGCGGCCGACCCGGGAAGGAGCCCAGGGATGAGCGGCAAGGAGATCTTCGTGGCCTTCGGCGTCGACGTGGACGCGGTGGGCGGCTGGCTGGGGTCCTACGGCGGCGCGGACTCCCCCGACGACATCTCCCGCGGGCTGTTCGCCGGGGAGGTGGGTGTGCCCCGGCTGCTGGACCTGTTCGCCCGCAACGGGCTGACCCAGACCTTCTTCTGGCCCGGGCACTCCATCGAGACCTTCCCCGAGCAGTTCGACGCCTGCGTCGCGGCCGGCTCCGAGATCGGCGTCCACGGCTACAGCCACGAGAACCCGATCGCGATGACCCGCGAGCAGGAGGAGGCGGTCCTCGACCGCTGCATCGACCTCATCGAGGAGCGAGCCGGACGGCGGCCCACCGGCTACGTCGCCCCGTGGTGGGAGTTCTCCCCCGTCACCAACGAGCTGCTGCTCGAGCGCGGCATCCGCTACGACCACTCGCTCATGCACCGGGACTTCGAGCCCTACCACGTCCGGGTCGGCGACCGCTGGACGAAGATCGACTACTCGGCCCCGGCCGACACGTGGATGCAGCCGCTGGTCCGCGGGCACGAGACCGACCTGGTGGAGATCCCGGCGAACTGGTACCTCGACGACCTGCCGCCGATGATGTTCGTCAAGTCCAGCCCGAACAGCCACGGCTTCGTCAACCCCCGCGACATCGAGCAGATGTGGACCGACCAGTTCGACTGGGTCCACCGGGAGTACGACTACGCCGTGTTCACGATGACCATCCACCCGGACGTCTCCGGCCGCCCCCAGGTGCTGCTGGCCCTGGAGCGGGTCATCGAGCACGTCAACCGGCACGACGGCGTCCGCTGGGCGACCTTCGACGAGATCGCCCTGGACTTCCAGCGCCGCTCCCCGCGCGCCTCCTGACCCCCCGGAGGGCGGCGAGCGCCCTGATCGGCATGATCGGCGGCATGCCCGACCCCTCGGTCCCCCTGGAGAAGCTGGGCTTCCTCACCATCGGCACGTTCGACGGCGCCGACCCGGGCCCCGGGCACGAGGCGACGCTGCGGGTGATCGAGCTCGGCGAGCGGCTGGGCCTCGACAGCGCCTGGGTGCGCAACCGGCACCTGCAGTACGGCATCTCCTCGCCGGTCGCCGTCCTGGCCGCCGCCACCCAGCGCACCCGGCGGATCGGGCTGGGCACCGCGGTGATCCCGCTGGCGTGGGAGAACCCGCTGCGGCTGGCCGAGGACCTCGCCACCGTCGACGTCCTCTCCGGGGGCCGGCTCAACCCCGGCGTGAGCGTCGGCCCGCCGATGCACTGGGACGACGTCCGGGACGCGCTCTACCCGGACACCGCCGCCGCCGAGGACTTCTCCTACGAGCGGGTGTCCCGGCTGCTGCGGCTGGTCGCGGGCGAGCGGGCCAGCACCTTCTCCGGGCGCGAGGGCGTGGTCGAGGAGTTCTCCGCCCGGGTGCAGCCGCACTCCCCCGGGCTGCGCGCGCGGATGTGGTACGGCGGCGGCAGCCTGGCCTCGGCCCGCTGGGCCGGGGAGCAGGGGATGAACTTCCTGACCTCCAGCGTGGTCAAGGCCGAGGAGTCGGCGGACTTCGCCGCGATCCAGGCCGCGCACGTCCGCGCCTTCCGCGCCGCCAACCCCGGCGGGCGGGTGTCGCAGGGGCTGGTGGTCATCCCCACCGACAGCGCGACCGCCGCCCAGCGCGAGCGGTACGCCGACTACGTCGCGGCCCGCACCCCGCGGACGGCGACCCCGCAGGGGCCGGCGCGGCTGCTGTTCGCCCGCGACCTGCTGGGCACCTCCGAGCAGATCGCCGAGGCGCTGTACGCGCACGCCGGCTTCCGGGAGGTCACCGAGGTCGTCTTCGCGCTGCCGTTCAGCTTCGCCGACGAGGACTACGAGCAGATCCTCACCGACCTGGCCACGCGCCTGGGGCCGGCGCTGGGCTGGCGGCCGGCGGCGCCCTAGTCGACGGGACCCGGACCCGGGGCGACGGGCACGTCGAGCGCGACCTCGCCGGCGCGGTCGAAGGTGAAGGTGACCTGCACCGTGTCGGTGGGCGCGATCGACCCGGTCACGCCCTCCAGCTGCATCCGCACCGGGCCGGTGACCGCCTCCACCTGACCGCCGGCGGGCAGCTCGACGCCGTCCGGGCTGGCCGCCCCGGACTCGTCCAGCAGCTGCACCGACTCCGCAGCCGGGGTGGTGACGCCGACGAGCCGGTCGGCCTCCTCGGCGTCGTTGGTGAGGACCCCCCGCAGCGGCACGGAGGCCCCGGCGGCGACGGTGTCCTCGGCGTCGAGGAAGACGTCGTCGAGCGAGACCTGGCCCACCGTGCCGTCGACACCGGCGACGTCCGGGGTCTCCTCGGCGGTCTCCGCGTCGTTGCCCGCGTCGCAGCCGGCCAGCGCCAGGACACCGGCGACCCCCGCAGCCACCCAGCGGGCGCGGCGGGACGGGCGGGTGGGTCGGGGCTCTCGCACGGGGCTCTCCCTCCGCGGTCTCCGGCGGTCGACGCGGACTGTCCCGCCGGCAGCGCCCGGGCGCCAGGGGCGGCGGTCCCTCGGACGGCGGCCCCTGGCCCTGCTCGGGCCGGACCTGCACGATCGGGGCCCTGCGCGATCGGAGGTCGGGCGCGGAGAGGGCGGGTGACGGCGTGGGCATCGAGGTGGAGCTCGTCCCGGTGCTGACCGGCCGCCGGGTCGTGGTCGCCTGGATGCTGGGCGCGTTCCTGGTGACCTTCCTGGTCACGCGGTTCATCACGCGGGCGATCCGGACCGGCCGCGGCCCGTTCCGCGACGCCAGCGTCGGTGGGGTCCACGTGCACCACGAGGTGTACGGCATCTTCCTGCTGCTGGGCACCGGCCTGGTCGAGCTCACCTACCGGCCCGACGGCGGGTGGCAGCACCTGCTCGCCGTCCTCTTCGGGGTCGGCGCGGCGCTGACCCTCGACGAGTTCGCCCTGTGGCTGCACCTCGAGGACGTCTACTGGTCCCAGCAGGGGCGCAGCTCCATCGACGCGGTGCTCATCGCCGTCGTGGTGGGAGTGCTGCTGCTCGTCGGCGCGAACCCGTTCGACACCCAGGACGTCTCCGGCGAGCTGCCGATCGCGGTGACCGTCGTCCTGAACCTCGCGTTCGCCCTCGTCGCGATCCTCAAGGGCCGGACGGTGCTGGGCGTGGTGGGGGTCTTCGTGCCGGTCGTGGCGGCGGTTGCCGCGGTCCGGCTGGCGCGCCCGCACTCGTTCTGGGGTCGGCGGTGGTACCCGTCCGGGTCGTCCCGGCGGCGGCGGGCGGAGGCCCGGTTCCCGCCGGGCCGGCGCACCCGCTGGGACGCGCTGGTCGACCTGTTCGCCGACGTGCCGCACGCGCACGGGCCCCGGGCCGTGGTGGGCGCGCCGCACGCGGAGCGATGAGCGCCCACCGAGCGCAGCGACCCACCGGGCTGCCCACGCGGGCCCGGCACCCCCGCCGCAGGCAAGGCTCCCCTACCTCGCGCCCGTCCCCATCATGGCCGGCATGGTTCCCGAGGCCGACGTCGCCGGCCGACGCGCCGACCAGCGGGCGCACCGCCTGGCGAAGCTCGAGGCGCTGCAGGCGCGGGGCGTGGCGGCCTACCCCTACCGCTACCCCACCGACGCCACGGTCGCGGGCATCCGCGCGGCCCACCCCGACCTCGGCCCCGACGTGCGGACGACCGACCGCGTGCGGATCGCCGGCCGGGTCGAGCTGATCCGCCGCCAGGGCTTCCTGACCTTCGCCACGCTGCGCGACCGCACCGGCGCCGTCCAGCTCTTCGTCGACAGCTCCGTGCTCGGCGCCGCCCGCCACGCCGAGTTCGACGACGTCGACCGCGGCGACTGGGTCGGCGCCGAGGGCACGGTGATGACCACCCGCCGCGGCGAGCTGTCGGTGTGCGTCGAGGACTTCGCCGTCCTCGGCAAGGCGCTGCTCGAGCCGCCCGACAAGCACCGCGGCCTGCCCGACGTCGAGACCCGCTACCGGCAGCGCTACGCCGACCTGGAGGTCAACGAGAGGACCCGGGAGGTCTTCCGGATCCGGCACACCGCGGTGCGGGCCATCCGCCGGCACCTGGAGGACCGCGGCTTCACCGAGGTCGAGGGGCCGGTGCTGCAGACCATCCAGGGCGGGGCCAGCGCGCGGCC
Source organism: Geodermatophilus sp. SYSU D01105 (assembly GCF_054050095.1). NCBI lineage: Bacteria > Bacillati > Actinomycetota > Actinomycetes > Geodermatophilales > Geodermatophilaceae > Geodermatophilus > Geodermatophilus sp. SYSU D01105. Next base: position 129,807 of record NZ_JBJGYR010000010.1, read on the forward strand.
CTTCGTCACCCACCACAACGCGCTCGACCTGGACCTGTACCTGCGGATCGCGCTCGAGCTGCACCTCAAGCGGCTCATCGTGGGCGGGCTGGAGCGGGTGTTCGAGATCGGCCGGGTGTTCCGCAACGAGGGCATCGACACCCGGCACAACCCCGAGTTCACGATGCTGGAGGCCTACCAGGCCTTCGCCGACTACACCGACATGATGGACCTGACCGAGGGCCTGGTCACCGCCGCGGCGCGGGCGGCGCTCGGAGACCGGCTCACCGTGCACTACGGCGGGCACGCCATCGACCTGGCCGCGACGCCGTGGCCGCGGAAGCGCTTCGCGGACATGATCGCCGAGGCCACCGGCGCGACGATGCACCCGGACATGCCGGTCGCCGAGGCCCGGGCGGTCCTCGACCGGCTGGGGATCCCCTACGAGGCCGGCTGGGGCTCCGGGCGGCTGATGAAGGAGGTCTACGACGAGCGGGTCCAGCACTCGGTCGTCGGGCCGGTGTTCTGCGTGGACTACCCGCGCGAGGTGTCCCCCCTGGCCCGGGTGCACCGCGACGACCCCGCCTACGTCGAGCGCTTCGAGCTGATCGTCGCCGGCTTCGAGCTGTGCAACGCCTACTCCGAGCAGAACGACCCGGTCGCGCAGCTGGCCGCCTTCGAGGCCGAGGCCCGCGCCAAGGCCCACGGTGACCCCGAGGCCGGCGACGTCGACCTGGACTACGTCCGCGCGCTGGAGCGCGGGATGCCGTGCACCGGCGGGCTCGGCATCGGCATCGACCGGCTGGTCATGCTGCTGGCCAGCGTCGACTCGATCCGCGAGGTCATCCTGTTCCCGACCCTGCGGCCGGAGACCCCCGCGCTCCCCGGCACCGGCCCCGACGGCGCCGTCCGCCCGCTGGTGGCGCCCACGCCGATCCCCGCCGGCAGCGTGGCCGGGACCGGCACCCCCGTGCCCGACGACGGCGGCTCGGTCGTCGCGCTGCCCCCCATGGCGCCCTCGACCGGCCCGGTCCCGGCGCCTCCTCCGGCGCCGGGCACGCACCCGCTGGCCGTGCGGGGAGCCGCCGCGCTGACCGCGCTCAGCGGCGTCCTGCAGCTGCTGAGCGCGCTGCCGGTGGTGCACGACCGGCTGGGCCTGCCGGCGGCGGTCGGCCCGCTGTGGGTCCCGGTCACCGGCTGGGTCGGGTCGGTGGTGGTGGGGCTGCTGCTCCTGCTGCTGGCCGGCCAGCTCGCCCGCCGCAAGGTGCTGGCCTGGCGGCTGGCGGTCGTGCTGTTCGCCCTCGGGGCGGTGCTGCACGTGGTCAAGGGGCCGCACCCCGTGGCCGTGGCGATCTGCGTCGTCGGGCTCGGCGTACTCGTCCGGTACCGGTCGGCGTTCCGCGCGCCGGCCGACCCGCCCTCGCTGCTGCGGCTGGCGCGCGTCGTCCCCCTGTACCTGGCCGCGGTGCTGCTGTTCGGGATGGCGGCGCTCTGGGCCGAGCGCTCCCGCGTCGAGCCCGGCCTCACCGTCGGCGGCGCGCTGGAGACCGTCCTCGGCGGCCTGGTGGGGCTCGACGGGCCGTACACGTACTCGTCGCGCTCCTTCGCGGTCGGCTTCCCCGCCGCCCTCCTCGCGCTGGGCGTCGCCGGGCTGGTCGTGCTCGCCGTGCTCCTCTTCCGGCCCGTGGTCGCCCGGCGTCCGCACACGGAGGACGACTGGGCCCACGCCGAGCGCCTGGTGCACACCTACGGCTGGGACACGCTGGCCTACTTCGCGCTGCGCGACGACAAGAGCTTCTTCTTCTCCAGCGACGGCGAGGCCTTCCTCGCCTACACCTACCTCGACGGCTACGCGCTGGTCTCCGGCGACCCGGTCGGCGCGCGGGAGTCGGTGGTGCGGGTCCTCGACGAGTTCCTCGCGATGTGCGACGAGCGCGCCTGGACCCCGGCCCTCCTCGCGGTGCGGGAGGCGAGCATGCCGCTGTACTCCTCGCGCGGCTTCACCGCGTTCTACCTCGGCGACGAGGCGATCATCGACTGCCGCCGGTTCACCCTCGAGGGCTCGGCGAAGAAGGGCCTGCGCGCCGCCGTCCGCCGGGTGGGGCGCACGCACCGCTTCCGGCTGCTCGCCGAGTCCGACGCACCTCCGGCCCTGGTCGACCAGCTCAACGCCATCAGCGCGCGCTGGCGCGGCAAGCACCCCGAGCGCGGGTTCACCATGGCGCTGTCCCAGGACGTCCGCGGCGCCGGTGCCAACCCGGAGTTCCTGCTGTGCGTCGCGCTGGACGCCGACGGCCGGCCCAGCGGGTTCCTCCGCCTCGTGCCCGCCTACGGCCCCTCGTTCGGTTACACGCTGGACCTGATGCGCCACGACCCCGACGCGCCCAACGGGATGACCGAGTTCCTCATCGCGTCGGCCGCGAGCGCGCTGGGCGCCCGCGGCGTGGCCCGGCTGTCGATGAACTTCGCGATGTGGGGGCGGCTGTTCGCCGACGACGTCCCGTTCACGCCGGCCCAGCGCGCGGCCCGCTGGGCGGTCGGCCTGCTCAACCCGTTCTTCCAGATCCGCTCGCTGCGCGACTTCAACGCCCGGTTCGACCCCGAGTGGTTGCCGCGCGTGCTGGCCTACCGGCGCCGGTCCGACCTGCCCCGGGTGGGGCTGCGCTACGCCGGTGCGGAGGGGTTCCTGGCCCTGCCGGGGATCGGCGAGCTGCTGGTGCCCAAGGCCGTCGGGGGCGTCCCCTCCCCGTCGGCGCCGGAGGAACGGGCCGCGGCGTGAGGGAGGCGGGGCGGGCGGCCCTGGCCGGAGCCGTCGTCCTCGCCGCGCTGCTGGCCGTCCTCGGCCTCGCGCAGTGGGCCAGCCGGGAGCGGGCACCGTTCGGGGACGCGGGCTTCGCGGAGGTGGAGGACGCCGTCGCCGGAGCGGGCCTGCAGGTGTGCGCGGTCGCCGACGAGCCCGACGGGCTGGCGGTCGGGGCGGTGGCCAGCCGCGCCTACGAGGTCGCGGTCGACTGCGGGGACGGCGCGGTCACCGTCGTGGTCGACCGGTTCGCCACCGCCGCCGACCGGGACGCCGCCGCCCGCCGGTTCGAGTCGCTGGTCCGCCCCCGGGGCAGCGGAGCGGTCACCACCCTCGGCAGCGCGACGGTGTTCCTGCGCGGCGGGGCCGACCGCGAGGCCGCCGACCGGCTCGAGGCCGCGCTGCGCGCCGCCGGTGCGCGGTGAGCGGCCCGGCGCGGACCGCCCGGCTGGGCGTCCTGGCGCTGGCCATGGTGAACGTCGCCTCGATCGTCAGCGCCCGCAACCTGCCCGTCATGGCCGAGTACGGCTGGTCGATGCTGCTGCTGTTCGCGCTGTCGATCGTGGTCTTCCTGGTGCCCATCTCCATGGCGGCGGCCGAGCTCGGCACCGCCTGGCCGCGGGACGGCGGGGTGTACGCCTGGGTGAAGGAGGCCTTCGGCGGGCGCACCGGAGCGCTGGCGGTGTGGTGCGACTACGCCGAGAACGTCGCCTGGTTCCCCACGGTGCTGTCGTTCATCGCGGCGTCCCTGGCCTACGCGATCGACCCCGCGCTGGCCAACGACAAGCTCTTCCTCGTCACGGTCATGCTGGTGTTCTTCTGGGGCACCACGGCCGCGGCGCTGCGGGGGGTGCGGACGTCGTCGCTGATCGGCTCGATCGGCACGGTGGCGGGCTCGATCCTGCCGGCGCTGCTGGTGGTCGTCCTCGGCGCGGCGTTCCTGCTGCGGGGTGACCCGTCGCAGATCCCGTTCTCCGCCGGCGCGCTGGTCCCCGAGGTGCACCTGGACGACGTCGCCTTCCTGGGGGGCATCATCCTGCTGTTCACCGGCATGGAGATGGCCGGCTTCCACGCGCGGGAGACGCGCGACCCCGGCCGCACCGTGCCCCGCGCGATCGCGCTGGCGGTGGCGATCACGGTGGCGTTCTCCGTGCTCGGCTCGCTGTTCCTGGCCTTCGTGCTGCCGCGGCACGAGATCAGCCTGGTCTCGGGGACCATGGAGCTGTTCTCCAGCGTCCTCGACACCCTCTCGATGGGCTGGCTGCTGGCCCCGCTGGCGGTCGTGGTGGCGCTCGGTGGCGTCGCGCACCTGACGCCGTGGGTGCTCGGTCCGGCCACGGGTGTCGCCGCCGTCGCGCGGGAGGGGCTCGCCCCGGAGCGGCTGGGCCGGACCAACCGCCACGACGTCCCGGTCGGGCTGCTGCTCGTGCAGGGCGTCGCCGGCTCGCTGTTCGCCCTGCTGTTCGTGTTCGTGCCCAGCGTGAGCACGTCGTACTGGATGCTCTCGGCGGTCACCGCGCAGGTCATCGTGGTGATGTACGCGCTGGTGTTCGCCTCGGTGATCCGGCTGCGGCACACCCGGCCCGACGTCCCCCGGCCCTACCGGATCCCCGGCGGGCTGCCGGGCGTCTGGCTGGTCGGCGGGGTGGGGCTGGCCGGCTGCGCGGTGTCGTTCCTGCTCGGGTTCGTGCCGCCCAGCCAGCTGCAGACCGGCGACCCGGTCGTCTACGTGCTCCTGCTGGCGCTGGCCACGGTGGTGCTGTCCCTGCCGCCGTTCGTGTTCGCCCTGCTCGCCCGGCGCCGCGCCGCCCGGCAGCCGGTCCCCGCGCCGGCGGGCTGACCGCTCACCCCGCGACCTCGGCCGGTGTCCCGGACCGGGCCGCCGACCGCGCGAGCGCCGCGGTGCTCACCACCAGGACGACGACCAGCACCGCGATGAGCGCCCACTCGGCCCCGTCCGCCTGCAGCCGCTCCCCCAGCACCACCACGCCGAGGACCGCGGCCACCAGCGGCTCCCCCACGGTCACCGCCGGCAGCGAGGCCGCCAGCGCCCCGGCCTGGAAGGCCGACTGCTGCGCCATCGTGCCCCCGGCGAGGGTCCCCGCGAGCAGGTAGGTCTCCCAGCTGCCGAGCAGGGCACCGACGCCGTCGTCGAGCAGGCTGACGACGCCCTTGGTCAGCGCCGCCGCGACGCCGTAGGCCACGCCCGCGGTCACCGCCAGCAGGAGTGCCCGCGTCGTCCCCCGGCGGACCGCCGCACCCAGCAGGCAGCCGGCGACCAGGAGGGCGAGCACGGCCCCGGCCGGCAGCCAGGGCCGCCAGCCGGCGCGGTCGGCACCGGCGGTCGGCTCGCCGGCCACGACGAAGACGGCCAGCGCCAGGACCAGCAGCGCCGCCCAGGTCCAGTCCGACCGGCTCAGCCGGCGGCCGGCCCAGCGGGCGCCGAGCGGGAGGGCGAACAGCACGGTGGTGACCAGCAGCGGCTGGACCAGCAGCAGCGACCCGAGGCCGAGGGCCGCGGCCTGGGCGGCGTACCCGGCGGTGTCGCTGACCGTCCCGGCCCACCACTGGGGACGGCGGACCAGGGAGCGCACCAGCAGCAGGCCGCGGGCCTCGTCGTCGGGGACCTCCGACGCCGACCGCTGCTGCACGACCGAGGCGAGGGCGAACAGGACGGCCGCGACCAGCGCGAGCACCCCGGCCAGGCCGTCCACCGGGCCATGATGCTCGCGACGTCCCGGCCCGGGGGACCCCTCCGGCCCGGGGAGCCACCGCCGTCGGGAGGACGAGGACGTTGGACGCCTACCGGCCCGAGGCCTGGTCGGACTTCGCCGTGGCCACCGTGGGCGCCTGCGCCGCGCTCGCCGGGCTGATCTTCGTGGCCGTCTCGCTCAACCTCGCGCGCATCCTCGCCTTCCCCAACCTCCCCGGCCGTGCCGCGCAGACCCTCGGACTGCTCGTCGCCCTCCTGGCGGCCGGCGTGCTGGTGCTCGCCCCCGGACAGCCCCGGGCCGCGCTCGGCGTCGAGATCGGCGGGACCGGGCTGCTGCTGGCCGCCGGCACGCTGCCGGCCCTGCTGCGGGTCCGCCCGGACGCCGCGTCCCCGGAGCGGCGGGTGGTCGGGGCCGCGGTCATCGTCCTGGTGCCGGCCGCGGCGCTGGTCGCCTGCGGGGCGACGCTGCTGGCGGGCAGCGGCGGCGGGCTGTACTGGCTGGCCGCCGCCGTGGTCCTCGGGATGGCCGGCGCCACGGCCAACGCGTGGGTGCTGCTCGTGGAGATCAACCGCTGAGCCGCCGTCACCCAGCCGGTCGCCGCGCTCGCTCGCTGCCGCGACGTGCGGGGACCCGAGCCGGGAGGGGTGCTGCGCGGGCCGGGGGGACGGCATCGTCGTCCCCCGACACGGAGGAGGCGGTCGCGGTGCGCGCGCTGTTCAAGGACGAGGACTTCGACTTCGCGACCCGCAACGTCCTCGGCGGGGTGTACGCCCGCGCCGCCGACGTCGGCGAGGTGCTCGGGACCGTGGCACGGATCTCCGACGGCCACGCGCAGTCCTGGGTCGACGAGTGGACCGCCACGGCCGACCGGCTCGCGGCCGAGGCACGCACGGCACGGCCGCACTCGGCGGCGGCCCGCTCCCTGCGCGCGGCCGCCTACTACGCCGCCGCCACGGAGATGGCCGACCGCACGGACGACGCCGGCCTGTTCCCGCGCCTGTGGGAGCGGCACCGCGCAGCCTGGGACGCGTTCGTCGACACCACCGGCGAGGCCACCGGCGTGGCCGTCGAGCGCCTGGAGATCCCCTACGAGGGCACCACGCTGCCCGGCTACCTGTTCCGCTCCGGGCCGGCCGGCGAGCCGCGGCGCACGCTGGTCTACAACAACGGCAGCGACGGCTCGGTGGTCGGCGCGTGGGTGCGCGGCATCGCCGACGCGCTGGCCCGCGGCTGGAACGCGATGACCTTCGACGGCCCCGGCCAGAACGCCGCCCTCCTCCGCCAGGGGCTGCACTTCCGGCCCGACTGGGAGCACGTCGTCACCCCGGTCGTCGACGCTCTCGCCGCCCGGCCCGACGTCGACCCTCGGCGGCTGGCGCTGGTCGGGGTCAGCCAGGGCGGCTACTGGGTGCCCCGGGCGGTCGCCTTCGAGCACCGGATCGCCGCCGCGGTGGCCGACCCCGGCGTCGTGGACGTCTCCGCCGCGATGCTCACCCACCTGCCGCACCACCTGGTGGACCTGCTCGACACCGGCAACCGGGAGGTGTTCGACAAGGAGATCGCCTGGGGGCTGAAGGTCTCCCCGCGCACCCGGGCCCTCATGACCTGGCGGATGCGGCCCTACGGGACCACCTCGCCGTTCGACTTCTTCACCGCGGCGCGGGAGTACACGCTCACCGAGGACGTCGTCGGCGGGATCACCTGCCCGCTGCTGGTCACCGACCCTGAGCACGAGCAGTTCTGGCCGGGCCAGTCGCAGCGGCTGTACGACCTGCTGACCGGGCCGAGGGCGCTGGTCCGGTTCACCGCCGAGGAGGGCGCCGACGGGCACTGCGAGCCGGTCGCCGTCGGGCTGCGCGGCGAGCGGGTCCTCGACTGGCTCGACGAGCAGGTCCCGGCATGACCCCGCCGCCGCGGCCGAGCCCCTAGCCTCCGGGCGGTGGGCACCGAACGCGGGCTCGACCGGCTGATCACCTTCCTCGACGCGGTGGTGGCGATCGCCATCACCCTGCTGGTGCTGCCGCTGGTCGAGGTCCTGGCCGACGCGTCCCCCGGGGACGACCTCGCCGAGGTCCTGCTCGCCGACGCCGGCCAGTTCGGCGCCTTCCTGCTCAGCTTCGTCGTCATCGCCCGGCTGTGGCTGGTGCACCACCAGCTGGTCGAGCAGGTCGGCGGCTACGACCGGCCGTTCATCGGGGTGAACCTCGTGTGGATCCTCACCGTGGTGCTGCTGCCCTTCGCCACGCAGCTCGTGGCCGTCTACGGGGCCGACCCGCTGGCGGTCGCCGTCTACATCGGCACGATGGCGGTCAGCTCGGCCTGCCTGACGACGCTGAGCCTGCTGGTCTGGCGTCGCCCGTCACTGCGCCGTCCCGGGTCGCGTCCGGCGCCGCCCGTGGCGGGCCTGGTCACGACCGGGACCTTCCTCGTGGCCCTCGTCCTCGGCCTGCTGTTCCCGCGGGTCAACTACCTCGGGCTGTTCCTGCTGTTCTTCACCGGTCCGCTGGAGCGCGCCCTCCTCGGCCGGCTCGCGCCGTCCCCCGGCTGAGCGGGCCGGCCGGTCCAGGAGGACGGCCAGTGCCGGGAACAGCAGGACGGTCAACACCCCGGCCCCCACCAGCGCGGCCGCGTTCTCCCGGAGCATGGTCCCGTTGCGCAGGCCGATCTCGGCCAGCGCCACCAGGACCGGCAGCGCGGTCGCGGTGACCAGCGCGGTCTGGACGCGCTGCCGCCCGGGCAGCACGCCGCGGTAGACCGCGAGGGCGGGCAGCCCCCGCACGGCGATCACCAGCGCGAGGAACAGCAGCACCCGCAGCGGTGCCTCCGCGATGGAGGACAGGTCCAGGCTCATGCCCGAGTACACGAAGAAGATCGGGATGAAGAAGCCGTAGCCGACGGCGTCGAGCTTGGACTCCAGCGCCGGCGCCCCGCCCCCGACCCAGCGCCGCAGGACGACGCCGGCGAGGAAGGCGCCCAGCACGGCGTCGAGGTGGAACTCGTCGGTGACGGCGATGAGCGCGATCAGCAGCAGGATCGTCGCCCGCAGGGTGATCTGGGCGGTCTCGTGCTGGCCGAGCAGCACCACGGTCGCCAGCCGCCCGCCCTCCCGCACCCCGCGGCGGGCCAGGGCCAGCAGCGCCGCGAGCACGCCGACGGCGGCCAGTGAGGCCAGCGCCGTCCAGCGGTTCTGGCTGCCGAGGAACAGGGCGATCGCCAGCACCGGGAACAGCTCGCCCACCCCACCGGCCGCCAGCAGGTAGCGCCCCAGCCGGCCGCCCAGCAGGCCGTGCTCGCGCAGCACCGGCAGCAGCGTGCCCAGCGCGGTCGTGGTCAGCCCCAGCGCCACGGGCACGAACGCGCGGACCAGGCCCGCCGCCGCCAGCAGGCCCACCACGCCCACGGCGAGGACGAGCGAGACCGTCCAGGCGAGCACCGCCCGCCGCCCCGCGTCCTCCCGGAACAGCCGCAGGTCGACCTCGTAGCCCGCCAGGAGGAAGACGAACCCGAGGCCGACGTCGGCGAGCACCTGGACCCCGCCCGGCGTGCTCAGCCCGAGGACGTCGGGGCCGACCAGGATCCCCCCGGCGAGCAGGAGCACCACCTGGGGCACGGGCAGCCGCGGCAGCAGCCCGACGACGACCGGTGCGAGCAGCGCCACGACGAAGACGGCCACCAGGTCGTCGACGACGAGGACAGCGTCCACGCGGGGGCCCTCCCGTCCTGCATCCGGCCGGCGCCGCCCGGATCATGCCGCAGGCAGGTCCTCGACGGGGTTGTCGGCGCCCGCCTCGACCCAGGAGCTGCCCGGGGCGTCGTCACGGGCGAAGCCGCGCCCCGGGCGGAGCACCTCGACGGTCGCGCCCCCGTCCACGACCCGGGCGGCCACCCGGCGCTCCCAGCGGCGTCCGGGCCGGTCGCCGTCCGCGGAGCCGCGCAGGTCCAGGCCGACGGCGAGCTCGCCAGGGGCCACGCCGGCGGGCAGCCGGACCGCGTCGGGCCCCGCCGCCGCCCCGGGTGCGGCCACGGTCCACGCGACCTCGTAGCTGCGGCCCCGCGCCGAGGCGCGGTCGAGGACCTGCGTCCGCACCGTCTCCCCGTCGTCGAGGTAGGCCACGACGACCGGGCGGTCGGTGGGGTTGGTCAGCCGGGCGCGCAGGGTGACCGTCGGCCCGGACTCCACGGTGAGCCGCTCGATCGCCAGGTCCCCGCCGGTGAGCTCGCCGGGCGGCAGGTCCTCCGCGAGCCGGGAGAAGGTCCGGTCGGGGAAGCGGTCCAGCAGCGCGAAGACGCCGGGGCTCCGCTCCTCGGCGTAGAGCACCGGCTGGTCGAGCCCGGGGTCGTTCTCCAGGAACGGCGTGGTGCTGAGGAACCCCTGGTCCCCACGCCGGGGCAGCAGCAGGACGGCGTCGTCCAGGTCCTGCGCCGCCACGAACCGCTGCACCGCCCGCAGGTCGTCGCGCACCGCGGCGTTGGCGGCCACCTTGTCCGGGACGGCCAGGGCGGTCAGGAGCACCATCGCCGCCACCGTCCCCGCGGTGAGCGCGCGCGGAGCCGCACCGGCCCGGCGCCCCAGCCAGGTCAGCCCCGCGGCGCCGAGCACGACCAGCGGCACCACGACCGGCAGGTGGTAGTACGGCCCGAACAGCTCGACGCCCTGCCAGAGCCGGCTCATCGCGTAGGGCCCCCAGAACGGCAGGTAGCCCAGCGGGACGACGACGGCCAGCGCCGCCACCGGCCAGCGCTCCGGCCCCCTCGTGCAGACCAGCCCGAGGACGGCGGCGGCGACCAGCACGATGCCGCCGAACACCCAGCTCGGCGTCCACCGCAGGTTCTCCACGAGGCCGGACAGGCCGTCGGCGGGCGTGAACGGGACCGTCGACCCCGGGAAGACCCCGCGCTGCCCGAAGCCGAAGCCGTCCTGCGCCCCGGTGACGGTGAACGGCAGCCGGAGCGGCCCGCCCACGACGACGGCGTTGTAGCCCATCGACAGCGCCAGCAGCGGCGCGGCGCCGGCGGCGAGGCGGACGGTGCAGCCGGTCCAGCTCCAGCCGCCCTCGCCCGCGCGGCGCGCCCGCCAGGCGTCGACCAGGGCGTACAGCACGAACGGCGCCGCGACGAGCACCGCGTCGAAGGGCCGGGCGAAGGCCGCCAGCCCCCACACCGCGCCCGCCGCGACCAGCCGGCCCGTCGACCGCCGGCGGACCGCGCTCAGCAGCAGGGTCGCGAACCCCAGGCCGAGCGCGAGCTGGAACAGGTAGGGCAGGAACGTCCCGGCCTGCACGAGGAACACCGGCGACAGGAGCAGGAGCACCCCCGCCACCACCCCGGCGACCCGGTCCCGGAGCACCTGCGCGGCGAGGACCGCGGTGAGCACCACGGTGGCCGCGGCGGTCAGCGCCAGGGCCGCGCGCGGCGTGCCGGTGAGCAGGTCGGCGGCCGCGATCACGGCGGGCCACGGCGGGCTGTACTTGAGGACGACCCGGTCCCCGACCACGGCCGACGCCCAGGGCCGGAAGGCGTCGTCGCCGGCCGGGAGGGTGACCGAGCCGGACTCCAGCAGCCGGGCCATCGCGACGTAGACCGAGTCGTCGCGGTTGAGCGAGTACAGCGGGAACAGCGTGACGTCGACCAGCACGGCCGCGGCGCCGGCCAGGACGGCGAGGACGGCCAGCGCGGCGCGCCACCTCGCGTTCCCCATCCCGCCGGAGTCTAGGAGCGCGGGGGCGGCTCCCCCACTCGACCGCTGTCGCCTGCGCCAGCATGCGGGGGTGGCACCCACTCCCCTCCCCCGTCGGCTGCTCGGCGCGACAGGGGTCGCCGCGTGCGCCGCCGGGGTGGCGGTGTCCGGTGAGCTGTCGACGGGTGCGCTGGTCGCGGTGGGCACGGCCGGCCTGGCCGTCTGCGCGGTCGCCGTGGCCCGCCGGGCGGGGGCGGGCGCCGCGCCCGTCGGCCGGCGCGGGCTGCCGTGGCTGGCGTGGCTGGCCGCCGCCCTCGTGTGGGAGGCGGTCGCGCTCGCCGACGACGACCTGCCGACGGTCAGCGACCTCGCCGACCCGGTGCTCGCCCACCCGGGGGTCCGGGCCGCCGCGACCGGAGCCTGGCTGGTGGCCGGCCTCTGGCTGGCCCGCCGTCCGCGGCGGCGCGCGTGACCGGGACCGCGGCCGGCGTCCTCGGCGTCGCCGTCCTGCTGGGAGCGGCGCTCGCGCTCGAGGTCGCCGGCCGCCGGGGCCGGGTCGCGGCCCCCGCCGCCGCGGCGGTCGGTGCGGCCATGCAGACGACGCCGGGGCGGGTCGCCGTCCTGCTGGTCTGGCTGTGGCTGGGCGTGCACTTCCTGGCCCGCTGACCGTGAGGGGCCGGCCGGTCGGGGTGCGACCCCGGGAGGCCGGGTAGGGCGGGACCCGACGCGGTCGCCCCGGCCGTCGCCCACGAGAGCGAGGAGGGCCGACATGGCCAACCCCACGGTCGCCGCCCAGCTGGTGCAGATGCTCCGGGACGCCGGGGTGGAGCGGGTCTACGGGGTGGTGGGCGACAGCCTCAACCCCGTCGTCGACGCCGTCCGCCACACCCCCGGCATCGAGTGGGTGCACGTCAGCAACGAGGAGGGCGGGGCCTTCGCCGCCGCGGCCGAGGCCCAGGTGACCGGCCGGCTGGCCGCCTGCGCCGGCTCCTGCGGGCCGGGCAACACCCACCTGCTCCAGGGTCTGTACGACGCCCACCGCAGCGGCGCCCCGGTGCTCGCGATCGCCTCGCACATCCAGTCCCAGGAGATCGGGATGGCCTTCTTCCAGGAGACCCACCCCGAGCGCACCTTCCAGGACTGCTCCCACTGGTGCGAGGTGGTCACCCCCAAGCAGATGCCGCACACCCTCCGCGTGGCGATCCAGACCGCCATCGGGCGGCGCGGGGTCTCCGTCGTCGTCCTGCCCGGCGACCTGGCCGCCGAGGAGTCCGGTGGCCCCACCGTGCCCACCGCGATGGTGTCGGAGCCCTCGCCGGTGACGCCGGCCCCCGAGCAGGTGCAGCAGCTCGCCGACGCGCTCAACCGCGCGCGGACGGTGACCCTCTTCTGCGGCGCCGGCTGCCGCGGCGCCCACGACGAGGTGATGGAGCTGGCGGCGCGGGTGCTGGCCCCGGTCGGGCACGCGCTGGGCGGCAAGGAGTGGATCCAGTACGACAACCCGTTCGACGTCGGCATGAACGGCCTGCTCGGCTACGGGGCGGCGCACAAGGCGACCCACGAGGCCGACCTGCTCCTCCTGCTGGGCACCGACTTCCCGTACACCGACTTCCTGCCACAGCGGCACACCGCCCAGGTCGACGCGGAGGCGGCACACCTCGGCCGGCGCACCCCGCTGGAGGTCGCCGTCCACGGGGACGTCGGCGCGACGATCCGGGCGGTGCTCCCGCTGCTGGAGCGCAAGCGCGACCGGCGGTTCCTCGACTCGATGCTGCGCGCCCACGCCGAGGCGCTGGAGGAGGTCGTCGACGCCTACACGCACCGGGTCGAGCGGATGCGGCCCATCCACCCGGAGTACGTCGCCGCCCAGCTCGACGAGCTCGCCGACGACGACGCGGTCTTCACCGTCGACACCGGCATGTGCAACGTCTGGGCCGCCCGGTACCTGACCCCCAACGGGCGGCGCCGGGTGATCGGCTCCTTCCGGCACGGCTCGATGGCCAACGCCCTCCCCCACGCCGTCGGCGCGTCGCTGGCCGCACCCGGTCGGCAGGTGGTGTCCATGTCCGGCGACGGCGGGCTGGCCATGCTGCTCGGCGAGCTGATCACCGTCCGGCTGCACCGCCTGCCGGTGAAGGTGGTGCTGTTCAACAACGCCTCGCTCGGCATGGTGAAGCTGGAGATGATGGTCGACGGCATCCCGGACTTCGAGACCGACCACGAGCCGACGGACTTCGCCGCGATCGCCGAGGGCGTCGGCATCCCCGCCCTGCGGGTGGAGGACCCGAGGGAGGTCCGGGACGCGCTGGTCGAGGGCCTCGCGCAGCCGGGGCCGGTGCTCATGGAGTTCGTGACCGACCCCAACGCCCTGTCCATCCCGCCGGCGATCACCGGGGAGCAGGTCCGCGGTTTCGCCCTGTCGGCCAGCCGGATGGTGCTCGGCGGGAGCGTGGGCAAGATGGTCGACCTCGCCCGCAGCAACCTGCGGAACATCCCCCGGCCCTGACCGCCGCCCGGGCCGGCTGTGGGCGGACGCACACTTCCCCGTCGGTCGGGCACCCGCGATCCTGGGACCCCGCGCTACGGTCGGCGTGGAGAGTGACCCAGATCACACGGAGGTGCCCGTGGCCACGACCCACCCCGAGCGGACCGGTTCTCCTGCTGCCCGGCGCCACGAGGCCGGTCCGCCCGTGCCGCGGACCGAGTCCGAGGCCCTCGGCTCGGTGGAGGGCGCCGAGGACGTCGGCCTGCCCTCGCCCCGCGGGATGGCCCGCAGCGTCCTGTCCGTGCTGACCCAGCCCGGGCCGGTCGCCCGCGAGGCGGCCGGCCTCGGCAAGGACGCGATCCGCATCCTGGCGGGGACCGACGCGATCACGCCGGCGCCGCGGGACAAGCGCTTCGCCGACCCCGCCTGGAGCGGCAACCCGGGGTACCGGCGGCTGGCGCAGGGCTACCTGGCGGCGACCGGGGCGCTCACCCGGCTGGTCGAGGCCTACGAGTCCGGGGGCGCCGACTGGCGCCAGGTGGAGCAGGCCCGGTTCGCCCTCACCGCGGTCACCAGCGCCATGGCACCGACCAACACGCTGCTGGGCAACCCCGCCGCCCTCAAGCGCGCCTTCGACACCGGCGGCCGCAGCGTGCTGCGCGGCATGCGCAACATGCTCACCGACCTGCGGCACAACGGCGGCCTGCCCCGCCAGGTGGACCGGGACGCCTACGTGGTCGGCAAGGACCTCGGGATCACGCCGGGCGCCGTGGTCCACCGGGACGAGGTGGTCGAGGTCATCCAGTACACGCCCTCGACCGACCGGGTCCGGACGCGCCCGCTGGTGATCGTCCCGCCGCCGATCGGCCGGTTCTACTTCCTGGACCTGCGGCCAGGGCGCAGCCTGGTCGAGTACGCGGTGAGCCGCGGCCTGCAGGTCTTCATGATCAGCTGGCGCAACCCGACGCCGGAGCAGGCCGACTGGGACCTCGACACCTACGCCGGCGCCGTCGTCCGCGCCGTCGACGTCGCCCGCGAGGTCACCGGCTCCCCCGACGTCACCACGCTGGGCCTGTGCGCCGGCGGGCAGGTCATGACCACGGCGCTCAACCACCTGGCCGCCGCCGGGGACGACCGCGTCTCGGCCGCCGGCTACGCGGTCACGCTGCTGGACTTCTCCCGCCGAGCCCCGCTCGGCGCGTTCTCCGGCCCGAAGCTGATCGAGCGGGCCCGGCGCAACTCCCGCCGCCGCGGCGTGATCAGCGCCCGGGACATGGGGACGGTCTTCAGCTGGATGCGCCCGGACGACCTGATCTTCAACTACCTGGTCTCCGAGTGGCTGATGGGCGAGGACCCGCCGGCCTTCGACATCCTCTCGTGGAACGCCGACGGCACGAACCTGCCGGCGCGGCTGCACGAGCAGTTCCTCGAGATCTTCGGCGAGAACGCGCTGGTGCGGCCGGGCGCGCTGCGGGTGCTCGACACCCCGGTGCACTTGAGCCGCATCACCATCCCGACGTTCGTCCAGGGTGCGCTGACCGACCACCTCACCCCGTGGGTCGGCTGCTACCGCACCACCCAGCTGCTGTCCGGGCCGAGCACGTTCGTGCTCAGCTACAGCGGCCACATCCAGAGCCTGGTCAACCCGCCCGGCAACCCCAAGGCCCACTACTGGACCGGCGGGGAACCCGGCCCGGACCCGCACGCCTGGCGGTCCACGGCGCAGCAGCACACCGGCAGCTGGTGGGAGGCCTGGGCCGACTGGGCGCTCGAGCGCTCAGGCGAGGAGACGCCCGCGCCAGAGGCGCTGGGCAGCGCGGCGCACCCGCCGCTGGAGCCCGCGCCCGGCTCCTACGTCCGCGACCGCCGTCCCGGCCCGGGCTGAGGCACCCCGGCCCGGGGGCTCACGGCACGTCGATGGTGATGCCGGCGGGCCGGCCGTCAGCGCCGGCCAGCCCGCCGGTGCGCGCGCTGACCACGCGGGAGACGCAGCACTGCAGCCGGTCGCCGGCCTGGTGCTGGGCCTCGCTGAGGAACACGTCCCGGTGGTCGATGACCCCGTCGACCTCGAGCACCTTGACCTGACACAGTCCGCACTCGCCGCGCCGGCAGTCGAACATCATGTCCGCGCCGCAGGCCTCCAGCGCCTCGAGCATCGACACGTCGTGCGGCACGACCGTCTCCAGGCCGAGCCGTGGGATCCGCACCGTGAACGCCTCGGGGGCGAAGCGGCCGCTGCTGCCGAAGGTCTCGAAGCGCAGGTCGGCCGGTCGCCGGCCGGCGGTGGCCCAGGCCGCCTTGATCGCGTCGAGCATCGGCGTGGGACCGCAGACGTAGAGCTCTCCCCCCGCGGGCACGCTCGCCACGAGCGCGTCGACGTCCAGGCCGGTGCCCTCGTCGTCGACGCGCAGCTCCAGCCGGTCGCCGTGCTCGGCGGCCAACTCGTCGGCGAAGGCCATGAGCCCGCGCGCACGGGCGCCGTAGACGAAGCGGTAGTCGGCGCCGCGGGTCCGGAGCGCCGTGCCCATCGCCACCAGGGCGGTGATGCCGATGCCGCCGGCGGCCAGCACGTAGCCGGGCTTGCCGTAGTTGAGCGGGAAGTTCTGCAGCGGCTGCGTGATCGACACCTCCTGACCGCGGCGGAGCGCGTGCATGTACGCCGACCCGCCCCGGCTCTGCCGGGCCAGCTGCACCCCCAGGACGATCTCGGTGCCGTAGGCGCCCATCCCGACGACGGAGTAGGAGCGGACGTCGGCCCGCCCGTTGACGTACACGCCGATGTCGATGTGGCTGCCCGGCGGGGCCGGTGCCTCCAGGTGCTCGGGCTCCAGCACCACCTGGCGGACGTGCTGGGCGACCTCGCAGACGTCGAGCACCCGTGCCCTGCGCCACTTCTTGTGGCTGGTGGCGGCCATCGCGCGCGGCCGGCTACAGCCCGCGGCCCATGAGGCCCACGGTCGGCTGCTCCCGGTGTCCGGCGATCCCACCGGCCACCTCGGCGGCCAACCCGGTGCCCTCCTCGCGATGAGCCTCACCGGCGTTGGCCGCACCGGTGACCGCGCCCATGGCCACCGCGGCGTCACCGGCGGTCTCGCTCGGCGGCTGCGCGTCCGAGCCGAGCTCGGCGTCGATCATGCGCTGGACGATCCGGCGGGTCCACATGCTGCCCGCGTCGATGTTGAGGTTGTAGAAGTCGTAGCCGGGGTTGGCCTCGATGCCGCGCTGCTGCGCCTCCAGCATGACCTCGTCCTCGAAGAACACCCCGGAGACCCCCTCGCGCAGCCGCGTGGTGATGACCTGCTTGTCCAGGCACCAGTCGCGGGCGAAGGCCCACAGGTAGAAGCAGGTGCGGTCGGTCTCCGGCGTCATCGTGTTGATGACCGTGCCGGTGACCCCCTGGCTGCGGTCGCCCTCCGGGGCGCCGGTGCCGGCCTTGGCCACCCCCACGTCGATGGCCACGGTGGAGGGGGCCGTGTAGTGGATGATCTGCCACCGGTCGACGGGGCCCTCGTAGTCGGGGAAGCGGTCCTGCAGGTTGCGCTTCCAGAACGGCGGCGGGTCGATCCCCAGCATCCACTTGGTCACCGTGACCGTTCGGTCGTCGTGCGTGACCTCGAAGTCGGACTCCGACAGCGCGTCGTGGCCGATGCTCGACCCGTGCACGAACTGCTCGTGCGTGAGGTCCATGAGGTTGTCGACGATCAGCTGGTAGCTGCAGTCGACGTGGATCGTCTTGCCGTCCCCCGCCCAGTCGGGGTGGTCGTTCATGTGCAGGTCGGGGACGAGGTCCGGGTCTGCCAGCGCGGGGTCACCCGGCCAGACCCACACGTAGCGGTGCCGCTCGACCACCGGGTAGGAGTGCACCGTCGCGCTGGGGTTGATCGTCTCCTGCGCCGGCATGAAGGTGGCGCGGCCGTCGGCGTCGTAGCAGATGCCGTGGTAGCCGCACATGATCTCGTCGTCGCCGCGCAGTTTCCCCATCGACAACGGTGCCAGCCGGTGCCAGCAGGCGTCGGCGAGGGCGACGGCGCGGCCGCCGGTGGTGCGGTAGAAGACGATCGGGCGGTTGGCGACGGTCTTGGCCAACAGGTTCCGGCCGACCTCGTGGTCCCACGCCGCGGCGTACCAGGCGTTGGACGGGAAGTGTCGGAACTCGGCGTGGGCGGTCGCTGCTCCGGTCCGAGCAGGTTGCGACATCGGGTCCTCCGGGGAAGGGGGCCGGTCAGGCCGGGATGGGGTCCTCGTGGCGGGCCGGCGCCTCGTGCACCAGCGCGTACAAGAAGAAGCTGACGATCATGATCCCGGCAGCGACGTACACGCCGGCGGCCCAGCTGCCGGTCGCGTCGCGCAGGATGCCACTGACCACCGGGCTGAGCACCGCGCCGATCTCCGAGACCAGGTTGAGCATGCCGAAGGCCGCCCCGCGCTCGGCGGCAGGCACCATGTCGCCGGTCATGCCCTGCACGATCGGCTGCAGTGCGTTGAAGAAGACCCCGGAGGAGAAGAGCAGCAGGCCCAGCAGGAGCAGCGACGGTTCCCGCCCGCCGGAGATGCTCCAGCCGAAGACGAGGACGAGCACCGAGTAGACACCGGTGCACGCCAGCGCCAGCAGCTTGCGCCCGCGGCCGGTGCGGACGGCCCGGTCGGCCAGCCACCCGCCGACGGGGAAGCCGAGGATCCCCGCGCCGGCGTTGAAGGCCGCGGTCAGCGCCGCTGCCACCAGGCTGCTCTGCGCCGCCTCCCGGACGATCTGCACCGACCAGAAACTGAAGAACCAGAGGTTCCACAGGATCGCGATGTAGGCGACGTAGATCAGCCACATGTCGCGGTTGAGCAGCGCCGCCCCGCGGCCGGACCGCTGGACGCCCCGCACGATGACGGCGATGTACGCCACCGCGATCACCGAGGCGATGGACGCCGTGAGCCACTCGGGCCAGCCGAAGGTGTCCGCGAGCAGGAACAGCGCCACGATGACGACGAACGTCGGCGCGGAGAACAGCACCAGGCGCACGAACGGCGCCCCCAGCCCCAGCGCCCCGCCCAGCCGCGCCCTGAAGAACGCGAAGGCGATCGTGACCACCACGAACGTGGCGCTGGCGAAGACGAAGAACGGCATCCGCCAGGCGCCGTCCCCCATGCCGAGGGAGCTCCCCCAGTTGATGAGGACCGGCGTGAGGATGATGCCCAGGGTCAGGCCGATCGACAGGCCGGTGATCACGACCCCGAGGCCGAGCGTGCGCTGGGCCACCGGGGTGTGGTTGATGATCAGCGTGCGGTCGTTGGAGTAGAAGACGCCCTCGCCGAGACCGGTCAGGACGCGGGCGGCGACGAAGGCCACCAGGCCGGCCACCAGCCCGGACACCACCGTGAGCACGGCGGCGGCCAGCAGCGAGACGACGATCATCTCTCGGTGCCCGTACCGGTCCCCCAGCCGCCCGCCGGGGTACTGGGTCAGCATGTAGCCGAGGAAGAACATCGATCCGACGAGCCCGCCGACGGTCGCCGGGTTGCTCGCGTCCCCGATGAACCCGGACTCCGTCTCGATCATCCAGGCGATGACCGGGCCGGTGACCGTACGGTCGGCGTAGCTGACCACCCAGCCCAGCAGCAGGACCGCCCACAGCGCCCGGTAGGGCGCGACGGGGTGACCGTCCCGGTGTCCCTCCAGCAGCAGTTCGTTGTCGGCGGTGTCGCCCTCGGGGACGCGATCGGTCATGGTGTGCCCACCCGCTCGGCAGGACGGGGCTCAGCCGAAGGCCTGCTGCACCTCGTCGGACCCCTGCGTCGCCTCGCCCTGCGTCGGGGCCGGGGTGTCCATGGTCCCCTCGTGCGCGACCGGCGGGCCCTGGACGGCGACGACCGCGGGGTCGACCCGCATGACCGCGTAGCCCGCGACGGCCCCCGCACCGAAGCCGGGGGCGAAGACGCGCAGCGGCTCGGTGATCACGCCGTCGCGGACCGCGTCGTGGATGGCCAGCGGGATGCTCGCCGACGACGTGTTGCCCACCTGCTCGATGTTGAAGTAGAGCTGGTCGGCGGAGAGCCCCGCCCGCTCGGCGAGCTGGATGACCATCGTCTTGTTCGCCTGGTGCGGCACGATCAGGTCGATGCTCTCCAGCAGCGACCCGGTCTTCCCGGTCGGGTCGGGCAGCTGGCCGATCTCCTCGATCATCTGCGACAGGTAGCGGCCGGCCAGCGCCTTCACCTGCGGTCCGAACACCGTGATGTTGTTGTCGAACTCGGGGTTGGGCCACAGGATCGAGTTCACCTCGCTGGCCGGCCCGCTGGCGTAGGTCTTCAGGTAGTCGATGTTGGGTTCGGCGCCCTCCGGCGCCGGACCGATGACCAGGGCCGACGCCCCGTCGCCGAAGATCATCCGGGAGGTGCGGACGTTGCCGATCTTGTCGGAGAACTTCTCCACGCAGACGACGAGGACCGGCCGCTCCACCTCCTGCAGGAGGCGGGCCGCGTCGGCGACGCCGTAGGGCATGCCGGCGCAGGCGGCGATGAGGTCGTAGGCCGCGTACACCTGGTGCATGCCCAGCTGGCCGCACAGGTAGGTGGCCAGCGACGGGATCAGCCGGGAGCTGGTGCAGGTGCAGACCAGCACGCCGCCGATCTCCTCCGGCTCCCGGCCGGCCTTGGCCAGCGCCGCCTCGGCCGCCTGCAGCGCCAGGTCCTCGACGGGCAGCGAGGAGTAGCGGCGCTGCTCGATGCCGGTCTTGGTCGAGATCTCCTCGGCGCTCATCGGCGACCAGTTGTAGGCGGTGTTGCGGATCAGGTCGTCGTTGCTGCAGACCTGGTCGCCGTGCACGGCCGCCAGCGCCTCGATCCGGGGCATCACCGTGAAGCGGCTGCGCACGTCGATCGCCGGGTAGGGCCGCACCGGTGGCCGCGACTCCCGGGGCGGTGCCACCGACCGGGCCGGCTCGGGGTCGCGCAGCCGGCGCAGGAACGCCCGCACCTCCTTGTCCCGCGGGTGGAAGGCCACGACGTAGTCGTCGTCCCGCAGGTCGCCGGCCTGGGCCAGCTCGAGCTTGGTCCGATCCCAGGGGTACTGGTTGTGCAGCACCATGGCCCACCGGTGCAGGGCCTCGAGCTCGGGCACGTCCTCGGAGACGTCGAGGATGTCGGTGTAGTCGTAGACCGGGTAGTCCGGGTCGTAGTCGGGCAGCCGGAAGGTGAGGTTGCCCGGCGTCTCGAGGAACTCCGCGACGGTCGGCTTGATCGCCGGCAGCGTGGTCGCGTGGTGCCTCCGGTTGGCGAAGACGTCGAACAGGATCTCGAAGATCCGGTCCTCGCAGGCGTCGTCCCAGCGGGCGGGGAGGTTCGGGTAGGCCTCCTGGACGGCGGCGACCTTGGTCTCCCCCTCCTCCCACGGCTCGAGCACGGGCAGGAAGACGTCGGGGCGGTTGCGCGGGACGTCGGCCCAGCGGGTCGGCCGCTTGTCGTACATGGTGATCGAGAAGCGGTTGGCCCAGAACAGGTTCAGGGCGAGGTCGCGCATCAGCTCGTAGCGGCTGCCGTAGGCCCCGGTGCGGACCCGGTCCAGGATGTCGGTGCCGCTGGGGGCCTTCGTCTCGAAGTCGCGCCGGATGACGCTGTCGAGCTGCTCCAGCGACTCCACGGTCGAGAAGTCGAGCTCGGGCATGACGTTCGAGGGGAACACCATGCGACCGTGCCGGTTCAGGACGAAGGCGTTCATGCGGGTCCTCTCTGTCGACGGGGCGTCAGCCGCCCACGCGCTCGATGCCCCGCTCGACGGCGTCGATGAGGCGGGGCCGCAGTTCGGCGGCGGGGATGATCGCGTGCACCGAGCCCACCCGGCGGGCGCGCTCGATGTCGTGGATCGACTCGAACTCGTCGGCCACCTCGCCCAGCTTCTCCGAGCGCACGGTGCTGCGCAGCGTGGCCAGCTCGGCCCGCAGGTGGGCCTGCTCGACGCCCTCGGCCGCGGCCACGGCCGCCTCGAGGTCGCGCACCCGCGGGTCGGCGGCGGTGCGCTTGTCGACCTCGCGGGTGAAGACCACCGCGGCCGCGGGGGCACCGCCGAGGACCGAGGCGTAGGAGCCCTCGACCGCCAGCACCTCGATGTTCTCGTTGAGGACGCCGGAGAAGACGACGAAGGCGCCGCCGTGGTAGCGGGAGACCACGCAGAAGACGATCGGGCCGTCGAAGTTCACCATCGCCCGGCCGATCTCGGCGCCGTACTCCAGCTGCAGGTTGCGCAGCGACTCCGGGGAGCCGTCGAAGCCGGAGAGGTTGGCCAGCACGACCAGCGGCCGGTTGCCGCTGGTGGCGTTGATCGCCCGCGCGGTCTTCTTCGACGAGCGGGGGAACAGCGTGCCCGCCGTCCACTGGTCGGGGCCGTCGGCCGGGTAGGCGCCGCGCCGCGGGATCGGCCGGGACTCGATGCCGAGGATGGTCACCGGGTGCCCGCCCAGGTGGGCGTCGAAGACGACGGAGGTGTCGGCGTCGGCCATGCCCGCCCAGCGCTCCAGCGTCGGGTGGTCGGCGTCGGCGACCGCGCGCATCACCGTGCGGATGTCGAAGGGCTTCTTGCGGTCGGGGTTGGTCTCGGCCGAGAAGATGTCGCCGACGGTGGTGAAGTCGCTGTCCGGGTGCTGGTGCGGGAACTCCCGGACGTCGCGGTCGCGGGGGTCCGCGGTGGGTGCCGGCCGCGCCCAGCGCTCGCCCGGCGCCCGGTAGGTGTGCTCGTAGTGCTGCACCAGCAGGTCCATCGCGGCGGTCAGGTTCGGCGCCCAGTACTGCGCCTGCCCGTTGGGGCCCATGACCCGGTCGTAGCCGCCGATGCCGAAGTTGTCCTCCGCGGACACCCCACCGGAGTAGTCCAGCGAGTGCTTGCCGGTGAGCACCATGGCGCTGTCCGGCGTCATCACCAGGATGCCCTTGGTGTGCATGAGCATCGTGGCCTCGGCGTTCCAGTACGGCTGGGCGCCGACGTTGATGCCCGCGACGACGACGTTGACCTCCCCGCCGGCCTGGGTGAACTCGATGATCCGGCGCAGCGCCCGGGAGACCCAGTCCATGTTCTCCGTGCCGCTGTCCATCGAGATGCGCGCCCCGGAGGACAGCGCGAACCACTCGACCGGGATGCCCCGCTCCTCGGCGAGGTCGAGCGCCGCGACCACCCGCGCGCACTCCGGCTCGGAGACGGTCCCGAGCTGCTTGGTCGGGTCGCCCATGAGCAGCACCCGGGTGACCCCTTCGGGATAGCGCTCCGTGGGGGTGCTGATGACCCCGGCGACGATGCCGGCCCGGTTCTGTCCCGGAGGGCGTTCCACCGGCACCAGCCGGCCGTGCTCGTCGAGGTCGTGCTCCACCCACGTCCCCCGCGGGCCGGCCAGCAGGCCGCTGAGCTCGTAGGGGTACACCGCGCCGCGGGCCCGGGAGCTGAGCACCTTGGCGGTGTAGTCGTCGAGCGGGCGCATGGGCTCGGTGGGGCGGTCGGTGACCTCCATGCGCACCCCGGTGCCGGGCCGGTAGGAGAAGCGCAGCGCCACGTCGCGGGGCGCGCGGCCCTCCTCCTCCTGCAGGCGGGCCAGCAGCACGATCTGGTCGATGCCCGCGCCGAGGGTCAGCGGCGCCGCCGTCCGGGCGAAGTCGGCGACCTGCGCCAGCGGCACCTCGATCGAGGGCCAGGCGTAGAGGTGGACCCGGTTGTGCTCCAGCGGGCGCCGCGAGCGCCGCCGCGACTGGGCCCGCCGGAGGCTGTCCAGGCAGGAGGTCAGCTGCCGCTCCACCGTCGGGAAGCCGACGACCGCGCCGGTCTCGTCGCGCAGCGGGGTCAGGTCGCGGACCTCCGCCATGGCGATGAACCGCTCGTCGTTCGGGTTCTCCTTGGCCGTGACGTGCAGCAGGTAGGTGTCCTCGGCCGACGGGACGCGCTCGCCGTCGAACTCCTTGAGCCGCCAGATCTGGAAGCGCTGGGCGGTCAGCGGGTGCAGGCCGCGGATGACCCGCTCCTCGGCCAGCCCGCCACCCGGGGCCGGCCGGAAGGTGACCGTCTCGACCTCGCCCGCCGGGGTGCACACCGTCACCGTCACCCGGCGGCCGGTGCCCAGCGCCGGGACGCCGGCGAGCAGCGCGCGCAACCGGTCGGAGACCTCGTCGGCGTCGGCGGGGCGGTCGGGCCAGGAGAGGTAGAGGTCGACGACCAGCTGGGTGGGGTCCGGGACGTCGGCGAGCGCGCCGGCCAGCGACTCCAGCGCCGCGGGCAGGTCGGCCATCTCGGCCATGAGCGCGACCAGGTGCAGCCGGACCCCCTGGAGGTCGTAGTCGGCCCACACCGTGGTCCGCCCGTCGAGCAGGCTCGACCGCACGTCCTCGAGGCTGCGGCTGCGGTAGTAGCGCCGCGTGAGCACCTCGAGGACCGGGTCGGGGACCGCGGTCGGGCGGCCGAACCGCTGCGCGAGCAGCCGGACCAGCGGCTCGGGGCTGGCGACGAGGGCCTCCATCCGGGCCATGCTCTCGCCGGTGTCACCGCGGGCGGCGGCCTCGTCGAGCTCGTCGAGCAGCCGGGCGGCGCGGTCGAGCACCTCCTGGCGACCCTGCTGGACCACCGGCTCCTCGAAGTACCGGTAGCGGACGGCGCGGGCGAGGTCGCCGACCGAGGGGTAGCGCAGCTGGGTGGCCACGACCAGCCGGTCGAGCACCTCGCCGACCTCCGCGCGGGAGGGGCCCTCGGGCACCCGGGCGCCGGTCAGCCAGCGGTCCAGCAGCGCCTGCACGGCCGGCAGCTGCTCGGCGACCCGCTGCTGGGCGAGGAAGATGCGGTGCACCGCCTCCTGCAGCGCCGGCCCCGGCTCCAGGTCGTCGACGTCGTAGTGCAGCAGCGCCCGGCGCAGCCGGGCCCGGAAGGCCTCCGGCAGTCCCTCGCGCTCGACGTCGAGGGAGTGCAGGTAGGCGTGGAAGTACTCGCGCGGGCTGTGCACCTGCGCGTCGGCCTCCTCCTCCTCGCTGGCCGGGCGGTTCCGGGACAGCTCGCAGAGGTCGGCGAAGGTGGTGAGGACGGCGAGCTCGCCGTGCAGCAGCTCGTCGTCGTCCAGCGGCAGCGCGTCGCGGGCGGCGCCGTACTCGGCGACCAGCTGCCGGGCGTGGGCGGCGCTGAGGTCGTAGCCGGTGATCAACGCCCGCAGCGCCCGCTGCAGGGCCAGCGCGCGCTCCCGCGGCTCGCCGTCCGGGGCCTCGTCCCGGGTGGGCAGCACGACCCGCTCCCCGGTGGCCTCCTCGACCTCGCCGCCGGTCCGTTCCAGGCTCACCAGCGGGGCGCCGGCGTCCACCTGGGCGTTGACCGCGGCGCGCAGCTCCCGCACCCGCCCGGCGAACGGCGCGCGCACCGCCGTCTCCATCTTCATGCTCTCCAGGACGACGATCGCCTGGCCGGCCTCGACCTCCTCCCCCACCCCGGCGCGGATGGCGACGACGACCGCCGGGGCCGGGGCCCGCACGACCCCGCCGACGTCACGGTTGACCCGGTGGGTCTCCCCGTCGACCTCGACCAGGTGCGAGCCGGGGCCCTCCACCGACACCACGGAGAACCGCTGCCCGGCCGCGGTCAGGCGGCTCTCCAGCGGGCCGAGCCGGTCGACCTCGACGTCGACGACCGCGCCGTCGAGGCCGACCCGGTAGCGGCCGCGGTCGACCGTGGCGACGGTCAGCCGGTAGACCTGGCCCCGGTGGCCCAGCTCGAAGGTCCGCCCCACCTCGTGGGGTGCCCGGGGCCGGCCGCCGCGGGCGGAGGCGAGGAAGGCCAGCCGCTCACGCGCCTCCTCGGCCTCGGCCAGGTCGACGGCCACCTGGACCAGCGCCACCCAGGCGGTGCCCACCGGCCGGGCTCCGCCGCCCACGCCGGTGCGGTCCAGCCAGCCGGTGTCGGCGGTGCCCTCCACCACCTCCGGCCGGTCGAGCAGGTTGAGCAGGAAGGACTTCGTCGTGGTGCCGCCGCGGAGGACGACGGTGGTCTCGCGCAGGGCGCAGCGCAGCCGGGCGAGGGACTCGGGCCGGTCCCGCCCCCACGCGATCACCTTGGCGATCATGGAGTCGTACTGGGGCGGGATCACGTCGCCGACGCCCATCCCGGTGTCGACGCGGACGCCGGGGCCGGTGGCCAGGCGCATGAGCTCGACCCGGCCGGGCGCGGGGGCGAACCCCTGCTCGGCGTCCTCGGCGTTCAGCCGGGCCTCGACCGCGTGGCCCACGGCCTCGGGCGGGCCCTCGCCCAGGCGGCCGCCGGCGGCCACGTGCAGCTGCAGCTTCACCAGGTCCAGCCCCGTGGTCATCTCGGTCACCGGGTGCTCGACCTGCAGCCGGGTGTTGACCTCCAGGAACGTGGTGAGCTGCTCCTGCGGCTGGTGCAGGAACTCCACCGTGCCGGCCCCGACGTAGCCGGCGGCCTTGACCAGCGCGATGGCCGACTCCCGCAGGGCGGCGTCCTGGGCCGGGCTCAGCACCGGGGAGCTGGACTCCTCGATGATCTTCTGGTTGCGCCGCTGCACGGAGCAGTCCCGCACGCCCGGGGCCCACACGGTGCCGTGCTGGTCGGCGATGACCTGCACCTCGACGTGGCGGCCGCCCTCCACGAGCCGCTCCATGAACACGACCGGGTCGCCGAAGGTGCGCTCGGCCTCGGTCTGCGTGCGCTCCAGCGCGTCGGCGAGGTCGGCCTCCGTGCGGACGACACGGATCCCGCGGCCACCTCCGCCGCTGCGGGCCTTGACGATCAGCGGGTAGCCGATGACCTCGGCGTGCCGGCGGCCGTCCTCGAGCCCCTCCACCGGGCCGCGGCTCCACGGCGCGACCGGGACGCCGGCCTTCTCCGCGAGGACCTTGGCCTCGATCTTGGCCCCGAGCAGCCGCATCGCCTCCGGTGGCGGGCCCACGAAGACGATGCCGAGGTCGGCGCACAGCTCGGCGAAGGCCGGGTCCTCGGCGACGAACCCCCAGCCCACCCAGGCCGCGTCGGCCCGGCTGGCCCGCAGCGCCCGGGCCAGCTCGTCGTGGTCGAGGTACGGCGACGCGGCGCCGGTCTCGCGGAGCAGCACCGCCTCGTCGGCGGCGCGCACGAACGTCGCCCGCCGCTCGGCCTCGGTGTGCAGGGCGACGACCCGGGTCCGGGAACCGTGCTCGGCGTCGAGCTCCCGGACGGCCCTGATGAGCCGGACGGCCGGCTCCCCCCGGTTGACGACGACGATGCGGTTGAACACCCGAGCCTCTCCTTGCGTCGGTGGTGCTGGGCGGACCGGGCGCGCGGGACTACATGTCCAACCCGCCGTTGACGCCCCAGACCTGCCCGGTGATGTAGCCCGACCCGTCGGCGGCCAGGAAGTGGACGACGCGGGCGATCTCCTCCGGCTGCCCCAGCCGGCCCAGCGGGATCTTGGCCTTGAGGCCCTCCAGCACCTTGTCGGGCACCGTCTCGAGCATCTCGGTGGCGATGTAGCCGGGGGTGACGGCGTTGACGGTCACCCCGATCCCGTCGGCCTGGCCGTTGCGCTGCAGCTGCATCGCGGCCTCCCGGGCGAGGGTCTTGGTGAGGCCGAACAGGCCGGACTTCGCCGACGCGTAGTTGACCTGCCCGATGCCGCCGGTCTCCCCGATCACCGAGGAGATCATCACGATCCGCCCGCTGCCGCGCTCGAGCATGTGCTTGAGCGCCGCCTGGGACAGGTAGAAGGCCCCGGAGAGGTTGACGTCGATGACCCGCCGCCAGTCGTCGTCGGTCATCTTCATCGCCGTCCGGTCGGCGGTGATGCCGGCGTTGTTCACGAGGATGTCGAGCCGGCCGTGCCGGTCGATCACCTCGCCGATGGTGCGGCGGCAGTCGTCGGGGTTGCCGATGTCGCCGCGGTGCACGCTCATGTGGCTGTCGGGGTAGGCCCCGGCGAAGTCCTGGGCGAACATCTCCGCCCGCTCGGTGTTGCCGCTGTAGCCCGCCGCGACGTCGGCACCCTGGGCGGCCAGGCTGCGGCAGATCGCCGCGCCGATCCCCCGGGTCCCGCCGGTCACGAAGGCCACCCGGCCCTGGAGCTTTCCGCCTGTTCGGGCCGTTCGTGCCTGTGTCGCCGTCACCGGGTCCTCCTCGGAGCAGGGGCGGGGCCGCCTCGTTCCAGGGCCGGAGTCGTCAGCGCCGACGACGCCGCCTGCTCCGGCTTCGTACGGGGCAGCATCCTGCCCTCGGAGCCACCGCGCAATCGCAGGCGTCGCAGGTGACGCGCGTCCCGGGCGCGTCGCCCCCCGGCCCGCTCCCGCCCGGAGCGCCCGTGACCGCTCCGGGCCGGAGGGTGACGGCGCGCTCGGTGCGTATCGGAACTCGACCTCTCCGCAAGCGGCGGCCGCGCCGCCCGCGGTTCAATCTCCGCGACCACGCAGGCGGGTGCTCGACGCGGAGCGCCCCGTCCCCCAGAGGACCGGTGTCCCGCATGACGAGTCGTCGCTCTCACGTTGCCGTCGGCGCCCTGGCCGCGCTGCTGGTGGGTACCGCCCCCGCCGCCGCGCAGGCCGACGACGACACCCGCTCTCCCGCGGCGAGCGCGTCGCTCACCCCCGTCACGCTCTCCTGGGCCGCCTGCGGCGCGACCCCGGAGGCGACCGCGGCCGGCGTCGAGTGCGCCACAGCGGCCCTGCCGATGGACTACGACGAGCCCGAGGGCGAGCAGGTGCAGATCGCCGTCGCCCGGGTGCCGGCCGCCGACCCCGCGCAGCGGATCGGCTCGCTCTTCTACAACTTCGGCGGCCCCGGCGGCCCGGCGGTGGACTACCTGCAGGCCCTCGGTCCGGGCATCTTCGCCGCGCTGAACCAGCGCTTCGACATCGTCGCGGTCGACCCGCGCGGTGTCGGGCAGAGCACCCCGGCCGTCGACTGCCAGGTCGACGACGAGACCGCGGGGTACTCGCCCAACCCGTGGCCGACCCCCCTCGACGTCGACGCCGAGGCGCTGGTCACCCGGGCCCAGGCCTACGTCGACGCCTGCCTGGCCAACAACGGCGAGATCCTCGAGCACCTGTCCACGGCCAACGTCGCCCGCGACCTCGACGCGATCCGCGAGGGCCTCGGTGAGGAGCAGCTGAACTACCTCGGGTTCTCCTACGGCACGTTCCTGGGCGCCACCTACGCCTCCCTGTTCCCCGACCGCTACCGGGCGATGGTCCTCGACAGCGCGCTGGACCCCGACCAGTGGATCAACGACCCGGTCGCCGGCAGCCGCGACCAGCTGGCCAGCTTCGAGAACTCCCTCGACCGGTTCCTCGCCGCCTGCGCCGAGGACCAGGCGGCGTGCTCCGGCTTCGGCGGCGAGGACCCCTCGACCGCCTACGACGACCTGACCGCGCAGGCCGACGAGACGCCCATCCCGGCGCCCAACTACCCGGAGAACCCGGCACCGGTGAGCGGCACCGACATCCGGCAGGTCACGGCCACGCTGCTGTACTCCAAGGACCTGTGGGGCCTGCTCGCCGCGGCCCTGGCCCAGGCCGAGACCGGCGACGCCTCCGTCTTCCGGGCACTCGTCGACCTGGTCGTCTACCCGGAGAACGACGCCTCGCCCGACCGGTTCTTCGCCATCTCCGCCAGCGAGCAGCAGTGGCCGACCGACGTCGACGCCTACCTCGAGCGCGGCGCGGAGGAGTGGGCCGACTTCCCGCACTTCTGGGGCGGCTGGGCGTACTCCGAGATCCCCTGGGGCCTGTGGCCGGTCGAGGACGAGGACGCCTTCGGCGGCCCGTTCGTGGCCTCGCCCGACGCCTCCCCGGTGCTCGTCGTCCAGAGCACCAACGACCCGGCCACCCCGTACGAGGGCGCGGTCGCGATGACCGAGCAGCTGGGCAACGCCGTCCTGCTGACCATGGACGGCGACGGGCACGGGGTCTACGGCGGCAACTCCGCCTGCATCGACTCGGCGACCGACTCCTACCTGGTCGCCGGGACGCTGCCGGCCGAGGACACCGTCTGCCCGCAGGACGTGCCGTTCGCGGCGCCGGCGCCGGTGCCGGCCGGGACGGCCACCGCGCGGACCGTCGAGGCCGCCCTGGCGCTGGTGGGGGGCACCGGCGCCGGCGCCCGCTGACCGGCGCTCAGGTGCCGATCTCGGTGCGGACGGCGTAGAGCTCCGGGAAGAAGGTGAGGTCCAGCGCCCGGCGCAGGAAGCCGACGCCGGACGACCCGCCGGTCCCCGTCTTGGCCCCGATGGTCCGCTGCACGGTGCGCAGGTGGCGGAACCGCCACAGCTGCACGTTGTCCTCGATGTCCACCAGGCTCTCGCAGGCCTCGTAGACCCCCCACGGGGTGTCCTCCGACTCGTAGACCCCCCGGAACAGCGGGAGCAGGTCGGCGCGGTACGTCCACGGCTGCCGCACGTCGCGCTCCAGCACCGCTGCCGGGACGGCGAGGCCCAGCCGGGCCAGGTGACGCAGGAACTCGTCGTAGAGGGACGGGCTCTCCAGCAGCTCGGTCAGCAGGTCCCGCGCGGGCGGGTCACCCGCGAAGACCGCGAGCATCGCGGGGTCCTTGTTGCCGAGGACGAACTCGACGGCGCGGTACTGGGCGGACTGGAAGCCCGACGCGCTCCCGAGGGCGCCGCGGAACTGGGCGTACTCGCGCGGGGTCAGCGTGGCGAGGACCGACCACTGCTCGATCAGCGTCCGCTGGACGTGCTTCACGCGGGCCAGGCACTTCAGGGCCGGGGCCAGCGCGTCCGCGGCCAGGTACCGGCAGGCGGCGCGCAGCTCGTGCAGGACCAGCTTCAGCCACAGCTCGCTGGTCTGGTGCTGGACGATGAACAGCAGCTCGTCGTGGTGCTCGGGGTTGCTCCTCGGGTGCTGGGCGGCCAGCAGGTGCTCCAGGTCGAGGTAGCCGGCGTAGGTCGTGGCACCGGTGAGGTCGGTGCGGATCGAGCTCTCGAGCGGCCGCACCGACCGGGACTGTTCCTGCTCCGACGACGACACGGCGGCAAAATAGCCCCGCCCGCGACGGGTCCGCGGTCCTCCCGCCGCCGCCCCGGCCGCGGGGATCGCCTCAGAAGTCGTGGCTCTCGTCGTAGGCCAGGTCGCTGCCGGGGTCGACCCCGCCCGGCGCCGGTGCGGGCCCGCGGGGCTCCGGAGCCGGTGCCGGCTCGGGCCGCGTGCCGAGCGCCTCGTGCGCCATGTCGTAGCCGTAGTCGCCGTCGGGCTCCTGCGCGCGGTCCATCCCTCGCCCTCCTCGGGACGTCGCAGCGGCACCACACCGGGCCCTGCGGCCGGTGGCGGCGACGATCGTCCTCCGGCTCACCCGGTGCGGCAACCCCCCGGGGACCGGCCCGGGTCCCCGCGGCACGCCGTCCCCACGCCCGCCCCCTCCCCGTCAGGGCAGGGGGTGACCGGTACCCTGCCCCTCGCGCGTCAGGCAGCCGGCGCGAGCGGGGGCTGGAGGCCCTCCCCAGCGTGGTCCTGGAATCCCCAGGGTCGCGCGTCCGCGTCCGGCGCCCAGCGGTTCCGGCAGCACTGGCACACCGGGGTACCCCCGTGGACCGCCCCGACGACGACCGCGTGTCGACCGCCCTGGTCGCGCTCGCCCTCCTCCCCTTCCCCGAGCACTCCCTGCAGTCGGTCCTCCGACGCACCAGGGAGCTGGCCGGGGACCTGCTCGGTACGCCACCCGCCGCGTCGATCACCGTCCTGCAGTCCGGGCGCGCGACGACGGTGGCGGCCACCGACGCGGTCGCCGAGGACCTCGACGAGGTGCAGTACGGCTCCCGGTCCGGGCCGTGCCTGGCCGCGGGGGCCACCGGCCGGGCGGTCGGCGTGCCCGACGTTCGCACCGACCCCCGCTGGCCGGAACTGGCCGGTGCGGCGGCGGCGCGCAGCTGCCGCGGCGTGCTGTCGGTCCCGGCCCCGGGACGCACGCCGGTGACCGGGAGCCTCAACCTCCACCTCCCCGACGGCTCCGACCGGGGACGCGACCCGGTGCTGGCGCGGTTCGCCGCGCTGGCCGTCGTCCCCCTGTGGAACCGGTACTGCCACGACAGCGCGGTGCGGCACGTGGAGGACCTCGAGACCGCGCTGGCGACCCGGGCGGTCATCGACCAGGCCAAGGGGATCGTCATGGAGCGCTTCCGGCTGACCGCCGACCAGGCCTTCGACGTCCTCGTGCGGATCTCCAACGACACCAACACCAAGCTGCGCGAGGTGGCCGCGCGCGTGACGCACACCGGCGAGATACCCGGCCGCTGATCCGCCGGGCCGCCGTCCGCCCGAGGTCAGGCCGGCGCGACCGGCAGCCGTCCGGAGGCCCGCTCGACGGTGCCCACGACCACGACGCCCACCACCAGCACGGCCAACCCGCCGACGACGACCAGCGCCGGGAGTTCCAGGGTGGCGTCCAGGGCCGCGAGGACCGCGGCGGCCAGCGGCCACCACCAGCCGCGCCGTGCGCGGCGGGACATGCCGGCGTCGGTCACGGTCATGGTGACCAGGTAGACCGCGACCCCGCCGGCCAGCAGCAGCCGGGTCCCGGCCGGGACGTCACCCTGACCACCCTCCACGACGGTCAGCTGGATCGCGGCCCCCACGGCCGCCAGGGCCAGGGTCAGCGGCAGCTGCCCGAAGACGTACACGTCGTGGGAGTGGTCGCTGCGCTCGCCGCCGACCTCGTCCAGGAGCCGCTTGGCGCGGGCCCCGGCCAGGTCGAACCAGCTCCACCACAGCGCGGCTGCGAGGACGAAGGAGGCGATCGCCACCGGCAGCGCCTCGCCCGCCCACCCCGACTCGTACAGCCCGTGGGCGACCCCGGCCACCGACTCGCCCAGCACGAGGATCACGAAGAGCGCGAACCGCTCGGGCAGGTGCTCCACGTGCAGGGGGACGTCGGCCGAGGCCCGGGTGG
Organism: Geodermatophilus sp. SYSU D01105; assembly: GCF_054050095.1. NCBI lineage: Bacteria > Bacillati > Actinomycetota > Actinomycetes > Geodermatophilales > Geodermatophilaceae > Geodermatophilus > Geodermatophilus sp. SYSU D01105. Next base: position 162,339 of record NZ_JBJGYR010000010.1, read on the forward strand.
CCAGCAGGGGCACCAGCGCCTCCACTGCCACCGCGGCCGCCCACAACCCGAAGGCGACCGGCCGGGGGACGGCGAGGGAGACGGCCCACAGCAGCGCGCCCGCGGCCGCACCCCAGAGGTAGAGCCGGGCGATCGGCCGGGCGTCGGCCACGTGCCGGTACGCGCGGTGGTACTGCAGCAGGAGCATGGCGCGCAGCAGGAGCTGGCAGCCGACGAAGACCCCGAAGCGCGCCCCCGTCGCCTCGGTCGCCGACGCGGCCAGCCCGACGACGGCGGCCATGCTGGCGAGCTTGTAGAGCCGGTAGACGACGTCGTCGTGGTCGAACCGGTTGGCGTAGAGGGTCGAGCTGACCCACGACCACCAGACGGTGGTGAACAACCCGGCGAAGACCAGGACGCCGTGCCAGGTCACGTCCTCGCGCAGCGCGGTCGCGAGCTCGGCGACCACCAGGACGAAGGCCAGGTCGAAGAAGAGCTCCAGCCGGGAGGCCGACCGCTCGTCACCGGTCCGCAGCTCCGGCCGGCGGACCGCGCCCGAACCGGCCAGCGTGTGCCGCAGTCGTGCCAGCAGTCCCCTGTCGGCCACGGCGTCCTCCCCGCTGCGACGAGGCGCCGACCCGCGCGCCCGGTCGTCCCTACCCGCCCGCCGCCCCGTTCAGCCGCGCAGGGTCGCGTAGACCTCCTCGGCGTGGTCGAAGACGAAGAAGTGCCCCTCGCCGGCCACCCAGTGCGGAGTGCAGTCGGGCAGCATCGCCGCGAGCACCCGGCCCAGCGTCACCGGCACCTGGCGGTCCCGCGTGCCGTGCCACAGGTGCACCCGCCGGCGCACCGCGGAGAGCGGGAAGCCCCACGGCCGGAACAGCAGCGCGCGGTCGGCGGCCATCGCGGCCGCCCCGTTCCGCAGGCCCTCCGTGAAGGTCTCGTCGAGGACCCGCCGGACCCCCGGCCGCCCGATGACCCGCCGGTCGGCGGAGCTCAGCCGCACCTGCAGGTAGCGCGCGATCAGCCCCGGGCGCACGGCCACCGGCGCGAAGACCGGCTGGAGCAGCGCCGCGGCCGGCGAGGTCCGGTGGGCGGCGTCCACCAGCCGGCGGGGCACCCACTCCGGCCACGGCCACGGGACGTCCGGCGGTGGCGCCCCACCGAGCACCCCGACGGCGCTCACGCGGTCCCCGAAGGCGGCGGCGCAGGCCAGCGCGTAGGCCGCGCCACCGGAGAGGCTGAGGACGCTGAACCGGTCGACGCCCAGGGCCTCGAGCAGCTCGGCGACGTCGGCCGGCCAGTCGACCACCCGGCGCCCGGGCAGGGGGTCCGAGCGGCCGAAGCCCGGCCGGTCGGGGACGACGAAGCGCACACCCCACCGGCGGTAGTCCCCGGGGTCCTCGACGTGCCGCTCCAGGCGGGAGCTGGGCGAGCCGTGGCAGCCGAGCACCGGCCGGCCGTCGGGGTCGCCGTACTCGGCGTAGGCGAGGGTCCGCCCGTCCCGGAGCCGGATGCGGCCCTCCCGCGGTCCGGCTCCGCTGCTCATGGCCGGCGCGGTACCCACCGGCCCCGCGCCGGCATGCGCGCCGCTCACCCGGGCCCGTCGCCGGCCGGCGACGCCGGGCGCTCCCGGTCCTCGAACGAGACGTCGACGCGCTGGTGGCGGACGGCGCGCTGGGCGCGGGCCGACTCGGCGTAGACGCGCTCGTCCCCGCGGGTCAGCTCGACGTCGTCGGTGAACGGCGTGAGCAGGGCCCGGGGGTGCAGGCGGTCCACGCGGACGACGTTGACCTCCACGCAGAGGACGAGGACCACCGACGCCAGGTAGATGAAGGCGATCAGCCCCAGGACGAGGGCGAACACCGCGTCGACGGCGCTGGCGTTGGCGACGACGCGCGCCACGTAGACCCCGCCGAAGGACTGCAGCAGCTGCCAGGCGATGGCCGCCGCGAGCGCTCCCGGCGCCACCTGCCGGACGGTGAGACGGCGGGCCGTGGTCAGCCGGAAGCCGACCACGAACACCGCCGCGTTGGCCAGCACGGAGGCCACCGTCACGAGCACCTGCAGCCAGGTGCTGAAGACGCCGTAGGCGGCCGCGCCGGTCCCGGCCGCCGACAGCACCGTGCTGGCCAGGACCAGCAGGCCGAGGGTGCACAGGAGCAGGAGGCTGCGGCCGCGGGAGGTGATGGGGTCCGGCCGGCTGTGCCGCGGCACCGCCCAGGCGGTGTTCATCGTGTGCTGGATGGCCTGGCCCAGGCCCAGGGCCCCGTAGAGGGCCACCAGGCCGCCGACCAGGAACGGGACGACGCCGCCACCGAGGCGTTCGGGCGTGCCCAGCTGCGGCCCGATGACCGGGAACTCGGCGAGGGCGGAGTCGAGCAGGCGCTGCTGCAGCTCCGGGCTCCCGCTGAGGACCAGCCCGAGCACCGTCGCCAGGAGCAGCAGCATCGGGAACAGCGCGAGGAAGCCGTAGTAGGTGACGAGGGCCGCCATGAAGTGGCCGTCGTCGTCCAGGAACTTGTAGAGCACCGCGATCGGGAACCCCGCCCAGCGGTGCCGGCGCTGGAACCGGTCCAGGCGCTCGGCGATCGTCATGGCGCACCCCTGTCTGCTCCGGTGGCCGCAGCGATACCCCGCCGCGGCCGCGGGACGCGCGGTCCGTGTCGGGGGTGCCCGGTAGGAAGGGCCCATGGCCGACGCCTTCCCCTCCCTCGCCGAGCTCGCCGCCGAGGAGGAGGACCTGCAGTTCCCCGGCTTCACCAACGACGACGCGTGGGACCTCGGCTCGGCGCTGGTGGCCGCCGCCCGCGCGCAGCAGGCGCCGGTGGCGATCGCGATCGAGCGCAACGGCCACCGGCTGTTCTCGGCCGCTCTCCCGGGCGCCACCCCCGACAACGACGCCTGGATCGCGCGCAAGCTGCGCGTGGTGCACCGGTTCGGCCACAGCAGCCTCTACGTCCGCCAGGCGTCGGTCGAGCGCGGCACCACCTTCGAGGCGGAGTTCGGCCTGGACCCGGCACGGTTCGCCGCGCACGGGGGCGCCTTCCCCGTGCTGGTGCGGTCGGTGGGCCCGATCGGTGCGGTGGCGGTCTCCGGGCTGCCGCAGCTGGCCGACCACGCGATGGTCGTGGCCGCCATCCGCGCCCACCTCGGCCGCTGACCGGCGTGACCGCCCCGACCGTCGCCCCGGCGCTGCGCCGGGCGCGCACCGCCGTCGGCGCGTGCTTCCTCATCAACGCCGTCCTCTACGCGAACCTCGTCCCGCGGCTGCCGGAGGTGAAGGACCGGCTGGGGCTGAGCAACGGCTCCCTCGGGGCCGCGCTGGGGGCGATGCCGCTCGGCGCGCTGCTCGCCGGGCTGTCCTCGGCGGTGCTCATCCGCCGGTTCGGCTCCGGCCGGGTCGCCTCCGCCGGGCTGGTGCTGCTCGCGGTCACCGTGTGGTCGGTGGCCGTCGCACCGAACTGGGGTGCCCTCGCCGGGGCCCTGCTCGTCGCCGGCGCCCTGGACGCCGTCGTCGACGTCGCCCAGAACGCGCACGGCCTGCGCGTGCAGCGGCGCTACGGCCGGTCGATCCTCAACGCGTTCCACGGCATCTGGAGCATCGGCGCGGTCGCCGGCGGGCTGCTGGGCTCGGCAGCCGCCGGTCTCGGCGTCCCGCTCCCGGTGCACCTGGCCGTCTCCGCGGTCGTCTTCGGCGCCCTGGCCCTGGTGGTCTCCCGGGCCCTGCTGCCCGGCCCCGACGAGGCCGACCGGGCGGACGACGACGAGGCGGTCCCGGCGTCCCCCGGCTCCGGCGCCCGCCGCGCCGCCGTCCTGCCGCTGGCCGCCCTCGGGGTGCTGGCCGCCTGCGGCGCGTTCGTCGAGGACTCCGGCGCCTCCTGGAGCGCCCTGTACCTGCGCACCGAGCTCTCCGCCGGGCCGGCCACCGCCGGGCTGGGGTTCGTGGCGCTGTCGGTCGCCATGACCATCGGCCGGCTCACCGGCGACCGCGTCGTCGACCGGTTCGGCCGGCGCCGGGTGGTGCGGGCCGGGGGTGCGCTGACCGCCGTCGGCATGGGGCTGGCCCTCGCGCTGCCGTCGGTGCCGCTCACGCTGGCCGGGTTCGGGCTGGCCGGTCTCGGGGTCGCCACGCTGGTCCCGGCCGTCTACTCCGCCGCCGACGAGCTCCCCGGGCTGGCCCACGGCACCGGCCTGACGGTGATCAACTGGCTGCTGCGGATCGGCTTCCTGCTGTCGCCGCCGCTGGTGGGCGTGGTGGCGGACGCGACCAGCCTGCGGGTGGCCCTGCTGACCGTCGTCCTCGCCGGGATCGGTGCGCTGGTGCTCGGCCGGGTGCTGACCGGTTCCCGGGCGCGGAGGGCCTGACGCACCGGTCCGCTCCGCGGGCCCGGTCGGGCACCATGCACCCGTGGACGGGACGCCGGAGCGGCTCCGCGACGACCGCGGCGGGCGGCCGGCGGCCACGACCCCGCACGAGCTGGCGGCCGTGGCCCAGCGGTTGTTCCTCGACCGTGGCTTCGAGCAGACCAGCGTCGACGACATCGCCGCCGCGGCGGGGATCAGCCGCCGTACCTTCTTCCGCTACTTCCCCACCAAGGCCGACGTCCTCTTCGTCGAGTCGGCCGCCGAGCTGCGGCGGCTGCGCGACCACCTCGCCGCGGGCAGCGACGGCGAGTCCTACGAGGCGGTGGTGCAGCGCTCGGTGGCCGCGGCCCTGCGCTTCCCGCCCGACGAGGCCACCTGGGCCCGGCACCGCGCGCAGCTGCTGCTGACCGTGCCGGCCCTGCAGGGGCACGCCATGACCCGCTACCGCGACTGGCGGGACGCCGCGGCGGCCTTCGTGAGCGCGCGCTACGGCCAGCCGGCCGACGCGGTGTTCCCGCTCGCGGTGGGGCACGCGGTGCTCGCGGCCACCCTCACCGCCCACGAGCACTGGCTGGCCCACCCCGGGTCGGACCTGTTCGAGACCGTCGGCGAGGTCCTGGCGCTGCTGCTGCCCGAGGCCCCCGCGCCGGCTACCCGGCGAACGCCCGGCTGAGCGCCGGGGCGACGTCGCGGTGGGTGCGGATGCGGGCCACCCGGCCGCGCCCGGCCCGGGCCAGCTCCCGGCCCAGCTGGAGGTCGTGCTCCCCCGAGACGTCGAGCAGCACGTCGAGCCGGGGCAGCCGGGCGGCCTCCGGGCGGGGGTCGGGGCCGGCGTTGTGCACGCAGTCGGACAGCAGCACCACCCGCGCGTCCCGGGCCGGCGCGCGGGAGAGCTCGCGGGCGGCCTGCTGCAGCGGGAAGGCCACGTTGCTCAGCCCCTTGGCCGGGACGGCGAGCAGCTGGTCGAGCAGGGCCAGCGGCTGCACCGGCTGCCCGAGGTGCAGCAGGACGGCGGCGTCGGACCAGAAGGCGAGGACGGCGAGGTCGTCACGCACGAGCTCCGCGGCCAGCGCCGCGACGGTGGCGGCCGCGGTCCGGATCCGCTCGCCGCGCATCGACCCGGAGACGTCGACGGCGAGCACCACGGAGCGCCGGGTGCGGACCCGCTCGCGGACGACGACGTCCTCCTCCTCGGGCACCGGACGCTCGGCGAGCACCTCGATGGTCCGGTCGAGGTCGATGTCGTCGGACCCGCCGCGGTACGGGACGCTGGCCAGGTCGCCGGCACCGCGGCGGGACAGCACGTCGAGCCGTGGTCGCGGCACTGCCAGGCGCGCGGCGATCTGCCGGGCCCGGGCGCGCACCTCGGGGTCCGGTCCGGGGCCGTCGGCGGGCAGCGTCACCACCGACGCCGGCTCCTCGGTGGTGCCCGGCGCGCTGCCCCCGCGGGGGCCGGGCGCGCGCCGGCCCCGGCCGGGCAGCGCGGGGAGCACGGTGCCGCCCGCCCCGGCCGGGGACGGCGCGAACAGGGTCGGGTCCTCGGTGAGCTGCTTGGGCTTGCGCCGCAGCGGAGGCCGGGTCGTCGCCCGCGGCGGCCCGGGGCGGCGCAGCGGGGAGTCGGCCTCGACCGGCCTTCAACCGGGGGCGGCCGCGGCGGGAGCGAGCACGAAGTGGTCCTCCCAGATCTCCCGGAGCACCTGCTCGGGGGAGTTCTCGGCGGCCTCGTCGAGGTGGATGCGCCCGGACAGGGCCACCACCATGGCGTCGAGGACCGTGCCGGCGTACCGCTCGTCGGCCGCGGTGCCGATGCCGCGCAGCTGCGCGAGCTGGGTAGCGACCAGGACGGTGTCGATGGCGCCGCGGACGCTGCTGCCCTGACGCACGTCGGCGTGCGCGCGGGTCGCCCGGGTCACGGCCACGCCGTCGGCGACGAGGCGGCCGCGCAGTGCGCCGTCGGCCCCGCCGGCCCGCAACGCCACGATGTCGCGCTCGGCGGCCTCGTCCTGGTAGCCGATCGCCAGCCGGCAGAGCCGGTCGTGGACGCTCGTGGACAGCCGGGTGGTGCCGACGTTGTCGTAGGGGTTCATCGAGGCGATGACCCGGAAGGTCGGCCGGGCCGCCACGCTGCCCACCCGGGGGATGGCGATGGAGCGGTCGGCGATCGCGGTGAGCAGCGTGTTGAGCGTGTCCTCGGGCGCCCGGTTGAACTCCTCGATGTACAGGAAGCCGCCCTCCTGCATCGCCTGCACCAGCGGCCCGGGCACGAAGTTGTCGCTGCTGTAGTCCTCGCGCAGGACGCGGGCCGGGTTGTGGTGCCCGACGATCTTCGCGGGGGTCAGGTCGGCGTTGCCCTCGACGAACAGCAGCGGGATCCCCCACTCCGCGGTGATCGCCTTGAGCATGGTCGTCTTGCTGGTCCCCGGCGGGCCCTCGAGCACGATGTCGCGGCCGGCGGCGACGGCCGCGAGCACGAGGTCGAGCTCGGACTCGCGGCCGACGATCCGGGCGGCGACCCGGGCGCGGACGGCGGTGATGTCGTCGGGCACGCGGCCCGGGTCGGTGCTCAGGACGGCTCCTCGCTTCCTCGCGCGCTCACTCCTGGGTGGAGCCGGCGTCGACCGGCAGGGTCACGCCGGTGATGTAGCGCGCCTCGTCGGAGGCGAGGAACAGCACGGCGTTGCTGATGTCCCGCGGCTCGACCCACGGGATGGGCAGGGCGTTGAGGCCGGCGGTGGAGCTGGTCAGCACCATCGAACCGCTGTCGGCGCCCTCCTCGGCCAGCCGGATCGCGTGACTGCGCCCCTGCCCGCGCGCGGCGCCGGTGACGAAGGCGACCTTGTCCTCCACGCGTCCGGTCACGGTCGGTCTCCTCTCGCGCAGGTCCCTACTTGATGACGGCGCCGGCGTCGACGGGCAACGCGACGCCGGTGATGTAGCGGGCCTCGTCCGAGGCCAGGAACAGCAGCGCGTTGGAGATGTCGCGGGCCTCGACCCACGGGATCGGCAGGGCGTTCATCTCCTGCGAGACCGGGGCGAACGCCTCCCGGGAGGGATGGGGGTCGTCCGGGGCGAACAACCCCCAGATGGTCTCGTTCTGGATCATGTCGGTGTCCACCTGGGTCGGGTGGATGCTGTTGACCCGGATCATGTGCGGGGCGAGCTCCAGCGCGAGGGTGCGCATGAGCCCGACCACGCCGTGCTTGGCCGCCACGTAGTGCCCGATGCCGGGGTAGGCCATCAGCCCGGCCGCCGAGCTGGTCAGCACGATGGACCCGCCGTTGCCCGCCTCGACCATGTGCGGCACGCAGGCCTTGGTGGTGTGCCAGACGCCGGTCAGGTTGATGTCGACCATGTCGGCCCAGCTCTCCTCGCTGATGTCCGACGTGGTGGTCCCGGTACTGGCGATGCCGGCGTTGGCCGAGACGATGTCGAGCCGGCCGAGCTCGGCCACTCCCTGGTCGACGACGGCCCGGATCGCGCCGAGGTCCCGGACGTCGGCCTGCGTGGCGACGATCCGCCGGTCGAGCGCCTCCACGGCCTCGACCGTCTCGGCCAGGTCCTCCGGTGTGGCCATCGGGTACGGGACGGTGTCCACTTGCGCGCACAGGTCGACGGCGATGATGTCGGCGCCCTCCTCGGCCAGCCGGATCGCGTGACTGCGACCCTGCCCGCGCGCGGCGCCGGTGATGAACGCGACCTTGCCCTCGACCCGTCCCATGCCAGGCTCCCTCCTCCTCGACGTGTGATGCGCGCCACAGGTTATGGCACTGGGTGTCAGTTGAGGAAGGCCCGGTACGGGGTCAGGGGGTGGGCGACCCGACCGGTCGGCGACGGCGGAGAACGCGCGGCGCGTGCTCGGGGAGCACCCCGAGCCCGACGACGCGGGCGGGCACGCCCTGCAGCCGCGGGTACCGCTGCAGCAGCCGCAACAGCCGCGGAGCGGTGACGGTGACGTCGCCGGCCAGGACGCGGGCGAGCAGCCGCTGCTGGACCTGCCGCTGCCCGAACTGGGTCAGCACGGTCGGCAGCAGGCGACGCCACCGCACGCGGGCCAGCACCGCGGGCCCGGGCCCGCCGTCGCGCAGCGGGGCGGCGAGCAGCCGTGCTGCTGCGGCGGCGTCCTGGATGGCGAGGTTGATGCCGACCCCGCCGACCGGGGACATGGCGTGCGCGGCGTCGCCGATGACCAGCAGCCCGGGCAGGTGCCACCGGGTGAGCCGGTCCACGCGGACCGAGAGCACGCTGACCTCGTCCCAGTCGCGCAGCGTCGCGACGGCGGCGGGCATGGCGGGCAGCAGCCCGGCGAGGTCGGCGCGGAAGGCGTCGATGCCGCGCTCCCGGAGCGCCGCGTAGCCGTCCTTGGGCACCAGGTAGGCGGTCTGCCAGTAGTCGCCCCGGTCGATGGTCACCAGCATGCGGCGGCGGCCGATCCGCCCCATCCCGCCGAACGTGGGCTCGCGGTCCCCGGGGAGCTTGGGAAGCCGGAACCACAGCACGTCCATCGGCGCGCCGAACTCCCGCAGCCGCAGGCCGGACTGCGCGCGCAGCCGGGAGTTGCGGCCGTCGGCGACCACGGTGAGCGCGGCCCGGATCTCCCCCTCCGTGCCGTCGGTTCTCCGGTACCGCAGGCCGACGACCCGGCCGTCCTCGCGGAGCAGGCCGACCGCCTCGGTCTCCATCCGCAGGCCGAACGTGTCGTGGCGGCGCGCCTCGTCGGCCAGGAAGTCCAGGAAGTCCCACTGCGGCACGAAGGTGAGGAAGGGGAACCGGCCCGGCAGCCGGGTGAAGTCGGCGACGGCGAAGGTCCCCGCGTCGGTGGTGACCCCGATCCGCGGGACCTCCTGGTGCGGCAGCGCCAGGAACGCCTCGGCGAGGCCCAGTTCGTCGAGCAGCCGCAGCGTCGAGGGGTGGACGGTGTCGCCGCGGAAGTCGCGCAGGAAGTCGGGGTGCTTCTCCAGGACGACGACGTCGAGGCCCTGCATCGCCAGGAGCAACCCGAGCACCATGCCGGCGGGCCCGCCGCCGGCGATGCAGCAGGTGGTCGTCTCCGTGCTCACCGTGTCCTCCTCAGCGGCTGCGGTAGAGCCGGGTGGTGACCGGCAGGAACACCGCGGCGAGCCCCGCGGCCACCGCCAGGGAGACGACGATCGCGGTGCCGTCCGGGGCGCCGGCCATCAGGGAGCGGGACGCGGTCGCCAGCACCGAGATCGGGTTGACCTCGACGAAGGCCTCCAGCGGCCCGGGCAGCGTGCGCGGGTCGACGAACACGTTGGAGAGGAACGTCAGCGGGAAGATCCCCATGAAGCCGGCGTTCATGACCGCGTTGGGCGAGCGCATCAGCAGGCCGAGCACCGAGAACACCCAGGACAGCCCGAACGAGAAGGTCACCACCAGCGCCAGGGCCGCCACCGCGCCGCCGGCGCCGCCGTCCGGTCGGTACCCGAGCAGCAGCCCCACGGCGATGATCACCGTGCCGGCCACCACGTAGCGGACGCTGTCCCCGAGCAGCGACCCCAGCAGCGGCGCCGGCCGCCAGATCGGCAACGAGCGGAACCGGTCGACCACGCCCTTGGTGAGGTCGGTGTTGAGGGTGACCCCCGAGTAGACGGTCGTGAACAGCACCGACATGACCAGCAGGCCCGGCAGCGTGTAGTCGAGGTATGCGCTGGTGGAGCCGGCGATCGCGCCGCCGAACAGGTAGGTGAACATCAGCAGGAACATCACCGGTGTGACGGTGACGTCGAGCAGCTGCTCGGGGACGTGCTTGACCTTGAGCATCCCGCGCCAGCCGAAGGTCAGCGCGGTCGACAGCCGCCCGGGCCGCGGCGGCCGCGCGGTCGAGGCGATGGCCCGGCGGACGGCGGCGGCGTCGGTGCCCGGGGCCGCGGTGGTGGCGGTCATGAGGCCTGCTCCTCCAGGGTCGGTGCGTCGGTGGCGCCGTCGTCGGCGGGGTGGCCGGTGAGGGCCAGGAACACCTCGTCGAGGCTGGGCTGGTCGAGGGAGAAGTCGGCGATGCCGACCCCGGCGCGGGCCAGCTCGGCCAGCCCCAGGGCGGCCTTCTCCGCGTCGGCGCAGGCCGCCGAGAGCGCGGTCGGGTCCGCCGCCGGCACCACGGCACCGACGGCGCGCTCCAGGACGCGGAGGGCGTCGGGGCGTCGCTCGGGGTCGAGCAGCCGGACGTGCAGCGAGCCGGTGCCGACCGAGGCCTTGAGCTGGCCGGGTGTGCCCTCGGCGATGACCCGGCCGCGGTCGATGACGGCGATCCCGTCGGCGAGTTGGTCGGCCTCCTCGAGGTACTGGGTGCAGAGCAGGATCGTCGTCCCCTCGGCGACCAGGGCCCGGGCGATCTCCCACACCTGGTTGCGCGACCGCGGGTCCAGCCCGGTGGTGGGCTCGTCGAGGAACACCACCTGGGGGGTGACGACCAGGCTCGCGGCGATGTCGAGCCGCCGCCGCATGCCCCCGGAGTAGTGCTTCACCAGCCGGCCGGCGGCCTCGGCGATGCCGAAGGCCTGCAGCAGTTCGTCGGCACGGGCCCGCGCGGCCGCCCGGCGGTGCCCGAGCAGCCGGCCGAGCAGCACGAGGTTCTCCCGCCCGGTGAGCTCCTCGTCGACCGAGGCCAGCTGGCCGGTCAGGCTCACCAGCCCGCGGACGGCGTCGGCTTCGCTGACCACGTCGTGCCCGAGCACGCGGGCGTGGCCGGCGTCGGGCGCGATCAGCGTGGCCAGCATGCGGATCGTGGTCGTCTTCCCCGCCCCGTTGGGGCCGAGGACCCCGTAGATGGTCCCCGCCGGGACGACCAGGTCCACGCCGGCCACGGCGCGGGTCTCGCCGAAGGACTTCGTGAGGCCGGTCGCCTCGATGGCGAGTGCGGTCCGTTCGGTCATCGCGCTCCCTCGATCGGGTCCGCTGCAGCGTCTCTCGTCCCTCTGACGCAATCTGCGCCGCGGAGTCATCGGCCGCCAGCGGATTTCCCGGGCGGCGCCGCCGATGCTCGGGGTTCGAGCGCGCTCGAGGTCAAGCCCGCCAGCGGTACTCCATCTCGGGGCGCCCGGTGCCGCCGTACCGGGGCGCGCGGTCGACGAGGCCGGTGTCGGCCAGGTACTCCAGGTAGCGGCGGGCGGTGATGCGCGAGGCGCCGATCCGCGCGCCGGTCTCGGCGGCCGACAGCCCCTCCCCCGCCGTCCGGACGGCGGCGACGACGGCGTCGAGGGTCTCCCGGCCCATCCCCTTGGGCAGGGGCGCCGGCCGGGTCGGCCGGACGGCGTCGAGCACCCGGTCCACCTCGTCCTGCCCGGTGGCGTCCCCACCGGCCCGCAGCCGCGCGCGGTACTCGGCGTAGGCGGTCAGCCGGTCGCGCAGCGCCGGGTAGGTGAACGGCTTGAGCAGGTAGCCGACGACGCCGTGCGCGGCCGCGGCCCGCACCGTGGTCAGCTCCCGCGCCGAGGTGACCGCGAGGACGTCGACGTCCCGGCCCGCGGCCCGGATGCGGCGGCACAGCTCGATGCCGGTGGTGTCGGGCAGGTTCATGTCCAGCAGCACGAGGTCGACCGGGACGCGGGCGAGGGCGTCCAGGGCGAGGGTGCCGGTCCCCGCCACGGCCGCGGTCGAGAAGCCTGGCGTCCGGTCGACGTACGTGCGGTGCGCCTCGGCGGCGACCGGCTCGTCCTCGACCACGAGGACCGCGATCACCGGGGCGTCCCGGCGGTCACCGGCAGGGGCAGCGACACCCGGAACTCCGCGCCGGGGCCGGGCCGCACCGACAGCGTCCCGCCGTGCCGGCGCACCGCCGCGTCGACCAGCGCCAGGCCCAGCCCGCGGCCCAGCAGGGTGCCACCGGGGTCCTTGGTCGACCAGCCGCGCTCGAACAGGTGCGGGAGGTCCTCCTCGGCCACACCGGGACCGGTGTCCTCGACCCGGATCTCCAGCCGGCCGTCGACGACCTCGAGCGCCGCCTGCACCTCCCGCGGCGGGTCGCCGGCGAGCGCGGCGTCGATCGCGTTGTCCAGCAGGTTGCCGACGATCGTCACCAGGTCACCGCCGGGGATCCCGGTGCTGCCCACCGACGTGGCCGGGTCGATCTCCAGCAGGACGCCGCGCTCGTGCGCGGTCGCCGTCTTGCCGAGCAGCAGCGCGGCCAGCACCGGCTCGCCGACGGCGGCGACCACCCGGTCGGTGAGCTCCTGGGCGGAGGCCAGCTCGGCGGTGGCGAACTCGATCGCCTCGTGCGGGCGGCCCAGCTCGACCAGCGAGACGGTGGTGTGCAGCCGGTTGGCGGCCTCGTGGGCCTGCGAGCGCAGCGACTCGGCGAAGGACCGGACGCTGTCGAGCTCGCCGGTGAGCGCCTGCAGCTCGGTGTGGTCCCGCAGCGTCACGACCGTCCCCGCCGAGCGGCCCTCCGTCCGGGGCGGGGCCTGGTTGACCACCAGGACCCGGCTGCCGGTCACGTGCACCTCGTCGACGGCGGTCCGCTGCCGGCCGAGGACCTCGGTGAGCCCCGGGGGGAGGCCGAGCTCGCCGACGTGCCGGCCGGTCGGGTCCCCGTCGAGGTCGAGCAGCCGGCGCGCCTCGTCGTTGACCAGTTGCACCCGCTGCTCGGCGTCCACCAGGAGCAGCCCCTCACGGACGGCGTGCAGGACGGCGGAGTGGTACTCGACCATCCGCGCCAGCGCCGCCGGGGACAGGTCGTGGGTCTGCCGCCCCACCCGCCGGCTCAGCGCCCAGCTGCCGAGCGCCCCGACCGCCAGGGTGGCCGCGCCGGTGCCGAGGATGCCGGGCACCGCCGCGGCGAGGTCCCGCCCGATGGCGTCGACGGTGATCCCGGCCGACACCAGGGCAACGACGGTCCCGTCCCCGTCGAACACCGGGCCGGTCGCACGCACCGACGGGCCCAGGGTGCCGGTGTAGGTCTCGGTGAAGGTCTCGCCGGCCAGCGCCGGGGCGACGGTGCCCCGGAACGGCCGGCCGATCTGCTCCGGGTCGGGGTGGGTCCAGCGGGTGCGGTCGGGCGCCAGGACGGTGATGAACGACGTCCCGGTGTCGGCCCGCACCTGCTCGACGTAGGGCTGCAGCACCGCGGTCGGGTCCGGGCCGGTGACGGCGTCGCGGACCAGCGGGGAGTCGGCGAGGCTCTCCACGATCGCCGTGGTCCGCTGCTCGGCGGCGTCCCGGACCGCCTGGCGGGCGTCGGTCCAGGCCACGGCGGTGGCGGCGAGCACCACCACGCCGACGACCAGCGCCTGCAGCAGCAGCAGCCGGCGGGCGAGGCTGGTGTCGCCCCGTCCCAGCCGGGCGACGAAGGCCGGCACGTGCACGCCGCAGAGTGTCCCCCGCCGGCCGGCTCGCGACGTCCTCCCGGTGAACGCAATGAACACATGGGTGACCGCGGTCACCTCGCAGGGAACCGTGACCGGCGTCGCCCTCCCCGGGCCGACCCCATCCACGGGGCACCTCGCCCCGGCCGACCTCGCAGGAGCAGTCGATGGCCTCAGGCACCGAGCAGGAGACCGCGCCCCGGGCGCGGCGGGACCGCACCCACTGGCTCTACCTCGCCGTGATCGGCGCGGTCGTCGCCGGCATCGTCGTCGGCTTCGTCTTCCCCGGCTTCGCCACCGACCTCAAGTGGCTGGGCACCGCCTTCGTGGGCCTGATCAAGATGCTGATCGGCCCGGTCATCTTCTGCACGATCGTGCTGGGCATCGGCTCGATCCGGCAGGCGGCGAAGGTCGGCCGGGTCGGCGGGCTGGCGCTGGGCTACTTCCTGCTCATGTCGACCGTCGCGCTGGCGATCGGCCTGGTGGTGGGCAACCTGCTGCACCCGGGTGACGGCCTGCAGCTGAGCGACTCGCTGCGCGGGCAGGGCTCGGAGCTGGCGGAGACCGCCCACGAGAGCGGCGGGACGACCGACTTCATCCTCGGGCTGATCCCGACGACGCTGCTCTCGGCGCTGACCGACGGCTCGGTCCTGCAGGCGCTGCTCGTCGCGCTGCTGGTGGGCTTCGCGATCCAGGCCATGGGCCGCTCCGGGGAGCCGCTGCTGCGCGGCATCGGGCACCTGCAGAAGCTGGTGTTCCGGATCCTCGCCATGGTCATGTGGGTCGCGCCCATCGGTGCCTTCGGGGCGATCGCCGCCGTCGTCGGCGAGACCGGGATCGACGCGCTGAAGAGCCTCGCCGTGATCATGCTGGGCTTCTACGCCACCTGCGCGGTGTTCGTGTTCGTCGTCCTCGGTCTGCTGCTGCGCCTGGTGGCGAAGGTCAACGTCTTCAGCCTGCTGCGCTACCTGGGCCGGGAGTTCCTGCTGATCGTCTCCACGTCCTCGTCGGAGACGGCGCTGCCGCGGCTGATCGCCAAGATGGAGCACGCCGGCGTGAGCCAGCCGGTGGCCGGGATCGTCGTGCCGACCGGTTACTCGTTCAACCTCGACGGCACCGCGATCTACCTGACGATGGCCTCGCTGTTCATCGCCGAGGCGCTGGGCGACCCGCTGTCGCTGGGCGAGCAGATCGGCCTGCTGGCGTTCATGATCATCGCCTCCAAGGGCGCGGCCGGGGTCACCGGCGCCGGCCTGGCCACCCTGGCCGGTGGCCTCTCGGCGCACCGGCCGGAGCTGCTCGACGGGGTCGGGCTGATCGTGGGGATCGACCGGTTCATGTCCGAGGCCCGCGCCGTCACCAACTTCGCCGGCAACGCGGTCGCCACCGTGCTGGTCGCGACCTGGACCAGGGAGCTCGACCGGGAGCAGCTCTCCGCGGCGCTGTCCGGCCGGAGCCCGTTCGACGAGGCGCGGATGATCGACGACCACGACGTCGAGCCGGCGTCGGGCACGAACGCCGGACCGGGCCAGGACGACGCCAGAGCCCGGCAGCGCGAGGTGGCGGCGGCCTCCGTGCACTGACCGGCTCTGCACGACACGGAGCCCCCGGCCCGACCAGGCCGGGGGCTCCGTGTCGTCCGGGCCGGGTGGAACGGGTGACCCGGCGCTCGTGGCGCCCGGATGGCGCCGTGCCGAGCGTGCGGATCGAGGACGTGCCGCCCGGGACCCTCGCGGTGCTCCGGCGCCGGGCAGCGGCGGCGCACCAGTCCCTCCACGAGCACCTGCGCGCTCGGCTGATCGAGGAGGCCGCGTCCCCGTCGTGGACGAGGTCCTGGAGCGGGGCCGGCGGTTCTGCTCCCGTCGAGGTGGCGGTGGCCGCGCTCCGGGAGGACCGTGATCGTCGTCGACGCCGGCGTCCTGGTGACCGCGCTCGCCGACCTGCCGGTGCGCCGGGCTCCCCACCGCCCGCTGCTCCCCGGCGCTGGGAGCTGCGGGAGGACCTGACCGTGTACGACGCGTCCTGCGTCACGCTCGCCGAGGCCCTCGAGACGGAGCTGCTGACGGCGGACGCCCGGTTGTCCCGTGCTCCCGGCCTGCGCTGCCGGATCGACCTCGTCGGCCCGCCGGGCGTGGCCGAGGACGCGGGCCGCTGACCCCGACCGCCACCTGCCGGCCCCGGTGCGACAGTGGCGGCATGCACCTGGTCCTGGAGTACACGCTGGCCGAGGACTACCTGGAGCGGAGGGCGGCGCTGCGCGAGGAGCACCTGGCGCTGGCCCGGGCCGCGCACGAGCGCGGCGAGCTGCTGCTCGCCGGCGCCCTGCCGGACCCCTACGACCGCGCGCTGCTGGTGTGGACCGCGCCGCGCGAGGTCGTCGAGCGCTTCGCGGAGTCCGACCCGTACGTGGTCAACGGGCTGGTGACGGGGTGGACGGTGCGCCCCTGGAACGTCGTCGTCGGAGGCTGACGCCGCCAGTGGGGGGGGGGGGGGGGGGGGGGGGGGGGGGGGGGGGGGGGGGGGGGGCGCGCCCCCCCCCCCCCCCCCCCCCCCCCCCCCCACTGCGGACGACGGCTCAGCGGCCGAGCACCTGGCGCAACGCCCCCGACAGCCACTCCCGCGCCTGCTCGGCCGAGGACGGCGCGGCGAGCGAGCGGGCCGCCACGTAGAGGTCGGGACGCACCAGCAGCACGCCGCCGTCCTCGATCTCGCGCAGCTGCGCCCAGGTGCCGTACGGGTCCTCGACCGGCTGGCCGGGGCCGATGGACACCGGGGTGAGCGCCAGGCCCAGCTCCGGTCCGAGCTCGGCGGCGGCCGCCAGCCACGCCTCGCCGCCGATCCCGGTGACCACGGCGAAGCGGCCGTGACCGACCAGGTCCAGGGTCGACGTCCGCCGCCCGCCGACGGTCACCCAGGTGTGCGGGATCTTCGCGCCGGGCCAGGTGGTCGCCTGGGCGTAGAGCACCGGGTCGCGGCGGTACTCGGGCATCGGCGTCCCGTCGGGGACGACCGCCGAGGAGGCGTACCGCTGGTTGTGCTCGACCCCGTGGGCGTCGAACTCGTAGGCCTTGTAGGCGATGGCCTCGCGCAGCGCGGTGCGGATCTTCTCACCCTCCGGGCCGGGCGCCTTCCACTTCGCCAGCTGCTCCTGCAGGTGGTCGGCCTCGGTGTGCTCGAGGTCGAGGGCGCTGAGGATCTTCCCGGTGTCGGCGATGCTCTGGTTGGCCCGCTCGACGATCTGCCGCGCGATCGGCGCCCGCTCGGCGTCGTAGCTCTCCAGCAGCGAGGGGGCCGCGGTGCCGGCCACCACGTGCGCGATCTTCCAGGCCAGGTTGTAGCTGTCCTGGATGGAGGTGTTCGACCCCAGGCCGTTGGTCGGCGGGTGCCGGTGGATCGCGTCGCCGGCGCAGAACACCCGGCCCCGGGCGATCGTCGTGGCGAAGTGGTGGTTGACCGTCCACGGCGACCGGGACTTCACGTGCATCTCGAAGTCGTCGGTGCCGACCAGCGCGACCGCCAGCTCCCGGACGACCTCGTCGCTGAGGTCCGGCGGGCCGCCCGCCACCTCGTAGCCCCACATGAGCATCCACTCGTCCCAGGGCTTGATCATGCGGAGGACGCCGAGGCCGACCCCCTCCTTCTCCGCGCCGGGCTGGAGCATCCAGTAGAGGACCGAGGGGCGGTGGGCGACGAAGCGGGACAGGTCGGCCTCGAAGACGATGCTCAGCGCGCCGGCGACCGCACCGGGGCCCTCGTAGGGCAGGTCGAGGTCGGCGGCGACCTTGCTGCGGGCGCCGTCGGCGCCGATCAGGTACTTCGAGCGGATCGTGTACTCGGCGCCGGACAGCCGGTCCCGCACCGTCGTGGTCACGCCGTCGTCGTCCTGCACGTGGGAGACGTACTCGGTGTCGAAGCGGATCCGCGCGCCGCGCTCCTGGGCGGCCTGGACGAGGATCGGCTCGGTGATCGTCTGCGGGGCGTCGAGCATCGTCGTCGGGCTGGCCAGCTCGTAGTCGGCGTGCCGCACCGTGTCGGTGCCCCACGACGGGATCCGGCCCAGCTCCTCACCGGCGAGGCTGGTGCAGAAGGTGGTGTTGCCCATGTACTCCCAGGGCGTCGCCTCGCGCATCAGGCGCTCCTCGACGCCCATGTCGCGCATCGCCTCCATCGTGCGCTGGTTGGTGATGTGCGCACGCGGGGTGTCCGAGAGCCGGCCGTACTTGGTCACCAGCAGCGTGGACGTGCCGTAGGTCGCCAGGAACAGCGCGGCCGAGGCCCCGGCCGGCCCGGAACCGACGACGAGGACGTCGACCGCGACGGCCGCTCCTCCCTCGGCGGTGGTCGTCGTCGCGGGAGCGCTCATCGAGGTCCTCTCGTCAGGGGGTCGGGACGCGGACACCTGTCCGCGCCGCAGCCGATCCCATCGCCGGACCGGCCGTGTGTCAACCGTCACGCGGGGTGGCAGCCGGGGAGCGGCCGGCCCTCCCGCAGGGTCCCGGAGTGTGACGTGGGCCATACTCAGGGCAGACGCAGCCCGTCGGCGCCGGTGACGGGTGGGGCGCCGGCAACCGGGAGGTGGACGTGTCGAGCTCCGCCGTCCCGCCGCGGCGCACCCGTCCGCTGCCCGCCGGGCCGCCGAGCTGAGCCCCCGCGCCTGCACGACTGCGTCCCCTCGGTCCACCGTCGAACCCGGAGGAGAGCCCCGCCCGTGAGCACCATGCGCTTCGGCCTGTTCATGCCGCCGTTCAACAGCCCGCCGACCCAGAACCCGACCACCTCGCTGCAGCGCGACATCGAGACGATCCAGCTGCTCGACCAGCTCGGCTACGACGAGGTCTGGGTCGGTGAGCACCACTCGGCGGCGACGGAGATCATCGCCGACCCGCTGACCTTCCTCGCCCACGTCGGGCCCCTCACCCGGCACATCAAGCTGGGCACGGGCGTGGTCTCCCTGCCCTACCACAACCCGCTGTGGGTGGCCGACCGCGCGATCCTCGTCGACCACCTGCTCCGCGGCCGCCTGATGGTCGGCGTCGGGCCCGGCTCCCTGCCCACGGACGCGGCGATGATCGGCCTCGAGCCCGCCCAGCTGCGCCCGGCGCTGCACGAGGACCTCGACGTGCTCATCCGGCTGCTCACCACCGACGAGCCGGTGTCGGTGAAGACCGACCGCTACGAGCTGGTCGAAGCCCGCTGCCAGCTGGCGCCCTACCAGTACCCGTGCTTCGAGATGGCGGTGGCGGCCACCGCCTCCCCCACCGGCCCGCGCCTGGCCGGCAAGTACGGCCTGGGCATGCTCTCGGTCGGCGCGACCACCAAGGAGGGCTTCGACGTCCTCGGCCACCACTGGACCGTGCTGGAGGCCGAGGCGGCCGCGGCCGGGCGGACCGCGGACCGGTCGCGGTGGCGGCTGATGGGTCCCATGCACATCGCCGAGACGCGCGAGCAGGCCGTCGAGGACATCCGTTACGGCTTCGACGCGTTCGTCGACTACACGCAGAAGACCCTGGCGCTGCCCCCGGTGCGGATCCCCGGCGACACCTTCGACGAGCGGCTGGCCTGGCTCGACGACAGCGGGTGGGGAGTGATCGGCACGCCCGACGACGCGATCGCCCAGATCCAGCGGCTGGTCGACCAGTCCGACGGCGGCTTCGGCTGCTACATCCTGCTGCAGCACGACTGGGCCAACTGGCAGGCGACCCAGCGCAGCTTCGAGCTGTTCGCCCGCCACGTCATCCCGGCCTTCCAGCCCTCCCAGAGGCGGCTGCTGGCCGCGGAGTCCTGGGCGCGCAGCAAGCACGCCGAGCTGGACGCGAAGAACGGCGCGGCGATCCAGGCCGCGTCCGACCGCTACGCGCAGGAGAGGGCGGCCGCCGGCCAGTCCTGACCGTCCCGGGGTGCTGCCGGGCCGCTCCGGCGGCACCCCACCCGACCTCCCGAGGAGGGACCCGTGAGGGCAGCCCGGTTCCACGCCCGCGAGGACGTCCGGATCGAGGACGTCCCCGATCCCTCGCCCGGCCCGGGGCAGGTGAAGCTGCGCAACGCCTACGCCGGCATCTGCGGCTCGGACCTGCACGTGTACTACGCGCCGGAGAGCTCCGGCCTGGACTACACCCAGCCCCACCCGATCACCGGCGCGATGCCCCCGCAGGTGCTCGGCCACGAGTTCTCCGGCACCGTCGTCGAGCTCGGCGAGGGGGTGGACGGCGTCGCGGTCGGTGACCGGGCCGCGGTCTGGCCGGTGTACCACTGCGGGCACTGCGCGGCCTGCCGCGCGGGCATGGTGAACACCTGCCGCAGCTTCGGCTTCCACGGGCTCACCAGCGACGGCGGCGGGATGGCCGAGTACACGACGGTGCCCGCGACGATGCTGCACCGGCTGCCCGACGGGGTGGACCTGCGCATGGGGGCCCTCGTCGAGCCCATGTCGGTGGCCTGGCACGCCGTGGACCTCGGCGAGGTGCGGCCGGGCGGGTCGGCCCTGGTCGCCGGCGCCGGCCCGATCGGCATCGGCGTGTTCTTCGCCCTGCGTGCCCGCGGTGTCGAGACGATCGTGGTCTCCGAGCCCAGTGCGACCCGGCGGGAGGCGCTGGAGCGGCTCGGCGCGACGCACGTCGTCGACCCCACCACCGGTGACCTCGCCGCGGTCGTCGCGGAGGTCACCGGCGGGGACGGGGTGGACGCCGCGTTCGACGCGGCCGGCGCGGGAGCCGCGGTGACCTCGGCCATCGGGCTGCTCGCGCCGGGCGGCCGGCTGGTGGTCGTCGCCCTGCACGAGAAGGGGTTCGAGTTCAACCCGACCGTGCTGGTGTTCGGCGAGACGTCGATGACAGGGGCGCTGGCCTACCTGCCGCGGGACTTCGACGCGGTGATCGCCGCCATGGCCGAGGGGCGCTACGACGCGACCGGCTGGGTGGACGAGATCGGCGTCGACGACCTGGTGGACGCCTTCGGCCGGCTGCGTCGCGGCGACGGCATGAAGATCCTGGTCAGGGTCTGACCCCACGCCCGACCCGGGAGCCGGCCCCCGGCCCTCGCCGGCGTGAGGAACGCGACCCCGGATCCTGCCCCCGGGGGCGCGCGATGTCCCGTCAGCGGGGTAAGGCACGCTGCGAGTACCGCGCACCAGCCAGAGAGGCCCGCGCGGGCGGTCGGTGGGACGGACCCGCCGACGCGAGAAGTGCAGGAGCAGGAGATGCCGCAGGGCACGGTGAAGTGGTTCAACGCCGAGAAGGGCTTCGGGTTCATCGAGGCCGACGAGGGGGGGCCGGACGTCTTCGTCCACTTCTCCGCGATCGCCGACCAGGGCGGCTACCGCAGCCTCGACGAGGGCCAGCGGGTCGAGTACGAGGCCAGCCAGGGGCAGCGCGGCCCGCAGGCCGACTCGGTCCGGCCGATGGGCGGCGGCGCCCGTGCCCCCCGGGAGGCACCGGCGCGCGACCGTGACCGCGGCGGCGACCGCGGCCGGCCGTCGTCCCGGGGCGGTGCACGGAGCACGGGCACCGTGTCGTGGTTCAACGCCGACAAGGGCTTCGGGTTCATCGCCCCCGACGACGGCTCGGCCGACGTCTTCGTCCACTTCTCGGCGATCGCCGACCAGGGCGGCTACCGCAGCCTCGACGAGGGCCAGCGGGTGGAGTTCACGACCACCCAGGGCCAGCGTGGCCCCCAGGCCGAGGACGTCCGTCCCGAGGGGGGCTCCGGGGGCGGGTCACGCGGCCGGGAGGGCGGCTACCGCGACTCCGGCTACCGCGACTCCGGCTACCGCGACTCCGGCTACCGCGACTCCGGCTACCGCGACTCCGGCTACCGCGACTCCGGCTACCGCGACTCCGGCCCGCGCGAGAGCGGCCGGCGCTCCGGCGGCGGCGGGGGGCGGACCCGCGGCACGGTGAAGTGGTTCAACGCCGAGAAGGGCTTCGGGTTCATCGAGCCCGACGACGGCGGCCCGGACGTCTTCGTCCACTTCTCCGCGATCGCCGACCGGGGCGGCTACCGCAGCCTCGACGAGGGCCAGCGGGTGGAGTTCGAGACGACCCAGGGTCAGCGCGGCCCGCAGGCCGAGGGCGTCGAGGGGGTCTGACGCGAGAGGGGCCCGTCGCCCCGCCGGGAGTCCCGCCCCTCTCGCCTCCCCGGGTCCCTCCCCGGGGGCGTCCGCCTGGG
>NZ_JBJGYR010000011.1:0-177396 GCF_054050095.1 Geodermatophilus sp. SYSU D01105
TCCACCCCCCCCCCCCGCGCCCCCCCCCCCCCCCCCCCCCGCCCCCGCGCCCCCCCCCCCCCCCCCCCCCCCCCCCCCCCCCCCCCCCCGGTCCGGGTGCCCGGCGCGCTGCCCCGGACGGTCCCGGTCGCCGAGCGTCCGCTGCAGTAGACCCGTACCGCCGCGCCGTCCGGTCCACCGCCGCGCCGGACGGCGACTCCCTCCGACCCTGAGGACGGACGATGATCCCCAACCCGCTGCGTGATCCGCGGGATCGGCGGCTGCCCCGTGTGCCCGAGCCGTGTGCACTGGTGGTCTTCGGCATCACCGGGGACCTGGCGCGCAAGAAGTTGCTGCCGGCGGTGTACGACCTGGCCAACCGCGGGCTGCTGCCGACCAACTTCGCCCTCCTGGGCTTCGCCCGCCGGGACTGGGGCGACACCGACTTCGCCGAGCTGGCCCGCGACGCGGCCCGCAAGGCCGCCCGCACCCCGTGGCGGGAGGAGGTCTGGGAGCGGCTGGCCGGCAGCGTCCGGTTCGTCCAGGGGTCGTTCGACGACGACAACGCCTTCGACGAGCTCGCCGCCACCCTCGGGGAGCTCGAGGGCACCCACGGGATCGGCGGCAACGCGGCCTTCTACCTGTCGATCCCCCCGGCGATGTTCCCGGTGGTGCTCAAGCAGATGCAGCGCACCGGCATGGCCGACAGCACGCCCGAGCGCTGGCGGCGGGTGGTCGTCGAGAAGCCGTTCGGGACCGACCTGGCCTCCAGCCGGGAGCTCAACGCGCTGGTCGACTCCGTGTTCAGCGCCGAGGACGTCTTCCGCATCGACCACTACCTGGGCAAGGAGACCGTCCAGAACCTGATGGCGCTGCGGTTCGCCAACACCCTGTTCGAACCGGTCTGGAACGGCCACCACGTCGACTCGGTGCAGATCACGATGGCCGAGGACGTCGGCATCGGCGGGCGGGCGCAGTTCTACGAGCAGACCGGCGCCGCCCGCGACGTGCTGCAGAACCACCTGCTCCAGCTGCTGGCGCTCACGGCGATGGAGGAGCCCGTCGAGTTCTCCGCCGAGGAGATCCGCACCGAGAAGCTCAAGGTGCTGCGGGCCGTCTCGCTGCCCGAGGACCTGCGCACCTCCGCCGTCCGCGGCCAGTACGAGCAGGGCTGGCTGGCCGGTCAGCGGGCGAACGGCTACCGGCAGGAGGAGGGCGTCGACCCGAACTCGACGACCGAGACCTACGCCGCCGTCCGGCTGGGCGTGGAGACCCGCCGGTGGGCCGGCGTGCCGTTCTACCTGCGCACGGGCAAGCGGTTGCCGCGGCGGGTCACCGAGATCGCGCTGGTGTTCAAGCGGGCACCGCACCTGCCCTTCGCCGACACCGACACCGAGGAGCTGGGGAACAACCAGCTCGTCGTTCGGGTCCAGCCCGACGAGGGGGTCACCCTCAAGTTCGGGTCGAAGGTGCCCGGCAGCGTCATGGAGGTCCGCGACGTGTCGATGGACTTCCTCTACGGCGAGCAGTTCACCGAGGCCAGCCCCGAGGCCTACGAGCGGCTGCTGCTCGACGTGCTGCTCGGCGACGCCACGCTCTTCCCCCGCAACGCGGAGGTGGAGGCGTCGTGGTCGGTCATCGACCCGCTGGAGGAGTTCTGGGCCGGGACCACGCCGCACCCCTACCGGGCCGGCGAGTGGGGTCCGCGAGCCGCCGACGAGATGCTCGCCGCCGAGGGACGCCGGTGGCGGCGTCCGTGAGCGGCCGGCCCACGCGATCCGAGGAGACCCGATGACCACCCTCTGGGACACCACCGGCTCCGCCGTGGTCAAGGAACTGGCCGCCCAGCGACGCACCGGCGGTGCCGTGCTCTCGGGCGTGGCGCTGACCCTGGTCGTCGTCGCCGACGAGGGGCGCGTGGCCGAGGCCGAGGAGGCGGCGACCGCCGCCGCCGAGCAGCACCCCTGCCGACTGCTCATCGTTGTCCGCCGCCAGATCGAGGCGCCCACCCCCCGCCTGGACGCCGAGGTGCTCATCGGCGGCCGCCTGGGGCCCGGCGAGGCAGTCGTCATGCGCATGTACGGCCGGCTCGCGCTGCACGCCGAGTCGGTGGTGCTGCCGCTGCTGGCCGCCGACGCCCCCGTGGTCACCTGGTGGCACGGCACGCCGCCCGACCGGCTGTGCACCGACGCGCTGGCGGTCATCGCCGACCGCCGGATCACCGACAGCGGGCTGGCCGGCGACCAGCTGGCCGCCCTGCGCACCCGCGCCGAGGACTACGCCCCCGGCGACACCGACCTCGCCTGGACCCGCAGCACCCCGTGGCGGGCCACGCTCACCTCGACGGTGGACTCGGTGTCCGGCCGCCGCGGCGACGCCGTCCGGGTGCACGGCGGCCGGGTCGAGGGCGACCCCGGCTCCGCGACCGCCCGGCTGCTGGCCGGCTGGCTGAGCGCCCGGTGCGGCTGCCCCATCGACGTCGTCGAGGGCGAGCGGCGGCCCGGGCCGAGCGGCGTCTCCTCGGTGTTCCTCCAGCTCGACCAGGACGAGGAGGTCCGGGTGACCGCCGACCGCCGCGGGGGCGCGGTGATCTCCCAGCCGTACCGGCCCGAGGCGATGGTGGCCCTGCCCGACCGCCAGCTGGGTGACCTGGTCGGCGAGGAGCTGCGCCGCCTGGACCCCGACGAGCCGTTCGCGGAGGCCCTGGAGGCGACCACCGGCGTGCGGGGGCTCGCCGACCGCTCGCCCGTGCGCGAGCACGTGTGGTTCGACCCGGCCGAGACGCACGGCGGCGACGGCGAGCCGCTGCCGACCGTGCCGCTCGACTCGCAGGGGACCGACGAGGTCGCCGAGCACGGCGAGCGCAACGCCGAGGAGGTCGTCCCGTGAGTCTGCCGCCGGGCGACCGGATCGCCGCCGAGCTGGCGACAGAGGGCCGGCCGGTGCCGGACGTCGTCGTCGAGCCCGACGCCGACCGGCTGGCCCGGGCGGTGGCCTCCGCGCTGGTCGCCCGCCTGGCCGCCGCCCAGGCCGTGCACGGCACCGCGACCGTCGTGCTCACCGGCGGGGGCATCGGCACCGCCGTCCTGGAGCGGGTCGCCGGCCTGGCTGCCGAGCCCGAGCGGGAGCGGGTGGACTGGACGGCGGTGGACGTCTGGTGGGGCGACGAGCGGTTCGTCCCCGCGGGCGACGACGAGCGCAACGAGACCGGCGCGCGCCGGGCGCTGCTCGACCCCGTCGGCGTGCCGGCCGAGCGGGTGCACGCCATGCCTGCGTCGGACGCCGGCTTCGCCGAGCCCGAGGACGCCGCCGCCTGGTACGCCGAGCAGCTGGCCGCCGCGGCGCCGGAGGGTGCCCAGCTGCCGCGCTTCGACGTGCTGCTGCTGGGCATGGGCCCCGAGGGGCACGTGGCCTCGATCTTCCCCGAGTCGCCGGCCGCCTCCGACGAGCGGCTGGTGGTCGCGGTCCGCGACTGCCCCAAGCCGCCGCCGACGCGCACCAGCCTCGGCTTCTCCGCGATCAACTCGGCGGAGGAGATCTGGCTGCTCGTGTCCGGCGAGGGGAAGGCCCCCGCCGTCGCGGCAGCCCTGCGCGGCGACACCGGGCCGCAGCAACTGCCCGCCGCTGGGGTGCACGGCCGGCGGGCCACCCGCTGGCTGCTGGACGCCGCGGCCGCCGGCGACCTGCCCCGGGGATAGCCGGGGCCCGGGCCGCCGGCCTCGGCGAGCGGCCGGGGTCCCGGCGGGCCCGGCACCGACCGCGGGGGTCGGTGGAGCGGCGCGCTGCGCGCCGTCCTCGCGACCGAGGGCCCTGGTCCGCGCAGCCCCGGCGGAGCACACTCCCGGACGCGGCCGCTGCAAGCAGATCGCACGCGAGCCCCGGACGCCGACGGCAGCCTCAGGTCACTCCGTCGGACACTCCCCCGGAGAGACCCATGACGCTCCCCGCCACGCCCGTTCCGCACCCCGCCCGTGCCGAGGACGCCCTCGCGCGCGTCGCCGCCGAGGAGGGCACGTCACGAGACCGGCACCACCGCGGCTGCTACTGGGACGTCGACCAGGCGGCGTGGGTGCCCTACCGCCGGGTGCCCCTCCCCCGGCCGCCGCTGGACTGACCGAGGCCGCCGGAGGGGCCTCGCCTCAGGCGCCGCGGCGGGCCCGGAGCTTGGCGAGGGCCTCCTCGAGGAGGGCGTCGCCATCGGCGTCGCTGCGCCGCTCGCGGACGTAGGCCAGGTGCGTCTTGTACGGCTCGGTGCGCGGCGCGGGCGGCGGGGCCGCCTGGTCCTGACCGGCGGGCAGCCCGCAGCGCGGGCAGTCCCACATCTCGGGGACCTCGGCGTCGCTGGCGAAGGCGACCCGCGTCTCGTGCCCCTGTGTGCACCAGAAGGCGATGCGCCGGCGAGGCGCGGACTCGCCGCGCTCGGCCTCCCCCATCGGCCCAGCGCCGACCCGCGTGCCCCGGATCGCGTTCCCACCAGCCACGAGCGCTCCCTGTGTCTCGAGAGGACTGCGGCGTCGACCGGCCGCGCGCGCAGTCTAGGGCCTCGACCGGGCGATTCCCCCCACCTTCTCCGCGGATCGCGGAGGCGGCGGGGTCAGACCTTGAGCAGGATCCCGAGGCCGACGATGCAGACGGCCCAGATGAGCCCGGTGAACACCGTCAGGCGGTTCAGGTTCTTCTCCACCACCGAGGAACCCGACAGCTGCGAGGACACCGCGCCGCCGAACATCGAGGACAGGCCCCCGCCCTTGCCGCGGTGCAGCAGGATCAGCACCACGAGGAGCACGCTGGTGAGCACCAGCAGCACGTTGAGGACCAGCTCGATCATGCTTCGAGGGTAACCGACTCCGCTCCGGCCCCCGGCCGACACGACCCGGACGGGCCGGCGGACGGTCTCTCCGGTCAGCGGACGATCACACCGGTCCGCCTCCGCGACGCGGCGCGCTCCTCGCTCGTCGGTGCTCGCTGCGGTGCTCCCGCGGCTGTCAGCGGACGCCGGCGGTCGCGACGTCGTAGCCGCTGTAGGCCGTCATCACCACGCCGTTGCGCAGCCGCTGCCCCGCGAGCAGCTGCACCCGGGCCTCGGCGAGCGGCACGTACGCGCTCGTCGCCGTGGCCGCGGCCGCGACCTCCCGCCACGCGGCGCGGGCCTCATGCGGGTCCCCGGCCGTGCGCGCGGTGTCGATCAGCCCGTTGAGCGCCGGATCGGCGAGCCGCGCGAAGTTGGTGTTGCCGACGGGGCTGACCGACCGCCCGTCGACCAGGGGGACGAGGAACGAGCCGGGGGTCGGGAAGTCCGCCGTCCAGGTCGCCAGGACGACGCCGAAGCCCTGCGCCGCGACGTTGTCGGGGTTGCCCACGTCGGTCGCGTAGAAGCTCGGCGCGGCCAGCGGCCGGATCTCGGCCTGGATGCCCACCGCGGCCAGCTGGCCGGCGACCTCCTCGGCCACGGCCACGCTGCTCGCGGCGTCCGGGACGGCCAGCACGGTGCTGAACCCGTCCGGCTGCCCGCACGCGGCCAGGTGCTCGCGGGCGGCGTCCGGGTCCGGCCCCGGGTCGGGGTCCTCGGGACCGCCGGCCAGGCCGCGGGGCCACAGCTGCGAGGTCCGCACCGCGTTCACCGCCCCGCCGAGGACCTCCTGCACCGCGCGCCGGTCCACCGCCGCGGCCACCGCGGCGCGGCAGTCGGCGTTGTCGAGCGGGGCCACGTTCGTCGGCAGGGCGAGCAGCCGCACCACGCCGCTGGTCACCTCGTCGACCCGGTCGGTCACCGGGACCTCGCCGCCGGTGCCCTCGGCCAGCCGCGCCTGCGTCGCCGCCTGCACCCCGGTGCCGGATACGTCGACGTCCGCCGACCCGGCAAGCAGGGCCTGGTCGCGCTCGACGCCGGAGAGCCCGGTGCGGACGACGACCCGGTCGGGCAGCGCGGTGCGGACCTCGTCGGTCGCCGCGTCCCACTCGGGGTTCCGGTCGAGCACGATGCCGGTGACCGGGTCGACGCTGGTGATCGCGTAGGGGCCCGAGGAGACCGGGTCCCCGCCGTAGTCGGCACCCCGGTCGTCCTCGATCGGCACCGGGCTGCTCGACGGCAGCGCCATGACGTAGGGGAAGTCCGGCTGCTGGGTGCGCAGGTGGAAGGTGATCGTCCGGTCGTCGGGCGTCTCGATGGCGCCCAGGCCCAGCTTGTCGGGCGACTCGTCCTGGTACGGGCCGGCGTAGGGGTTGGCCGGGTCGTCCAGCAGCTCGACGACGTGGGTGGGGCCGCCCACCACCACGTCGGAGGCGAAGGACCGCTCGATGCCGTACTTGACGTCGCGGGAGGTGATCACCCGCCCGTTCTCGAACCGGGCCCCCTCGCGGAGGGTGAAGGTCCAGGTGGTGCCGCCGTCGGGGGTGGTGCCGAGGTCGGTGGCCAGGTCGGGCTCGAGCTCGTCGGTGCGCCCGGGCTCGGTCGAGTAGGTGACCAGCGTGCGGGTGTAGAGCCGCATCAGGTTCCACACGCCCGGGAGGTAGGAGCGCTGCGGGTCGAGGTTGTCGATCTCCCCCGCGACCACCCGGAGCGTCCCCCCGGTTGCCTCCGACGGCGCCCGGACGCCGGTGAGACCGGCGTCCGGACCGTCGCCGTGCACGGGCACCCCCGTGGCGCCGTCCCCGCCGGTGCTGCAGCTGACCGCCGCCACGACCACGAGGACGACGGCGGCGGCGATGGCCGCGACCCGGGCACGGGTGCCGCGGGCCCAGGCCGGGCCCCGCCCCGCCGGTCCCTGCTGCGTGTCGTCCACCCACCCGCTCCCCGCCTCGCCGGCGGCGGCGGTCAGCTGCCGTCGGCGGCTGTCCGACAGATCTGCGCGAACTCGTCGGCGTCCAGGCTGGCACCACCGACGAGGGCGCCGTCGACGTCCGGCCCGGCCAGGATCCCGGCCGTGTTCGCGGCCTTCACCGACCCGCCGTAGAGGATACGGACCACCGCGGCCGTCTCGGGGCCGAAACGCTCGGCGAGCCGTGACCGAAGGGCACCGCACACCTCCTGGGCGTCGTCGGGGGTGGCCACCTCGCCGGTCCCGATCGCCCACACCGGCTCGTAGGCGATCACCACCGAGCGCACCTGGTCGTCGGTGAGCCCGTCGAGCGCGGCGTCCAGCTGGGTGGTGCAGTGCGCGACGTGCTCACCCGCCTTGCGGACGTCGAGCCCCTCCCCCACGCACAGGATCGGCACCAGGCCGTGCCGCAGGGCTGCCTGCACCTTGGCGGCCACCACCGCGTCGTCCTCGCCGTGCAGCGCGCGCCGCTCGGAGTGACCGACGACGACGTAGGTGCACGCCAGGGACGCGAGCATCGCCCCGCTCACCTCGCCGGTGTAGGCGCCGGAGTCGTGCACCGAGAGGTCCTGCGCGCCGTAGCCGATCTCCAGCTTGTCGCCGGAGACCAGCGTCTGGACGCTGCGCAGCGCCGTGAACGGGGGCAGGACGACGACCTCGGCCGCCTCGAGCTCGGGCTCCTTGAGCGAGAAGGCGAGCTTCTGCACCAGGCCGATGGCCTCGAGGTGGGTGAGGTGCATCTTCCAGTTGCCGGCGATCAGCGGGCGGCGCCCCTCGCGGCGCACCGGTGCGCTCCTGCGTGCCATCACTCGCCCTCTCGGTCGGCCAGCACCGCGAGGCCCGGGAGCTCCCGGCCCTCGAGGTACTCCAGCGACGCACCGCCGCCGGTGCTGATGTGCCCGTAGGCGGACTCGTCCAGGCCCAGCTGGCGGACGGCGGCCGCGGAGTCCCCGCCGCCGACCACCGACAGGCCGTCGACGGCGGAGACGGACTCGGCCACGCCGCGGGTGCCGGCCTGGAACGGCGCGAGCTCGAAGACCCCCATCGGGCCGTTCCAGAAGACCGTGCGCGCCCCGCCGAGCTCGCGCCCGAAGGCCTCCACCGTCCGCGGGCCGACGTCCAGGCCCATCTGGTCGCCGGGGATGGCGTCCACGGTCACCGTGGTGGTCGGGGCGTCGGCGCTGAACTCCGGCGCGCACACCACGTCGATCGGCAGCACGATCCGGTCGCCGGCCTCGGAGAGCAGCCGCCGGCAGGTCTCGACCTGGTCCTGCTCGAGCAGCGACCGGCCCACGCCGTGGCCCTGGGCGGCGAGGAAGGTGAAGCACATCCCGCCGCCGACCAGCAGCCGGTCGACCTTGGGCAGCAGGGCCTCGATCACGGCGAGCTTGTCGCTAACCTTGGAGCCGCCCAGCACGACGACGTAGGGCCGCTCCGGGTCCTGCGTCAGCCGGGTCAGGACGTCGAGCTCCTGGGCGACCAGGCGCCCGGCCACGTGCGGCAGCCGGAGGGCGACGTCGTAGACCGAGGCGTGCTTGCGGTGGACCGCGCCGAAGGCGTCGTCGACGTACACGTCGGCGAGGCCGGCCAGCCGGTCGGCCAGCGCGCCGCGCTCGGCGTCGTCCTTCGACGTCTCTGCCGCCTCGAACCGGACGTTCTCCAGCAGCAGCACGTCGCCGTCGCCGAGCGCCTCGGCCCGGGCCCGCGCGTCCTCGCCGGCCACGTCGGCGGCCAGCGGCACGTCGGTGCCCAGCAGCTCCCCCAGCCGCTCGGCGACCGGGGCGAGGGAGTACTGCGGGTCCGGGGCGCCCTTGGGCCGCCCGAGGTGCGCGGCGACGACCACCCGGGCGCCGGCGTCACGCAGCGCCTGCAGGGTGGGCAGACTGGCGCGGATGCGGCCGTCGTCGGTGATCGCGCGGGTGCTCTTGTCGAGGGGGACGTTCAGGTCGGCGCGCACCAGCACGCGCCGACCCGAGACGCCCTCGGCGAGGAGGTCGTCGAGGGAGCGCATCGTCAGAGGGACGCGCCCACCAGCGTGGTGAGGTCGACCAGCCGGTTCGAGTAGCCCCACTCGTTGTCGTACCAGCCGAGGACCTTCACCATCGGGCCGAAGACCTTGGTGAGCTTGGCGTCGTAGATGCACGACGACGGGTCGGTGACGATGTCGGAGGAGACGATCGGCGCGTCGGTGTAGCTCAGGTACTTGCCCAGCGGGCCGGCGGCGGCCTCCCGGTAGGCGGCGTCGATCTCCTCGGCCGAGGCCTCGCGGGTGACCTGCACGGTGAGGTCGGTGGCCGAGCCGGTCGGCACCGGGACGCGGATGGCGTACCCGTCGAGCTTGCCCTGCAGCTCGGGCAGGACCAGGCCGATCGCCTTCGCCGCACCGGTGGAGGTCGGCACCATGTTCAGCGCGGCGGCGCGGGCACGGCGGAGGTCCTTGTGCGGGCCGTCCTGCAGGTTCTGGTCGGCGGTGTAGGCGTGGATCGTCGTCATCAGGCCGCGCTCGATGCCGAACGCGTCGTTGATGACCTTCGCCAGCGGCGCCAGGCAGTTCGTGGTGCAGGAGGCGTTGCTGATGATCGTCTGCGAGCCGTCGTAGAGACCGTCGTTGACGCCCATGACGATCGTGATGTCGTCGTCGGTCGCCGGCGCGGAGATGATGACCTTCTTCGCGCCGCCCTTGTCGACGTGCTTGCGGGCGTCGGCGGCCTTGGTGAAGAAGCCGGTGGACTCGACGACCACGTCGACGCCGAGGTCGCCCCACGGCAGGTTGGCCGGATCGCGCTCGGAGAGCACCTTCATGGTGTTGCCACCGACCTTGATGGCCTCGCCGTCGGCGGCGACGTCCTCGGAGAGCTTGCCGAGCACGCTGTCGTACTTGAGCAGGTGCGCCAGGACCTCGGGGCTGGTGAGGTCGTTCACCGCCACGATCTCGATGTCCTGGCCGCTGGCCGCGACGGCCCGCCAGAAGTTGCGGCCGATCCGGCCGAATCCGTTGATGCCCACCCGTACGGTCACTGCAGACCTCCGATGTCGGTCGACGCTGTTCCTCGGGGGCCGCGCACCGGCGGCCTCGCTCCGACGAGACCCTATCGGGCCGGGTACGCCGTGGCCCGAGCCGCCTGGAGGCGGCCCGGGCCACGGCGCCGACCGGGAACGGCCACCCTCCAGGGTCCCGCGCCGAGCGTGCGAGGCGTGGGGGGAAGGGTGGTCCTCCTACTGGGTCAGCATGTCCTCGGTGACGACGGACTCCGTGTCGGGGATGCCGAGGTCCTTGGCCCGCTTGTCGGCCATCGCCAGGAGGCGGCGGATGCGGCCGGCGACGGCGTCCTTGGTCATCGGCGGGTCGGCGCGCTGACCCAGTTCCTCCAGCGACGCCTGCCCGAACTCCAGCCGCAGGCGGCCGGCGACGAGCAGGTGCTCGGGCGCGTCGCCGTTGAGGATCTCCAGCGCCCGCTCCACCCGGGCGCTGGCGGCGACGGCGGCCCGCGCGGAGCGGCGCAGGTTCGCGTCGTCGAAGTTGGCCAGCCGGTTGGCCGTCGCCCGGACCTCGCGACGCATCCGCCGCTCCTCCCAGGCCAGGACGGCGTCGTGCGCGCCCATGCGGGTCAGCAGGGCGCTGATGGCGTCGCCGTCCCGGACGACGACGCGGTCCGCGCCGCGCACCTCCCGGGCCTTGGCGGCGATGCCGAGCCGCCGTGCGGCGCCGACCAGCGCCATCGCGGCCTCGGGGCCGGGGCAGGTGACCTCGAGCGAGGACGACCGGCCGGGCTCGGTCAGAGACCCGTGGGCGAGGAAGGCCCCGCGCCAGGCGGCCTCGGCGTCGTTGATGCTGCCCGAGACCACGGCCGGCGGCAGGCCCCGCACCGGGCGGCCGCGCTGGTCGACCAGTCCGGTCTGGCGGGCCAGCCCCTCGCCGTGCTTGGCGATGCGCACCAGGTAGCGCACCCCGCGGCGGATGTTGCCGCCGGCCAGCACGCTCACGCCGCTGGTGTAGCCGTACACCTCGCTGATGTCGCGACGGAGACGGCGGGCGACGGACCCGGTGTCGAGCTCGGCCTCGATGACCACGCGGCCACCCACGATGTGCAGGCCACCGCTGAAGCGCAGCAGGGCGGTGACCTCCGCCTTGCGCTCGGAGGTCTTCGTGCACTCCACCCGAGACAGCTCGTCCTTGACCATGGCCGTCATCGCCATGCCGTCCACCCCCACGTTCCCCCGGGGTAACCAGGCCCCATGTGCGGCGTCCCCTCTTCTCCCCCTCGTACCGGTGCCGGTACCGAAGGTTGCGGTACCCGGCCCCGAATTCCAATGCCCGTCGTGCCCTAGCGGACTCCGACGGCCGACGTCAGCGCCGCCGCGAGGCGGACCGGGTCGTGCCGTGGTGACCCGTCGGGCTCGGCGACGGGAGCCAGGACCAGCTCCGCGCCGCACTCGCGCACCGCAGACAGGAGACCACAGCGGTCAACCACCGAGTCGACATCTGCGATCACCGAGTGCAGCGCCACCCCGCTCAGATGGGCACGCAACACCGCCAGGTGCTCCTCCGGCGAGAAGCCGTCGGTCTCCCCCGGCTGCGGCTCCAGGTTGAGCACGACGACCACGCGGGCGCTGCTCGCCGCCAGGGCAGCGCGCAGCCGCGGCACCAGCAGGTGCGGCAGGACCGAGGTGTACCAGGAGCCCGGCCCCAGCGAGACGACGTCGGCCGCCGCGATCGCGTCGAGGACCGCGGGGTTCACCGGTGGGTCCGGCGGTGAGACGAGGATCTCGCGGACCCGGCCGGGGGTGGACGCGATGGCCACCTGGCCGCGGATGGTGCGCGTCCGACTCGGATCGTCCGGGTCGGTGCTCTCCACCCGGGCGACCAGGTCGAGCGGGACGTCGGCCATCGGCAGCACCCGCCCGCGGGCGCCCAGCAGGCGGCAGAGGTCGTCGAGCGCCGCCACCGCGTCGCCGCTGTGCAGCTCGGTGAGCCCGGTGAGGACCAGGTTGCCGACCGGGTGCCCGGCCAGCACGCCGGTGCCGCCGAACCGGTGCTGCAGCAGCGCCGCCAAGCGGCGGGTGTCCGCGCCGTCGTCGGCGAGGGTGGCGAGGGCCATGCGGAGGTCACCCGGCGGCAGCACCGGCATCTCCCGACGGATGCGGCCCGAGGAGCCGCCGTCGTCGGCGACCGTGACCACGGCGGTCAGCTCCGGCGTCAGCTGCTTCCACGCACCCAGCGCGGCGGCCAGGCCGTGCCCGCCGCCGAAGGCCACCACGCGCAACGGGCGCTGGGACCCGGCTCCCACGGCCCCCACTACTCGCGGCCCAGGTCGCGGTGCTGGACGGTGGTGGCGATGCCCTCGGCGGCGAGCCGGCGGGCGAACTCCTCGGCGATCGCCACGCTGCGGTGCTTGCCGCCGGTGCAGCCCACGGCGAGGGTCAGGTAGCGCTTGCCCTCGCGGCGGTAGCCCGGTACGAGCAGCCGCAGCACGTCGGTGTAGCGGTCGAGGAAGGGGCCGGCGTCCTCCTGGCCCAGGACGTAGTCGCGGACGTCGGGGTCCCGCCCGGTGTGCGGCCGCAGCTCGGGCAGCCAGTGCGGGTTGGGCAGGAACCGCGCGTCGACGACGAGGTCGGCGTCCAGCGGCAGGCCGTACTTGAACCCGAAACTGAGCACGGTCGCGGTCAGCGGCGGAGCCTGCCCCTCCCGCGCGAACGCGTTCTCCAGGGTGGCGCGCAGCTGGTGGACGTTGAGGTCGCTGGTGTCGACCCACAGGTCGGCCTCGCCGGCGATCCCGGTGAGCAGCGCGCGCTCGGCGGAGATCCCGTCGATCAGCGTGCCGTCGCCCTGCAGCGGGTGCTCCCGCCGCACCGACTCGTACCGGCGCACGAGCACCTCGTCGCGGGCGTGCACGTAGACGACCCGCGGCCGGTGGCCGGCCTCGGCAAGGACCCGGATGGCCTCCTGCAGGTCGCTGGAGAAGGCCCGGCTGCGGACGTCGACGACGGCGCCGAAGCGGCGCAGGTCACCGCGCGCACCGAGCTCGACCATCGGCTGCAGCAGCGCCGGCGGCAGGTTGTCGACCACGAAGAAGCCGAGGTCCTCCAGCACCCGTCCGGCGCTGTTCTTGCCCGCGCCGGACAGGCCGGTGACCACGACGACGTCCAGCGGCTGGGTCTCGGTGGACGAGGGGTCGACCGGCGGCGAGACCTCGGTGTGCGGGTGCCCCGGCGTGCCCGGGGCCGTGCCGAACGGCCCCGCCCCGTGCGCACCGGTCAGCTCACCGCCGTGCCCGTCCCGCGCGTCCCCGTCACCCGGCTGACCCGGTGGGCTCGCCGGCTCGCTGCCCTGCTCCCCCCCTGAGCTCGCCGGCTCGCTGCCCTGCTCCCCCCGTGAGCTCGCCAGCTCGCTCACGAGGCCACCAGCCCGACCTCGGCGGTGGCCCCGGCTCCCGGCTGCGGGGTCCCCCGCTGCGCCGGTCCGGCCGGCGCGGTCGTCGACTCGACCGCCTCCTCCACCGCTGCGGCCTCCGCCGGCCGGCCTCCCGCCTCCGGCTGTCCTCCCGCCGACTGCTCCGCCTCCGGCTGTGCCACCGCGGCCTGCACCGCCTCCGCCGTCCGCCGGCCGATGCCGGGCACGGCCATCAGCTCCTCGACGGTCGCGGCTCGCAGCCGCTTGAGGGACCCGAACTGCTTCATCAGCGCCTTCCGCCGCGTCTCCCCGAGACCGGGGACGTCGTCCAACAGGGAGACCAGCATGCTGGTGGACCGCTTCTGCCGGTGGTAGGTGATCGCGAACCGGTGCGCCTCGTCGCGCACGCGCTGCAGCAGGTACAGCGCCTCGGAGGTGCGCGGCAGGATCACCGGGTCGCTCTCGCCGGGCAGCCACACCTCCTCCATCCGCTTCGCCAGCCCGCAGACGGCGACGTCGACGATGCCCAGCTCGTCGAGGGACCGTGCGGCCGCGGCCACCTGCGGCGCGCCGCCGTCGACGACGAGCAGGTTCGGTGGGTAGGCGAACCGGCGCGGCCGGCCCTCCTCCGCGGCGACCCCCTGCTCGTCCCTGCGGTCCTGCTCCTCCTTGAGGTGCCGGGCGAACCGCCGCCGCACCACCTCGGCCATCGCCGCGGTGTCGTCGGTTCCGTTGCTGACGCTGAACCGGCGGTAGTCGGACTTCTTCGCCAGCCCGTCCTCGAAGACCACCATGCTCGCCACGACGTTCGTGCCCTGGACGTGCGAGACGTCCATGCACTCGATCCGCAGCGGCGCGTCGGGCAGCTCGAGGGCCTCCTGCAGCTCGGCGAGCGCGAGGGAGCGGGCGGTGAGGTCGCTGGACCGCTTCACGCGGTGCCGGGCGAACGCCTCCTTGGCGTTGCGCTCGACGGTCTCCAGCAGGGCGCGCTTGTCCCCGCGCTGCGGCACCCGCAGGGACACCCGCGAGCCGCGCAGCTCGCTGAGCAGCTCCTCGTACACGTCAGCGTCCTGCGGCAGCTCGGGGACGAGCACCTCCTTGGGCACGGTCTCCCCCGCCTCGACGACGCCGGTCTGGTCGTCGACCCCGCCGTAGACCTGGAGCAGGAACTGCTCGACCAGCTCCCCGGTGGTGACCTCCTCGACCTTGTCGACGATCCAGCCGCGCTGACCGCGCACCCGCCCGCCACGGACGTGGAAGACCTGCACCGAGGCCTCCAGCTCGTCCTGCGCGAAGGCGACGACGTCGGCGTCGGTGCCGTCCCCGAGGACGACCGCCTGCTTCTCCATCGCCCGCTTGAGGGCGCCGAGGTCGTCGCGCAGCCGGGCGGCCTTCTCGTACTCCATCGCCTCGGCGGCCTCGCCCATCTCCCGCTCGAGGCGCCTGACCATCGAGTCGGTGCGGCCGGCCATGAAGTCGCAGAAGTCGTCGACGATGGCGCGGTGCTCCTCGGCCGACACCCGGCCGACGCACGGCGCCGCGCACTTGCCGATGTAGCCGAGCAGGCACGGGCGCCCGATCTGCCCGGCCCGCTTGAAGACGCCGTTGGAACAGGTCCGGGCCGGGAAGACCCGGGTCAGGGTGTCGAGGGTCTCGCGGATCGCCCAGGCGTGCGCGTAGGGGCCGAAGTAGCGCACCCCCTTGCGCTTGGGGCCGCGCATGACCTGCAGCCGCGGGTACTCCTCGTTGAGGGTGACCGCCAGCGACGGGTAGCTCTTGTCGTCGCGGTAGCGGACGTTGAACCGCGGGTCGAACTCCTTGATCCAGTTGTACTCGAGCTGGAGGGCCTCGACCTCTGTCCCGACCACGGTCCACTCGACGCTCGCCGCCGTCGTCACCATCTGGCGGGTGCGCGGGTGCAGGCCCGCGACGTCGGCGAAGTAGCTGTTCAGCCGCTGCCGGAGGTTCTTGGCCTTGCCGACGTAGACGACCCGCCCGTTGGGGTCGCGGAACTTGTAGACCCCTGGGTCCTCCGGGATGCTGCCGACCGCCGGTCGGTAGGTGGACGGGTCGGGCATGGCCCCAGATTAGGTCGGGTGGACGACGGTCCGCCGTCCCCGGGGGGCGGATGTGACCACGGGAACCACATCGGTGGGATTCCCCCCGGGACCTCCGCCCCTTGCCCGGCGGCCCGGCCCGGCCCGAACCTCGGGTCGGTCAGGTCGTCCCGACGGGGGTGGGCCCATGAGCTCGACGCAGCACCCGACGACTCCGGCCCGCACGACGGGGATCCCCCAGGCCCGGACCGCGCCGCCTCCGCTGACCGACCCGCTGGCCGACCTGGCGACCTTCCCCCTGGTGGAGGCGCTGTTCGGACGGCGCTCCCGGCGGTTCGCCCTGGGCGACGAGATCCCGGACGGCCCCCTGGCCCACCGGTCCCGGCACGAGCCGATGCCGCTGACCGAGCTCGAGCGGATGCTCGTGCTGAGCGCCATGGGCGGGACCACCGGCTGGCACTACTCGATCACCCGGAACGCCCGCTACGCGCCCCATGCGGCGAACTACGCGGGTGGGGCCGCCGGGCGCACCTTCCCGTCCGCGGCCGGCTTCCACACCGCCGAGCTGTTCTTCACCGACGACACCGGCGTGTACTTCTTCCCCACCCGGGACGCCGGGGCCCTCGTCGACCCGGCCACCGAGGAGGTCACGGCCGAGTTGATGGTCGAGCGCCACCGCGGCCGGGTGCGGCAGCTGTCCGACCGGCGGCTGCACCTGCCGGCCGAGGAGCCCTACATGGAGGGGCACAACACCTGGTGTGTGAACGTGCCCGGCTCGCTGCTGGTCATCCCGGTCGCCGACATCGCCCAGCACATGCTGGCGATCCTCTGCTTCTTCACCCAGAACGGGTACGCGGTGTTCGACGACGTCAACGGGCGGGAGATCCCGGGGCTGGAGCGGTTCCGCGACCTGGTGGACGTCGACGCCCCGTTCCCGCTCACCTTCGCCGAGCAGTACGCGCTCACCGAGGCCACCGCCGAGCTGGCGACCAGTTGCTACGGCGGGGTGCTCCTGCTGCAGGCGATGGGCCTGGGCGGCTGGATGTTCGACGGGATCGACCGCTTCT
Source organism: Geodermatophilus sp. SYSU D01105 (assembly GCF_054050095.1). NCBI lineage: Bacteria > Bacillati > Actinomycetota > Actinomycetes > Geodermatophilales > Geodermatophilaceae > Geodermatophilus > Geodermatophilus sp. SYSU D01105. The sequence goes on from NZ_JBJGYR010000011.1 coordinate 16,313, forward strand.
CCGTGCTGGGCGCCTCCGGCAACCCCGACGTGCCCGGTCTCGGGTTCCGCTACGACACCGACGATCGGTGGGCCGTCCCCAACCCCACCGGCCTCCCCGGCGTCTTCGAGGCCTTCTGCCCGCCGCACCACGCGGACATGGCCGCGGCGGTGGAGGCCTTCGCCGAGCGCAAGTTCGGCGAGGGGGGCCCGTTCCACCCCGCCACCCCGGGCCCGTGGACCGACAGCCCGGGCTTCCGCGGCAGCGCCCAGGTGCACGACGAGGAGTTCAAGGCGTGCGTGACCCTGCAGGCGCAGTACGTGCTGGACACCTTCGGCAAGTTCCCGGGCACCGTGCCGACGCTGTTCGTCCTCAACTACGTCCAGGCCCATCACCTCGACCTGGAGTTCTACGACCGGTTCTTCCGGCCGGGCGCCTACCTGCGGACGCACGCCGAGCACCAGCAGCGGTGGCACCCCTGAGAGGAGCACGGCGATGGGCAGGCACGTCCACGTGGGCAGCGTCGACGTCTGGGTCGAACAGGTCGGGCAGGGGCCCGACGTGCTGCTGATCGGTGGCCTGGGCGACACCGTCGAGTCCTGGCAGTTCCAGCTCGACGGGCTGGCCGACCGCTACCGGCTGACCGCCTTCGACAACCGCGGCGCCGGCCGGACGGCGATGCCGCCGGAGGGAGCCACCGTGGCGGCGATGGCCGACGACGCGGCGGGTGTCCTGCGCGCGCTGGGCATCCGCTCGGCGCACGTCGCAGGCTTCTCGGGCGGCAGCCTCATCGGCCAGGAGCTCGCGCTGCGGCACCCCGAGGTGGTCCGCAGCCTGGTGCTGCAGAGCACCTGGGCGGCGATGGACCCGTTCTTCCGCACGTGGCTGCGCTTCGTCGAGTGGCTGGTCGACAACGCACCGGACGAGCGGACGTTCCTGCAGTCGTTCTTCCTGTGGATCTACACGCCGCGGGCGCACAACGACGGCACGGTCGCCGCGTTCATCGACGAGGTGGTCGCCTTCCCGCACAAGCAGTCGGCGGAGGACGTGCACCGCTTCCTCGCCGACATCTGGCACCACGACAGCACCGAGCGGCTGCCCCGCGTCGCCGCGCCGACGCTGGTGCTGGCGGGAGGCATCGACCCCACCGCCCGACCGCACCTCGGCCGGGCGGTCGCCGAGGCGATCCCCGGCGCCGTCTTCGAGGTCATGGAGGAGGAGTCGCACCAGCCGTTCCAGGAGGTGCCCGAGCGCTGGAACGCCCGCGTCGACGCCTTCTGGCAACAGGTCGAGGCGGCCACCACCCCACGCCCCCGGGAGGCCCCGGACCTCGACCGCCCGTCGCCCGACCGCCCGCCCGAGGCCGCCGGCCGCGGGTGACCACGTCCGCACGGAAGGAGCCCGTCATGGGACAGCACATCCGCTCAGCCGGCGGCGTGGAGATCTGGACCGAGCAGGTGGGGTCGGGCCCCGACGTCCTGCTGATCGGCGGGCTCGGGGACACCGTCGAGTCCTGGCAGTTCCAGCTCGACGGGCTGGCCGACCGCTACCGGCTGACGGCGTTCGACAACCGGGGCGCGGGGCGGACGGCGCTGCCCGACGGCCCGACCAGCGTGGGCGAGATGGCCGACGACGCCGCCGCCGTCCTGGACGCCCTGGACATCCCGTCCGCGCACGTGGCCGGCTTCTCCGGCGGCGCGAAGATCGCGCAGGAGCTGGCGCTGCGCCGTCCCGACCTCGTCCGCAGCCTGGTGCTGCAGAGCACCTGGGCGGCCATGGACGTCTACATGCAGAGGTGGGTGCGGTTCATCCGCTGGCTGGTCGAGGCGGTCCCGGACGAGCGGGCCTTCCTGGAGGCCTTCTTCCTGGTGGTCTACACACCCCGCGCGCACGACGACGGCACCGTCGACGCGTTCATCGACGAGGCCCTCGCCTTCCCCTACAAGCAGCCCCCCGAGGTCATCCAGCGGCACCTCGACGCCTTCGCGGCCCACGACACCACCGACCGGCTGCCGCAGGTCAAGGCCCCCACCCTCGTGCTCGCCGGCGGGATCGACCCGACCGCGCGGCCGGAGCTCGGCCGGGTGGTCGCCGACCTGGTCCCCGGTGCGCAGTTCGAGGTCTGGGCGACCGAGTCGCACCAGCCGTTCCAGGAGGTCCCCGAGCGGTGGAACGCCCGCGTCGACGACTTCTGGCAGGAGGTGGCGGCCGCCGCGACGCCGCCGCCCCGTCCGGCGCCGGACGACGCCCGCTCCTCCCCGGACCGTCCGCCGGTGTCCGTGCGCCCGGCCGGATGAGGGTCAGCCGCCGATCCGGCCGGCCAGCCAGGCGAGCAGGTCGCCGGTCACCTCGTCACGGTTGGTCTCGTTGAACACCTCGTGCCGCGCGTCGGGGTAGACGTGCAGCTCGACGGGGAGGCCGCGGGCGCGCAGCAGGTCGGCCAGGGCGGTCACCTGGGCGGCCTCCACCCCGCCGACCGGGTCCCGCTGCCCGGCCAGCAGCAGCACGGGCAGGCCCTCGGGCAGCCGGGCGACCGCCTCCGCGGTGGCCGAGCGGACGGCGAGGCCGAAGACACCGGCCGCGTAGCCGGTGGTCAGCGGCATGCGGTTCCCGCAGAGCGGGTCGGCGAGGTAGGCGTCGACCTCGGCCGGGTCGCGGGAGAGCCAGTCGAACGGGGTGCGGGCCGGCTCGAACGGCTGGTTGAACGCGCCCAGCGCGTCCAGCGGCTGGTCGCCGGCGCCGGCCGCCGTCGAGGCCTCCAGCGCGGTGACCGACTCGGCGAGGTGCGGCGCGACGCCGACCGGACCGGAGAGGGCCAGGCCGGCCAGGTCCCCGCCGTCCTCCTCCGCGGCGGCCAGCGCGACGATCGAGCCCATCGAGTGGCCGAGCAGCACCCGCGGGACGCCAGGGTGCTCGCCAGCGGCGACCGCGGACAGCGCCCGCACGTCGGCCAGCAGGGCGTCGGCGCCGCCCGCACCGAACCGGCCCGGCCCGGTGGACTCCGCCGTCCCGCCGTGGCCGCGCAGGTCCAGGGCGTACACCGCCAGGCCGCGGGCCGTCAGCGCCCCGGCCAGGCGGCCGTACCGCCCGGAGTGCTCCGAGGCGCCGTGCACCACCTGGACCGTGCCGCGGACGGCGCCCTCCGGCAGCCACCGCCGGTACCGCAGCCGGACGCCGTCGGCGGCCTCCAGCTCCCGCAGGTCCTCGTCCGTCGCCGTCATCGCGTCGCCCTCGTCACGTCGCCTCCGCAGGTGGGTCCTTCACCGCCAGGATCGGGCACTCGACGTCCAGCAGGATCCGCTGGGCGGCGCTGCCCATGAGCAGCTTGCCCACCGCGGACCGCCGACGCAGCCCGATGACCACCAGCTCGGCGCCGGTCTCCCGCGCGGCGGCGGACAGCTCCTCGGCGACGTCGCGGCCGATCGGCTGGCGCACCTCGAAGGGCACCCCGGACACTGTCAGATCCGCGAGCAGCTGCCGCAGGGGCTCGCCCTGCAGGTACTCCATGTCCACCAGCGCGTCCCCGCGCGAGCTGTTGACGACGACCAGCCGGGCCGCCCGTCGCTCGGCCTCCAGCACCGCGTGCTCCAGCGCGGCCCGCCCCCGCGGGTTCGGGACGACCCCCACGACCACGACCCCGCCCACCTAGTCCTCCCCTCCCTCGCGACCGGCGGCCGCGGTCTCGTGGTGCCGGAGCCCCTCGCCGTGCTGCAGCTCCTCCGGCGTGGAGCGCCGTCCGCGGACGACGCGCAGCACGATCGGCACCACCAGCGCCAGCAGCGCGAGGAACAGCACGATCCGGCTGAACCACGTGTCGACCAGGACGCCGAGGTCGCCACCGCTGATGGCCAGCGCGCGGCGCAGGTTGGTCTCCGCGACCGGGCCGAGGATCAGCCCGATGACCGCCGGCGCCACCGGCCAGCCGTAGCGCCGCATGGCGAAGCCGAGGAAGCCGAGCACGAGGAGCAGCACGAGGTCGAGCGGGTCGGCGTTGACCGCGAAGGAACCGAGCGAGGCGAACAGCAGGATGCCCGCGTACAGGTACGGGCGCGGGATGCGCAGCAGCTTCACCCACAGCCCGGCCAGCGGCAGGTTGAGCACCAGCAGCATCGTGTTGCCGATGAACAGCGCCGCGATGAGCGTCCACACCAGGGTGGACTCCGTGGTCAGCAGCGTCGGGCCGGGCTGGATGCCGTACCCCTGGAAGGCGGCCAGCAGGATCGCGGCGGTCGCCGAGGTCGGCAGCCCGAGGGTCAGCAGCGGGACGAGGACGCCGGCGGCCGCCGCGTTGTTGGCCGCCTCCGGCCCGGCCACCCCCTCGATCGCGCCGCGCCCGAACTCCTCGGGGTGCCGGGTCAGCTTCCGCTCGGCGGCGTAGGACAGGAACGTCGGGATCTCCGCCCCGCCGGCCGGCATCGCCCCGAGCGGGAAGCCCAGCGCCGTCCCCCGCAGCCACGGCTTCCAGGACCGGCGCAGGTCCTCACCGGTCATGTACCGCCCGGACGCCGGCATGACCTCCACCGGCCCGCGGCGCAGCCGGGAGGCGACGTACAGCGCCTCCCCCACGGCGAACAGCGCCACCGCGACCACGACCACGTCGATCCCGTCGGACAGCTGCGGGATGCCCAGGGTGAACCGCTCCTGGCCGGTGAGGACGTCGGTGCCCACCAGCCCCAGGTAGAGGCCGATGCCGAGGGACGCCAGCCCGCGCAGCGGCGAGGCCCCCAGGACGGTGGACACCGCGACGAAGGCCAGGACGGCGAGGGCGAAGTAGTCGGCCGCGGTGATCCCGATGGCCAGGTCGACGATCGTGGGCGCGAGCAACGCGAGCAGCAGGGTGGCGATCGTGCCCGCGACGAAGGAGCCGATCGCCGCCGTGGCCAGCGCCGCCGCGCCGCGGCCGGCCTTGGCCATCCGGTTGCCCTCGAGGGCGGTCATGATCGAGCTGGCCTCGCCCGGCGTGTTGAGCAGGATCGACGTCGTCGACCCGCCGTACATGCCGCCGTAGTAGATGCCGGCGAACATGATGAACGCGCTGACCGGCTCCAGCACGTAGGTGATCGGCAGCAGCAGGGCGACGGTCATCGCGGGCCCGATGCCGGGGAGGACGCCGACCGCCGTCCCCAGGAGGACGCCGATGAACGCGAACAGCAGGTTGACCGGCGTCAGGGCGTCGCCGAAGCCGGCGGCGAGGTCGCTGAGGGCGTCCATCAAAACCAGCTCGTCGCCAGCTCGAGCAGCGTCCCGCCGGGCAGCGCCACGTTGAGCGCCTTGACGAAGACGATCCAGACCACCACCGAGGTGATCCCGCCGGCGATCAACGGCCGGACGATGCCCCGCGCACCGAGCGCCCAGGCGACCGTGCCGAACATCAGGGTCACCGCCAGCGGCCAGCCGATCACGTTGATGAGCAGGGCGTGAGCGAGGAAGGCGACCGCGATGATGCCGACGGCCCGCCACGAGGTGCCGGCGGTGGGGTCGACGTCCTCGCTCTCGTCGGCGGGGCCGCGGTCGCCGCGGAACACGCGGTAGCCCAGCGCCAGCGCGGTGGCGATGACCAGGCCGCCGACCAGGTAGGGGAAGAACCGCGGCCCGACGGTGTTCGCCGAGCCGGGGACGGCGATCGTCCCGGCGTCGACGACCAGGTAGACCCCCAGGGCGCCGAGCAGGACGGTCATGAGCAGCTCGCCGGTGCTCCGCCCCGGGGGCTCCTCCGCGGGGACCGGAGCCGGCTCGCGGTCGGCCGCGGTGCTCACTGGACCAGGCCGATCTGCACCAGGATCTCGCGCACCCGGGCCTCCTCCTGGACGAGGAACTCGCCGTAGTCGTCGCCGGTCAGCAGCAGGTCGTCCCAGCCGTTGTTCGCCAGGGCCTCGGCCCACTCGTCGCTGTCGTGCATGTCGACGACCAGGGCGGTCAGGTCGTCGCGGGCGCCGTCGGTCATCCCGGGCCGGGCCATGACCCCCCGCCAGTTGGACAGTTCGACGTCGAACCCGGACTCCACCAGCGTCGGGACGTCGGGCACCTGGTCGCTGCGCTCGGCGGTGGAGACGGCCAGGCCCTTGAGGTCCCCGGAGGCGACCTGCGGGCCGTAGTCGGCGGTGCCCGAGATCCCGGCGGTGACCTGACCGCCGAGCAGCGCCGACAGGGACTCGCCACCGCCGGAGTAGGGGATGTAGTTGATCTGTCCCGGGTCGATCCCCGCGGCCTGGGCGAGCAGCCCGGCGAGGATCTGGTCGGTGCCACCGGCCGACCCGCCGGCGATCGGCGTGTTCGCGGGGTCGGCCTTCCACACCTCGACGAAGCCGGCGACGTCGTCGAAGGGGGCGTCGGGCGGGGCGACGATGAGCTCGGTCTCGCCGATGAGCCGGGCGATCGGCGTGACGTCGGTGAGCCGGGTGGAGGAGTCGTTGGTGTCGACGGCGCCGACCATGACCAGCCCCATCATCATCAGCAGCGCGTCGTCGTCCTCGCGGGCCAGTTGCCCGAGCCCGATGACGCCGCCGGCCCCCTCGACGTTGAAGACCTGCACGTTGCGGGCCAGGCCGCTGCTCTGGATGGTCCGCTGCATGACGCGGGCGGTCGTGTCCCACCCGCCTCCGGGGCTGGCCGGCGCCATGATCCGCAGCCGGGAGAGGTCACCGGGCTGCACCACGGTGCCCGCGCAGCCCGCCAGCGCGCTCAGGGCCGGCGCGACGACCACGCCGGCGAGGAAGGACCTGCGGCTCACGGGCACGACCGGACCCCCTCCGGAACGGGGAGTGACACGGGTCACAGTAGCCCCCGCGCAGGTCAGGGACCCCCCGGCGCGGTCACCGGTCGCCGTCGGGCGGGGTGAACTGGCTGACGGTGGACCCGGCGCCCTGGGAGTCGCGCAGCACCGCGTTCCTCGTCCACACGTCGTCGGACGAGGTCACCGTCGTCGCACCGAGCCGCTCGGCGACGGTCTCGTCCCGGTCGGCCACGGTGGACGTGACGTGCCAGGAGGCCGGGCCCCCGGCGGCACCACGACCAGCCCGCCGATCACGTCCGCCAAGCCGGGCGGGGCCGGCGATCACCGTTCCGCCGAGCCGGGTCACAGCCGCGGCCCTGGTGTCCGCGGGACGGCGTCGGTCAGCGTCCAGCCGAACAGGCCGGCGTGTCAGCGGGCGGCCGCGTCGGGGTCGGGCTGCTCGGTGTCGATCCAGCAGGGAGCGCCGTGCGGTGTGTCCGCGGCGCGGTCACCCCGCGGGACGGGACCGCCGCACCGCGACGGCCCCGGGCGCGGCCGCGCCGACGCGGCGGGCGAGGCGGACGCCCCGCCGGACCAGGACCAGGCCCGAGACCAGCGCGACTCCGCCGCCGAGGAAGGCCACGGCGCCGGGCACCGCCTCGCCGGTGGCGAGCAACACCGACCCGGCCAGGACGGCGAGCAGGACGAGGGTCGACCGCAGCGAGGACCCGCCCCGGGCACCCGAGGCGCCGTCCACCGGCGAGCCGCAGTTGGACAGGTCGGGGTCGCAGTCGGGCGTCAGCGCGCTCATCGCGGGGTGCCGGTCTGCTCCGGGACAACGCCCATGCGCGCCTCCTCCTTCGAGGGCCCCACCACACCGGTCCGCCGACGTGATGTCCGTCACAGCCGACAGTACGGCGGCGGCCACTCCCCGTTCAAGGGCAGGAGGAACCGCCGCCGTCTGCCGACTGGCGTCAGCTGGCCTTCTTGCGGACCCGCTTCTTCGGCGCCGCCGCGGCCGCCACGGCCTCGGGGTCGAGGAGCTTGGCCAGGTACCGGCCGGTGTGGCTCTCCGGCACCGAGGCGACGAACTCCGGCGAGCCCTCGGCGACGACCGTGCCGCCGCGGAACCCGCCCTCCGGGCCCATGTCGATGAGCCAGTCGGCGCTCTTGATGACGTCGAGGTTGTGCTCGATGACGATGACCGAGTTGCCCTTGTCGACCAGGCCCTGGAGCACCAGCAGCAGCTTGCGGATGTCCTCGAAGTGCAGGCCCGTGGTGGGCTCGTCGAGGACGTAGATGCTGCGGCCGTTGCTGCGCTTCTGCAGCTCGCTGGCCAGCTTCACCCGCTGCGCCTCACCGCCGGAGAGGGTGGTGGCCGGCTGGCCGAGCCGCACGTAGCCCAGACCGACGTCGGTGAGGGTGCGCAGGTACCGCGCGATGGCCGGGATCGCGGCGAAGAAGTCCGCGGCCTCCTCGATGGGCATGTCGAGGACCTCGGCGACGGTCTTGCCCTTGTAGTGGACCTCGAGGGTCTCCCGGTTGAACCGGGCGCCCTTGCACACCTCGCAGGGGACGTAGACGTCCGGCAGGAAGTTCATCTCGATCTTGAGCGTGCCGTCACCGGAGCAGGCCTCGCAGCGGCCGCCCTTGACGTTGAACGAGAACCGGCCGGGCTGGTACCCGCGGATCTTCGCCTCGGAGGTCTGGGCGAACAGCTTGCGGACGTGGTCCCAGACGCCGGTGTAGGTGGCCGGGTTGGACCGCGGGGTCCGCCCGATCGGCGACTGGTCGACGTGCACGACCTTGTCCAGCTGGTCGAGCCCGGTGATGGTGCGGTGCCGGCCGGCCACCAGCCGCGCCCGGTTCAGCTGGTTGGCCAGCGTCGTGTAGAGGATGTCGTTGACCAGCGTGGACTTGCCCGAGCCGGACACCCCGGTGACCGCGACCAGGCAGCCGAGCGGGAAGGCGACGTCCAGCCCGCGCAGGTTGTTCTCGCGGGCGCCCTTCACCACCAGCTCGCGGCCCGGCGTCGGCTCGCGGCGCTGCTGCGGGATGGCGATCTCCCGGCGGCCCGACAGGTACTGCCCGGTGAGGGACTTCTCGCTGGCCAGCAGCTCGGCGACCGTGCCGCTGACGACGACCTCACCGCCGTGCTCGCCGGCGCCGGGCCCGATGTCGACCACCCAGTCGGCGGTCTTGATCGTGTCCTCGTCGTGCTCCACGACGATGAGCGTGTTGCCCATGTCGCGCAGCCGCACGAGGGTCTCGATCAGCCGGGTGTTGTCGCGCTGGTGCAGCCCGATCGACGGCTCGTCGAGGACGTAGAGCACGCCGACCAGGCCGGAGCCGATCTGGGTGGCCAGCCGGATGCGCTGGGCCTCACCGCCGGCGAGGGTGGCCGCCGGCCGGTCGAGGGAGAGGTAGTCCAGCCCGACGTCGACGAGGAAGGACAGCCGCGCCTGGATCTCGCGCAGCACGCGGTCGGCGATCGCCTTCTCGCGCTCGCCGAGCTCCAGGGCACCCAGCCACTGCGCCGCCTCGCCGATGGAGAGGTTGGTGACCTCGGCGATCGAGCGGCCGTTGAGCTTGACCGCGAGGATCTCCGGCTTGAGCCGGGTGCCGTGGCACACGGGACAGGGCACGTCGCGCATGTAGCCCTCGTACTTGTCCCGCATGTAGTCGCTGTCGGTGTCCTCGTGCCGGCGCTCGAGGAAGGGCAGCACGCCCTCGAACGCGGCGTAGTAGCTGCGCTCGCGGCCGTAGCGGTTCTTGTAACGGACGTGCACCTGGTCGGGCGAGCCGTGCAGGACGGCCTTCTGCACCTTGGCCGGCAGCCGCTCCCACGGGTCGTCCATGGAGAAGCCCAGCTGCTGGGACAGGCCGGTGAGCAGCCGGGTGAAGTACTCGTTGCTCATCGACGTCGACCACGGGGCGATGGCGCCCTGCGCCAGGCTCTTCTCCGGGTCGGGGACGACCAGCTCCGGGTCGACCTCCTTGCGGGTGCCGATGCCGGTGCACTCCGGGCACGCGCCGAACGGCGAGTTGAAGGAGAACGACCGCGGCTCGAGCGCCTCGAAGGAGAGCCCGTCGTCGACGCAGGCGAGGTGCTCGGAGAAGGTGCGCTCGCGGTACGGGTCGTCCTCGGGCAGGTCGACGAAGTCGAGGACGACCAGGCCGCCGGCCAGGCCCAGCGCGGTCTCGACCGAGTCGGTGAGCCGCCGCTTCGCGCTCTCCTTGACGGTGAGGCGGTCGACGATCACCTCGATCGTGTGCTTCTCCTGCTTCTTGAGCTTCGGCGGGTCGGTGAGCTGGTGGACGACGCCGTCGACGCGCACGCGGGAGAAGCCCTGGGTCTGCAGCGAGCTGAACAGGTCGACGTACTCGCCCTTGCGGGCGCGGACGACGGGGGCCAGCACCTGGAACCGGGTGCCCTCGGCCATCCCCAGCACCTGGTCGACGATCTGCTGCGGCGTCTGCCGGGAGATGGGCTTGCCGCAGTTCGGGCAGTGCGGCTGCCCGGCGCGCGCGTAGAGCAGCCGCAGGTAGTCGTAGACCTCGGTGATCGTGCCGACCGTCGACCGCGGGTTGCGGTTGGTCGACTTCTGGTCGATCGAGACGGCGGGCGAGAGACCCTCGATGAAGTCGACGTCCGGCTTGTCCATCTGGCCGAGGAACTGCCGGGCGTAGGCCGACAGCGACTCGACGTACCGCCGCTGGCCCTCGGCGAAGATGGTGTCGAAGGCCAGGCTGGACTTCCCCGAGCCGGACAGCCCCGTGAAGACGATCAGCGCGTCACGGGGCAGGTCGAGGTGGACGTCCTTGAGGTTGTGCTCGCGGGCGCCGCGGACGACGAGACGGTCCAATGTGATCCCTGTCGGTCAGCCGGGCCGGCCGGTCGGTCCGGGGCCCGCGGTGGAGGTGTCGAGGTGTCGGTACGGACAACGCCGTCACCGTCCGGGCGCAATCCGTGACGACGGCGACGTTGCCGGCGGCGGGAGGTGCTCAGACGGGAGCCGGGGACGGGGCGCCCGCGGGGTCGAAGACCGGCGCATGACGACGCCAGGGCTGCCGACGCTCCAGCTCTCCGGCCAGCCAGAGTAGTCGCCTCTCCGCACCCGGGGGGCCGACGAACTGGACCGCCAGCGGCAGCCCGTCCGGCCTGGTCCCGGCGGGCAGCACCAGTGCGGGCAGGCCGGCCAGGTTCCAGGCCGCCGTCCACGGGGCCCAGCGCGCGTTGGCCGTGACGTTGGCGAGGAACGAGCGCTCGTGCCAGGGCCGGGCCGGCAACGGCGGGCCGGTCGTGACCGGGGTGAGCAGCACGTCGACGTCGGAGAGGAACGCCACCACCTGCTCCCGGAAGCGCTCGGCGGTCCGCGGCCGCACCAGCCCCGCGGCGCGCACCCACCGCCCGAGGCGGGCATGGGTCCGGCTGCGCCGCTGCAGGTCGGCCAGGGGGATCCCGAGGTGGGCGGCGTCGTCCGCGGCGCCGGCCAGCCACCGGGCGACGGCGCCCGCGGCGGCCGCGGGAGGGACCGGGGGGTCGCGGCGGACGACGGTGTGGCCCGCCGTGGTGAGCGCGGTGGCCACGCGCTCCACCGCGGCGCGGGCGGGGGCGTCGGCCCGCACCCCGGGCACCGGCGACCGGGTGGAGACGGCGATCCGCAACGGGCGGCCGGGCGCCTCCGGGGGCACCGGCTCCTCCCCCGCCAGTACCGCGTGCGCGAGCGCCAGGTCGGCCACCGTGGTGGCCAGCGCGCCGTTCTCGGCCATGCCCGACCAGTCGTCCGCGCCGATGCCGGCCGGCACCGCGCCGCGGCCGGGCTTGAGGGTCACCAGCCCGCACGCGGCGGCGGGCAGCCGCAGCGAGCCCATCCCGTCGTTGCCGTGGGCGAGCGGCACGGCGCCCGCGGCCACCGCCGCCGCGCTGCCACCGGAGCTGCCGGCGGGCGAGCGGGAGGTGTCCCACGGGTTGCGGCTCACCGCGCCGGGGCCGTCGGTCGAGGCGTAGAGGCACAGCTCCGGGGCGCGGGTGAGGCCGACGACGACCGCACCGGCGGCCCGCAGCCGGGCGACCACCGGGTGGTCCTCCGCCGCCCGGCGCGCCGGACAGGCCGGCGAGCCGTCGGTGCAGGCCTCCCCCGCCACGGCCACGTTGTCCTTGACCGCGATCGGGACCCCCGCCAGGGGCAGGGACGCCCGGCCGGGCGCGGCGTCGACGGCGGCGGCCTCGGCGAGCGCCGCCTCGCGGCGGACCACCCGGAAGGCGCCCACCCGGGGCTCGACGTCGTCGAGGTGGGCCAGGTGGGCCCGGACGACGTCGACGGCGGAGAGCTCCCCGGAGCGCACCCGGGCGGCCAGCTCGGTCGCGGGGAGGCCCACCACCGTTCCGCCCGGAGCACCGACCGGCAGACCTCCGCTAGCGTCCATGTCAGGACCGTATCCGCGGCCGCCGACACTTCTCGAACGGAGTCTGGGGATGAGCTCGGGGACCTACACCGGGGACGTCGAGGTGGGCGGGCCCGCCGACGTCCGGGAGCTGCCGGGGCTGACCATCAGCAAGATCGCCGTGAGCGAGATGGCGAACAACGCCTACCTGCTGCGAGACCCGGAGACCGGCGAGGCCCTGCTCGTCGACGCCGCCGCCGAGCCCGAGACGCTGCGCGCGTTCATCGGCGACGCCGACGTCCGCACCGTCGTCACCACCCACGGGCACTGGGACCACCACCGCGCCCTGCCGCAGGTCGTCGAGGCCACCGGCGCGACGACCGTGGCCCACCCCGCGGACGCCGACGACCTGCCGGTGCCCGTCGACCGGCCGGTGGAGCACGGCGACACGGTCACGGTCGGCAGCCAGACGCTCGAGGTCGTCCACCTGCGCGGGCACACGCCGGGCAGCATCGCCCTGGTCTGGCGCGGCCCCGGCGACGCCGGCACGCACGTCTTCACCGGCGACAGCCTCTTCCCCGGCGGGGTGGGCAACACGCAGCAGGACCCGCAGCGGTTCGCCAGCCTGATCGACGACGTCGAGCAACGGCTGTTCGGCGTCCTCCCGGACGACGCCTGGGTCTACCCCGGCCACGGCAGGGACACCACGATCGGCGCCGAGCGCCCGCACCTCGGCGAGTGGCGGGAGCGCGGCTGGTAGCGGCTGCGACACGGACGCTGACGCGCTGAGCCGGGTCGGCGGCCGAGGAGACCGGTGGGCGCGGATCCGGCCGCGTCACCGGGGCCGGGGCCTGCGACCCCGGCCCCGTCACCGAGACCGGTCAGGCCATCGCGCCGGTCCGGACCTCCTGGCGCGGGATCGACGGGACGCCGGCGCCCGTCCACGCCCACATGGTCCAGTGGTAGCTGCCGTCCTCCTCGACCTCGTACTCGAGGACGTCAGCGACCTCGGCGAGACGGCTCAGGGCACCCGTCGCCGACGGGCACGAGCCCCACACGCCGAAGCTGGCCTGGTGACCGGGGCCCGTCCGGCGGCCAACCCCACCGCCGACCCAGTCGGCGACGTCTCCGGTGTCGGTGATCATCAGCACGTGGCCCTCACCGGCGAGGACGCCTCCGGGGCGGAAGGTCTGCCGATAGGTGCCGGTGTCGGTGATCTCCCGCCCCAGCAAGGTCCCGCGCCCCTGGAAGGACACCTCCAGCCAGACCTGGTCTCCTTCCGAAGGCAGGACTCGGATGCTCGTGAACTTCCCCGAGGCCCCACCCAGACGCTCACCCAGCATCGCGCACACCTCCTCGGGTCGAACTCACGCGTCGCGGCCACGAGCCCGGCCGCAGTCGACGGTCGTCGCCTCGCGAGTCGCGGAGGACTCCACGCCTCGGCACCCGCGGTGTCCAACTCACCGCTGGGTGCGCCGGGATGCTCGTCCTGTGCGGACGGCCGAGCAACCACCCGCTCTCCGCGCCACCCCCGGACGACGGGCGGGTCGGCCCGGCACCGCCATCCACGTGCACCGCATCACCCTTGGTGAGGCCGGGGCTCGGGCGGGGCGCCCGGAGCCCTGACGGCCCGGCGACCGCCTCTTCCCGAGCGGGGTGGGCAACGCCTGGGTCCTCCCGGCTCACGGCAGGGACCCCACGATCCGCGCCGAGCCTCCGCACCCCGGGGAGTGGCGAGCCCGCGGCCGGTGGGCCCGCCGGCTGGGGGGAACGGGCGACTCGATGGGGGAACCCCGCTACCGGGTGCAGGCACCGTCCACGCGGAAGACCGCGCCCGACACCGGCCGCAGGGACACCGACGTCACCTTCCGGCCGTTCCCGTCCACCGTCCCCCGGGGCGGGACGACGGTGACGGTGGCCTGCGTGGGGTTCACCGCCGCCCATCCCGAGGCGAACCGGCGGGTCCAGACGCCGGACGGTTCCCGGACGGCGTCGGCGGCCGGGCCGAGCGGGATCGTCATCTCGTCGAGCGCCTCCGGCTCGCTGTAGTCCCCGGCCGGCGTGGTCGACGGGGTCCAGAAGTCCCGTTCGTCCCCGCGGACGAGGGTGCTGGCGTAGCCGTACAGGAGGGTCCTGGTGTCACCCCGCGCGGCACGGGTCACCGTGAGGGCGAGCCCGGGTGCGGTCAACTGCCCGGTCTGGGTCACCCACCCGGACTGGCCCCAGTCCCAGACGTGCCCGCTTCCCGGGTCGGTGCCCCAGTGCACGAAGTTCTCCTCCATGGCCCCGCCGAAGGCGGCGTGCGCCGCCCAGCGGCCCTCGTGCAGGCGCGCGTCGGAGACGTTGGGGACGAGCAGTCGGCCGTGCGCGCGCAGGGCCTCCCCCGCACGCGTCACGAGGCCGTCGAGCCCCCGCCGCACCTGCGCGTCCGTCTCCTCGGCCGACGTCGTCCCCGCGAGCAGTGCCGAGTCGTACCACCGCAGCGTCGACAGGTCGTTGTCGGCCAGGACGCCGTCCCAGCCGGCCGAGACGACCTCCTCGACGACGTCGTCCACCCAGCGCTGCTGGTACGCCGGGTCCCACACCGCCATCTGCCAGTGCCCCGGGTAGGGGTCCCACTCGATGCGCTCCCCCGCGCCGTCGACGGCGAACCAGGACGGGTCGGCCTCGGCGTGGCCCACGCCGGTCGGCGGCTGTGGCCCCGTGTGGTAGCTGCGGGTGCTGGAGAGGTCCTTGTAGACGAGGACGACCACGGAGGGGTCTCGTTGCTTGAGCCGCTCGAGGGCCCAGGTCTCCCAGGAGTTGAGGACGACGACGCCGTAACGGGAGGGCGCGGCGTCGATCTCCTGCTCGGTCGGTCGGTCGCCGATGGCGTACCAGAAGCCCCGCCGCTCGACGACGTCCCCCGCGCCGGTGCTCGCGGAGACCGGGCGGCAGGCCGCTGTCGCCGAGGTGTCCGGCGACCGGCCGGTGGAACCGCTCGGCACCGCGATGAGCGCAGCCGACAGCACCGCACCCCCCACCTGCCAGACCCTGCGCGTCCTCGAGAACCTGGTCACACCAGCAGGTGTCGACGGGTCGCGCCCCGGACTGGATCCTCCGTCCGGGTGAGCTGGAGCGGGCTCTCCCCCCACGTGCCGTCCGCCTCCGCCTGGACCAGGGCCTCCGCCTCACAGTCTGTGCCCACGTGGGACCGACATGCCGTTCAGCGAGCACCGGGACCTGGTCGAGTGGGACCTGCACCGGCGCGAGGAGCCCGCTCAGGGCCCGTCGAGCACCTCCGCGTAGACCTCGAGCATCTGCGCGCCACTTGCGTCCAGCCCGTGGGCGTCGGTGACGTGCCGGCGTGCCGCGGCACCCTCGCGTCGGGCGACAGCGGGTTCCCGCAGCCGGAGTGCGACCGCCTCCGCGAGCGCCGCCGCGTCCTCGGCGGGCACGACGGCCCCCGCGTCAGGGGGCACGGCCTCCCGGGCTCCCGCCACGTCGGTGATCACGACGCTGCGGCCGCTGGCCCCTGCCTCCAGGGGGACGAGGGCCATCCCCTCCCAGCGGGACGGGACGACGACGACGTCGGCTGCCGCGTACCAGTCCCGGGGATCGGGGCTGTTGCCGACGAGGACGACGCCCCCACCGGCCGTGGCCGCCAGCCGTTCGCGCCACGGCCCCTCCCCCACGAGGGCCAGGCGCGCGTCCGGCACGGCCCCCCGGATCGCCGGCCAGGCCGCCAGCAGCACGTCCTGCCCCTTCTGCTCGCTGAGCCTGCCGACGCACACCGCCAACGGCCCGTCGCCGAGCCCGAGCCCGGCGCGTGCCTCGTCGCGGCTCCCCGGCCGGAACCGGTCGGTGTCCACCCCGTTGGGCACGACCCGGGCCTTGCCGTCCAGCGGGAGGCCCAGTTCTGCGGCGTCCCGGCACTCGGCCTCGCTGACGCACACGACCCGCTGGGCCCACCGCACCGCCCAGACCTCCCAGGCCACGGTGGCCCGCCGCAGCAGGCCCTGGACCGCCAGGAAGGACCAGGCATGTGGCTGGTAGACCGTCGGCACCCGGCCGCGGATCGCGAGACGGCCCGCGAGACCGGCCTTCGCGCTGTGCAGGTGGACCAGCGACGGACGCAGACCGCTGAGGATCCGTCGCAGCGTGGCCGTCTCCTGCGCCACCACGGGGCCGGGGCTGCGCCGCGCGGTCCAGGACACGTGCCGCGCCCCGCCCGCGACCGCCTCCGCAGCCAGCCACCCGTCGTCCGGGCAGACGACGGTGACGTCGATCCCGGCGGCCACCTGGTGGCGGACCAGCCCGACGACGCAACGGGCGACGCCCTCACTCGTCGGCTGGGCGACGTGGACCACGTGGACGGTCACCCGCGTGCCTCCGGCAGGTCCCCGAGCAGGGCTCGATAGAGGGCCAGGTGCTGCTCGCGGGTGGCCTCGACCGAGAACCTCTCCCGAGCGACCGCCGCGCCCCGTTCCCCCCACCGGGTGGCCTGGTCGCCGGTGGTGAGCTCCTGCAGCGCGCGCCCGAGCGCCGGAGCGTCCCCGGGTGGGACGACGATCCCCGCGCCGGCGACCATCTCCGGGATTCCTCCCACGTCGGTGGCCACCACCGGCTTGCCGGCGCCGAGAGCCTCGATGAGCACCAGCGGCTGCTGTTCCATGGCCGACGGGAGCACGAAGGCGTCCGACCCGGCCAACAGACGCGGCACGTCCGAGCGGAAGCCCAGGAAGGCCACCCGGTCTCGGAGGCCGAGCCGCGACGCGCACCCCTCGAGGTCCGCCCGTTCCGGGCCGTCGCCGGCCACCTGCAGGGTGACGTCGGGCGGCAGGGCGGCCCCCGCCATGGCCTCGAGGAGGACGTGCACGCCCTTGCGGCGCACGAGCAGCCCGACGAACAGCAGTCGTCGCACCGGCCCGGTCGGCACGGAGGCCGGCGGCAACGGCAGGCCGTTGTCGATGTGCACCACGCGGCCCGCGGGCACCCGCAGCCGCTCGCGCAGGAAGCGACCCATCGACGCCGCGGGGACGACGGTGCGGGTGACGGACCGCGCCACGAGGGCGTCGGCCGCCAGGACCGTGCGGGTGTAGCGCGAGGGTGCCTCCCCCCCGGTTCCGCGGAACCACGGCTCGGTCACGTCGTCAGGGACCCCGTGGTAGGTGTGCAGCACCGCCCCCGGCCGCCCCGCGCGCGCCGGCCCCCAGCCCATCCCGGCGCACACCAGGCCCGAGCGGCGGTCCTGCGCGTGCACGACGTCGGGCCGCCAGGCACCCAGCCGGCTCCGGGCCCGTCGGATGGCCCCGACCGCTCCCTTGCCCTCCACCAGCAGCTCGGTGTGCAGGGCGGCGATGCGCTCGGCACCCCGGGCCGGTCGGGGGCCGAAGACGCGGACGTCCCACCCGGGCACCTGGCTCATGGCCAGCGCCAGTTCGACCGTCACGTCGACCGGCCCACCACGGTCCTGGGTCAGCAGGTAGGCCAGGCGCCGGGCTCTTCCCGGACCGCTGCTCATCGTCGCGTCCCCCCTTCCCATCGAGCCGTCCGTGCCCCGGTCACCGTGCCGCCGCCATCCTGAGGTCCCGGACCAGCGGCCGGTCGAGCAGCACCAGGGCACCCAGGTAGGCGGCGAGCACGAGGACCCCGACCACCGCACCACCCACCAGGGAGGTGGCCGGAGGCAGCGCACCCGCCGCCCGCGCCACCTCGTGCACGACGGCGACGACGGCGGCGGCGGCCAGCGGCGCCAGGAGCGCCCGGCCGAGACCGGCCCCGAGCAGCCCTACCCGCCTCAGCATGACGGCGACCAGCAGGGCGGCCACCGCGACGGCCCCGACCTGGGCCCAGGCCACCCCGACGATGCCGAACCGGACCAGCGCGACAGCCGCGGCCAGCAGGACGAGCACGTGGACGACCTGGGCCCGGAGGTAGAGCCCGGGCCGGCCGGATGCCCGCAGGGCCTCGTGACCCATGAGCACGAGGCCCAGCAGGACGCTGTACACGGCGAGCACGCGCAGGACCGGTGCCGACCCCGCCCAGCGCGGGTCGATGACGACGATGCGGTCGGCGAGCAGCGCGAGGGCCAGACAGACACCGCCGGTGGTCGCCGCCACCACGTGCACGAAGCGCACCAGGGCGGGGGCCATCGCCGGCTCGCCCCCCGACTCCATGAGCCGCGCGTACAGGGGGAAGGCGACGCCGCCCAGCACCACGGCGCCCATGACGTAGGGGACGAACGCGATGCGGAAGGCGAAGGAGTACACACCCGTCGCTGCCTCACCCAGAGCCCGGGAGATGACGACGTAGTCGAGGTTCAGCAGCACGAGTCCCAGCACCGCTCCCGGGCCGGTGACGGCGGCCCAGCGGCCGGCGACCCGGGCGTGCGCTCCGGACCAGCGTGGCCGCAGCCGGATCCCGACCGCGACGCCGAGCAGGGGGGCCAGTACGGCCGTGGTCACCAGGCCGGCGACCAGCGACCACTCGCCCAGCCCGGCGGCCGCGGCCGCGACGGTCACCGCGGCTCCCGCCAGCGCGCTCCCTGCATCCGGGACCAGCCGTCTGCGGAAGTCGAGGTGCCGGTGCAGGTAGGCCATCTGGACGCCGGCCTGGGCGGTGAAGGGCAGGCTCAGCACGGCCACCCGCAGGAGGTCGGTCGCTCCGGGAGCGCCCGCCAGCCCGGCGATCTGCGGGGCCAGGACGACCGTCACGAGGGCGATGAGCGCGCCGAGGCCCAGGGACATGGTGGCGACCGTGCCGGCAAACCGGCGGGGGTCCTCCGGCGTCCGCGCGATGACGTCGTACACCCCCGCCGACTGGAGCACGAGCGCGAGGTTGAGCAACGCCACGGTGACGGTGACCGTGCCGAGCTCGCCCGCGGTCAGGAAGACCCCGAGGGCGAGGGTGACGACGACCTGCGACCCCTTGCTCAGCAGGTTGACCAGCCCGAGCCACAGCGCGCCCCGGGAGGCGGCGCCGGCCAGTCCCCGGCTCACGGGCGGCCCCGGTCCGCGCGTCGGTTCCCGCGGTGGCCCCTGGGCGCCCCCGGCGCGACGGAGGTCACCGTGCCACCACCGCACCGATCTCGTGGCCGGAGTCCAGAGCCGCCAGGACCGCCGCCGTGAGCTCGTCGGCCGTCGCCCGGCGCAGCCGCACGGTGACGACCGCCGGCTCGGCGGCGGCGGCCTCGCGGCTGCTGTGCCGCGCGACGGCTCCCACCCGTCCGTTGCTGCCTCCCGGCCCTCCGTTCCCCTGGACCGCAGAGCCGACGGCCGGTGCCCTGCGTGCCACGCGCTGGGCCAACCACTGGTCGATCGCCTCGACGACGCCGTCCTCCGTGTCGGGCCCTGCGGGGAAGGAACGGACCCGGGTCGCCGCCGGGGCCGCCGCGGCCAGCCGGGAGGCGACGAGGTCCAGTTGCCGGCGACGCCGGTCCAGGGCCATGACGGGCACCGCTGGGGAGGCGACCGAGTGCACGACCTGCGCCACGTCGGCGAGCGTGAGCAGGCGGGGCCGCAGCACCTGCACCGCGGCGACCGCGAGGAGTCCCACGACCACCGCGGCCAGCGCGCCGAGACCCCCGGCGAGCAGGGGGTCCGGGTCGACCTTCGTCGTCTCCGCGTCGACGTCCCCGATGACGGTGAGCGTCGCGACGGGAGAGAGCAGGTCGCTCCCCGTGATGACGTCGACGACCGCGCCGAGGACGGCCGTCGCCGTCTCCGGACTGTCCCCTGTCACGGTCACGCGTGCCACACCGGACGCGGGCACGAGTTCGACCGACACCGACTCCGCGAGCGTGGCGGCGTCGATCCCCGGGAGCCGGCCGGACAGGCGGTCCAGGACCGGGGTGGACACGGCGACCTCGGGCAGGGCCGGCATGATCGAGCTCACGACGGCTCCGTACTCGGGGGTGCCCTGCTCACCGCCGGCCACCGGCGTCGCCACGATGCCCACCCTCGCCTGGTACAGCGGGTCACGGGTGAGCAGCAGAGCCAGCACGAGGGCCATGGCGGCACCCGCGGTGAGCACGGCGGGAACGACGGCGCGCCGCAACGCCGCCAGCGCCTGCGACCGTGTCACTGGGCGGCTCCGGGAGCCGGGGTCCCCACCAGACCTCGGAGGAGCGCGTCGTATCGCCGGGTCATCTGCAGGGGATCGTACTTCTCGGCGATCGTGCGGCTCGCCGCGTCGGAGGCGGCCCGGCGCGCGGAGGTGTCGGTCAGGAGCCGTTCCAGCGCGCCGGCGAGCGCATCCGGGGACCCCGGGGGGACGAGCAGCCCACCGCCGCCCCGCAGGACCTCGGTGAGACCGTCGACGTCCGTGGCCACGACCGGCCGGCCCGCAGCCATCGACTCGAGGACGAAGACGGGGAGGCCCTCCCAGTCCGAGGCCAGGGTGCAGACGTCGGCGGCCGCCAGCAGCCGCGGGACGTCGGTCCGGTTGCCGAGCAGCCGGACCCGCTCGCCGAGGCCGAGCTCCGCGTGCAGGGCCTCGATCCCCTGCCGGTTGGGGCCGTCCCCGGCGACGAGGAGGACGCAGTGCCGTGGCAGCCTCGACCAGGCCCGGAGCAGGACGTCGTGGCGCTTCTGGTCCACCAGCCGGGCGGCGCACAGCGCGACGGGCGTGTCGGGGTCCACGCCGAGCTCGCGCCGGGCCTGTTCCCGGTCGGGTAGCTCGGGCGCGGTCACCGCGTTGGGGATGACGACCGGCTCGCGGCGGAGCCCCGCCGACCGCAGCCGGCCGGCGATGGCCTGGCTGACCGTGACCACGGCCCGCGGGACGGTGCTGAGCAACCGGGCGGACGTGCGGTAGTCCGCGGCCGCCACACCGTGGAAGACGGTGACGACCGGGACCTTCCGACGCCGGGTGGCCTGCGCCAGCGCCACCGCTGCGGTCACCCCGACGTTGTGGGCGACGACGACGTCGGGAGCGCTGGCGATCAGCGCCCGGCGGGTCGCCGCGACGGCGCGAGCCAGCCCCGCGGGCCTCCGACGTGACAGGGGCACGCGGTGGACGTCCGCCAGCCCGGCGCGGAGGAGCTCCTCCTCCCGGGAGCCGCCGGCGCTCGCCACCGCGGACGCCCACCCGACCTCGGGTCCTCGTCGCACGAGCTCGACGACGAGGGACTCCGCGCCGCCGGTCCCCATCTCACCGATGGCGTGCAGGACGCGCATCCACCTGCTCCTCTCCGCCTGTCTGTTCCGCGGCTCCCCCACCCCGGCTCCGCAGGTCGACCGCCGCGGCGATCGCCAGCCCGGCCCACAGCGGCATGTAGTACTGCTCGGACAGGAAGACCGAGCACACGCAGACGGCCAACAGGCTCCCCTGGACGGCCAGTGCGGCGAGGTCCTGGGTGTCTCGGTCCGGAGCGCCGTCGGCTCGGCGTCGGCGGACCGCGCGCTCGGTGGCCACGACCGCTGCCACGATCCCGCCGAGGAACAGGGTGAGGGCGATCACCCCCAGCTCGGCGCCGACCTCCAGGTACATCTCGTGGGCGACGGGCGTCCGTTCGGCCAGCTCGGCGAACCCGGAGTACTCGACGTAGCCGCTGCGGAAACCCCCCGGCCCCACGCCGAGGAGCGGGTTGTCCGCCAGCATGCGGGCCGCCGCCTGCCAGCGGAGCAGCCGCGTGTCGACGTTGCTGGCGGCGATGTACTCCTTCTGGTCCAGGGCCTGCTGCACCACGTCCTGCGCCAGCACGAGGATGGGCACGGCGAGGGCGGCGAGCAGGGCACCGGCCGCGGCGAGGAAGCGCGCCGGGACCACCCCGCGGGCCAGCGCCCAGACGAGGACGGCGGTGGTGGCGAGGATGCCGCCTCGGGACAGCGTGGCCGCCGCTCCCACCAGGAGCAGGGCCAGGACGGCGCCCCAGGCGAGCGCCGCGAGCGGGCGTGCGGCCTTCCGGACGGCCAGCAGCACGATGGGGACGGCGGCCGTGAGGACGTAGGCGAGGTCGTTCGGGTCCTCCAGCGGTCCCGTGGCTCGGGGGGAGCCGAGGAACGCGAAGCTGACGACCGCGCCGAGGGCAGCGGCCGCGGCCCCGGCAACCAGCGCGTACAGGCCCGTCCAGGGGTCGACGTCGTGGGTGAGGACGTCCACCAGCGCCACGACGAGCAGGAGGAAGGGCAGCCAACGGACCATGTAGAGGAGGGCGTGACCGTTGTCGAGGTTGACCGCGGTCGAGGCCAGGACCAGCGGGACCAGTGCGACGGCGCACCAGACCACCGGGTGGGAGAGCCCGACCGGTCGGCCGGCGAGGAGCCGGCTCCCCAGCCAGGTGAGCAGGAACAGGGCCGGCGCCGCCTTGCTGAGGTTCGCGTCGACGGCCAGCAGGTAGCCCTCGAGCGGGGCCAGGGCGAGGGTGGCCACCAGGGTGACGCGGAGGAGCACGGTGGACGGCGTCCGCGCCCCACCGGCCCGTCCGGCGCGCTGGGGAGCCCCCGGAGCGGCGGGCACGGGGGCCGTCAACCTCCCTGCCGTCGGAGGACCTGCCCCACCGTCCTGAGGACGATCTTGATGTCGAGCCAGGGGGACCAGTTCTCGATGTAGTAGTTGTCGAAGCGGGCCCGGTCCTCGATCGAGGTGTCCCCGCGGAGGCCGTGGGCCTGCGCCCACCCGGTGAGGCCGGCGGGCACCCTGTGCCGCGCCGTGTACCGGGGGATGTGCGTCGAGAACTGCTGGACGAAGTGCGGTCGCTCCGGCCGGGGACCGACGAGGCTCATGTCGCCCCGGAGGATGTTCCACAGCTGGGGCAGCTCGTCCAAGGACGTCGCACGGATGAACCTGCCGACGGGACCGAGACGGTCGTCGTGCTTGATGTTCCAGTTGGTCTGCGACTCGCTGTCGTCCACCGGCTTCAGTGACCGGAACTTCAGCACGTCGAACGGCCGCCCGTCGATGCCCACGCGCTGCTGCCGGAAGATGATGCCGGGCCCGCCCTCCCGCCGGACCGCGAGTGCGACCACTGCCATCAACGGGGAGAGCACCACCAGTGCGACACCTGAGACGAGGACGTCGACCAGCCGCTTGGTCTTCCACCAGGGGCTGCGGAAGACGGCGCGTCGCACCCGGATGAGGGGGATCCCCCAGACCTCGTCGGTGTACCGGTTGGCGTTGTGCAGCTCGAACAGCCGCGGCAGCACGAACACCTCGACGTCCAGCCGGTCGCACGTGCGGAGGACGTCGACGAGCTGGTCGTCGTCCAGCCCGCCGAACGCGACGATGACGTCGCGGATCCGGTGCTCGCGGATGACCCTCCCCAGTTCCTCGTACCGCCCCAGCACCGGAGCGGGGAAGAGCGGGGACTCACCTGACGGCGGCTCCGAGTCGACGAAGCCCACCGGGTCCAGGCCGTAGTCCCTGTGCTCCCGCAGCGTGTCGGCGAGGCGGACACCGATCGGTCCGGCGCCGACGACGAGCGTCCGGTGACGGACGTGACCCCGGCAGCGCGCCCTGCGGACGACCGTGTAGGCGATCCGCCGGACGACGACCACGGCGGCGAGCAGCACCACGGCGTGGACGACCTGCCGGGGCGGTGGGTCGACACCGGGGAAGAGGGAGATCAGGGCCAGCTTGAGCGCAAATCCGACGACCGAGGCGGCGAGGATGTAGGGGACGTCGTCCAGGAGGGAGAGGTTCAGCCGCGACCGGTAGAGCCCGGCCAGGTAGAAGACCACCAGGTAGACGAGCAGCACCACGCCGTGGACCGGTGAGGTCGGCTGGGTGATCGCGGTGGCGACGACGAACGCCCCGATGTCCGCCAGGACCAGGTACGGCCGGACGCCGCCGCGGAGCCACCACGGCTCGGGACTCCGCCACGGGGCTTCGAGGGTCAGCCGCGTCGGCGCGCCGTCCGCGTCGGCCTGCGCCGTTGCCGTGCCGTCGGCACGGCGCAGCAGGCCCACCTCCGAGGCGGGTTCACCCCGCGGGACCTCTGCCACTGCCTTCTCCCCAGACCGGACGTCCGTGTCCGGCACTGGCGCCCCACCAGGTGTCCTGCAACACGGCTTGAGGACATTAAGTGACGCCGCAGGGGATCGCATCTCCAGCCGGCGCCCGCACTCCGCCGCCGGCTCCCGCCTTCGCGGGACGTCCGTGGGGTGGACGCCCCAGCCCCGGGGGCTACTCCTCGAACAGGGCGACCAGCTCGTCGGCGGTGCACGCCACGTGCAGCGGGACGATCGAGACCGTCCAGGCCGGACGGCGCTCGTCGATGCCGAGGGCGAGGTCCCAGGCCGCGCGGGCGCTGAGCGGGCCGAAGCAGGCGTCGTCGCCGTCGTCGCTGAGGGCGACCTCGACCAGCCAGGTGTCGGAGAGGTCGGCGGCGAGCTCGCCGAAGTCGGGCTCGGTGCCGTCCTCGGGCTCGGGGGCGTCGGCCTGGACCGGGTAGACGATCGCCATGTCCGGACCCCTACAGCTGGATGCCGCGGGTCAGGGCGCCGTCCACGACGAGGTTGGCCCCCGACGTGAAGCTGGACACCGGGCTGGAGAGGAAGACGACGGCCCTGGCCATCTCCTCCGGCGTCCCCATCCGGCCGGTCGGGTTGAGGGCCAGGGAGTCCGCGAACAGCTCCGGCTGGCCCTTCTCGACCGCCTGCCAGAAGCCGCCCTCGAAGTAGGTGTTCCCCGGGGAGACGACGTTGGCCCGCACCCCGCGGCCGGCCAGCTGGAACGCCAGCCCGGAGACGTAGCCGACCAGGGCGGTCTTCATCGTCCCGTACGGGCCGGCGGCGAAGTCGGCCTCGCGCCCGGAGACGCTGGAGATCGCGACGATCGAGCCGTTCCCGCCGGCCTCCAGGTG
This sequence comes from Geodermatophilus sp. SYSU D01105, assembly GCF_054050095.1. NCBI lineage: Bacteria > Bacillati > Actinomycetota > Actinomycetes > Geodermatophilales > Geodermatophilaceae > Geodermatophilus > Geodermatophilus sp. SYSU D01105. The sequence goes on from NZ_JBJGYR010000011.1 coordinate 41,176, forward strand.
CGGCAGCGCGGCGGTGACCAGCCGCACGGTGTGCATCAGGTCGACCTCGAAGGAGGCGTACCAGTTCTCCTCTCCCGGGCCGGCCGCCAGCGCGCTCACGTTGGCGACGACGGCGTCCAGGCCCCCGAGCCGGCCGGCCGCGGCGTCCACCCACCCGCTCAGCGCCGCGCCGTCCCGCACGTCGAGCTGGACGCCGGTCGCCCGTCCCCCGCGCTCGGCGATGGCCTTCTCCACCACCTCGATCTCCCCGGCGTCGCGGGCGCAGAACTCGACGACGGCCCCCTCGTCCACGAACGCCTCGACGATGGCCCGGCCGATGCCGCGGGTGCCGCCGGTGACGAGCACGCGGGAGCCGGTGAGCTGCAGGTCCATGGCGGGGTCCTCTCGGGGTGGGGGTTCTCAGAGCAGGGCGGCCGCGCGGCGGCGCAGGTCGTCGTGCAGCCCGCCGTAGGCCGTGGCCCGCGGCAGGAGGGACTTGCGGGCCTTCACCACGGTGCTGTAGTTGGCGTCGACGACGTTGGCGATCGGCACCTCGGTGATCTGCGAGAGCAGCTGGTAGCCGTCCATCGGGTGCAGTCCGTAGAGCTCCTCGACCCAGCGCACCAGCTCCACCTGGCCGATCCGCCAGGCGTCCTCCAGGGGCCGGCTGGAGCCGACGGTCATCCAGTGCGTGTCGTCCTCGAGCCGCGGCCACAGCGGCGCGCCGCCCTTGATGAGCTCGACGACGAGGGTGGTGGTCATCGCGCCCTCGACGGCGGTGCCGCACGCCTCGCCCTCGCCCTGGCGGTAGTGCCCGTCACCGATGGAGAACAGCGCGCCCTCGACGTTGACGCCGAGGAAGCAGGTGGTGCCGGGGCGCATCTGCGGGGTGTCCATGTTGCCGCCGAAGCGCTCGGGGACCAGGGAGCTGCGCACCTCGCCGCCGGGCGGGGCGACCCCGACCGTGCCCAGCATCGGCGCCACCGGCAGCGCGACCTGCAGGTCGGTGTGCTGGGCGGCGAAGGTGACCGTGTTGGCGGCCCGGTCGAGCTCGTAGATCCACGTGGTGTCCGGCAGCGGGTCCTGCAGCGTCGCCGTCCGGTCGGTGCTGGTCAGCCCGCCGAAGAACGGGATCGCGGCCGAGGCGCCCCAGTCGCGGGCCGGCTCCATCGCGACGAAGTGCAGCGCGAGGGTGTCCCCGGGCTCGGCACCCTCGACGAAGAAGGGACCGGTCTGCGGGTTGACGAAGCGCAGGTCGACCTTCTCGGAGCACAGGTCGGTCGTCTTCTGCAGCGCGCCGCAGAACGCGTCGTCGGACCACACCCGCAGCGCCGTCCCCGGCCGGATGCGCCGCAGCGGGGCCACGCCGCCGAAGGTGAACGCGTACTGCTCGAACGTGGGCACGACCTCGACGACGTCCATGCCGCACCCTAGGGAGCCGCAGATGGGGTCGGCAACGGCTCGGCCGCGGCGGGCAGCCGGACGCGGTCCGGGGTCAGCTCGGCGACCGACGGGACGCCCAGCAGCTGAAGCGTGCGCGCCACCTCGCGGGACAGGATGTCGGCCACCCGCTGCACGCCGCGCTCGCCGCCGGCCATCAGCCCGTACAGGTAGGCCCGGCCGACCAGGCAGGCGCGCGCACCGAGGGCCACGGCGGCGACGACGTCCGCGCCGTCGAGGATGCCGCCGTCGAGGTAGACCTCCGCCCGGTCCCCCACCGCCGCGACGACCGCGGGGAGCTCCAGCAGCGGGGTGGGCGCCCGGTCCAGCTGGCGGCCGCCGTGGTTGGAGACGACGACGGCGTCGGCCCCGGCGTCGACCACCGCCCGGGCGTCCTCCGCCGTCTGCACGCCCTTGACGACCAGCGCACCGGACCAGCGCTCGCGCAGGTCCCGGACGTCGGCGAGGGTCGCGGCCGGCTCGAACACCCGGTCGGCGAGCTCGGCGACCGTGCCGCCCCACGAGCGCAGGGAGGCGAACTCCAGCGGCTCGGTGGTCAGCAGGTCGAGCCACCAGTGCGGGTGGACGGCGGCGTTGGCCATCGTCCGCAGGGTGAGCGCCGGCGGGATCGTGAACCCGTTGCGGACGTCGCGCAGCCGCGGGCCCGCCACCGGGGTGTCGACGGTGAGCACCAGCGCCTCGTAGCCGGCCGCGGCCGCCCGCGCGACCAGCGCCGCGCTGGCCTCGCGGTCCCGCCACAGGTACAGCTGGAACCACCGGCGCCCGCCCGGGGCGGCCGCGGCGAGGGCCTCGATCGTCGTCGTCCCCATGGTCGACAGGGCGTGCGGGATGCCGACCCGCTCGGCCACCCGGCCGACGGCGACCTCTCCCTCGGTGTGCATGAGCCGGGTGAAGCCGGTCGGGGCGAAGACCAGCGGCAGGGCCGACCGGCGGCCGAGGACGGTCGTCGACGGGTCGACGACGGAGACGTCGCGCAGCACGCTGGGCCGGAACTCCAGGCCCGTGAACGCCGCGCGGGAGCGGCGCAGGCTCTCCTCCGCACCGGCCGCGCCGTCGGTGTAGTCGAACACCGCCCGGGGGACCCGGCGCCGGGCGATCTCCCGCAGGTCGCCGACGGAGGCCGCCGCGGCCAGCCGCCGGTCGGTCGCGTCGCCGGGGACCCGTCGGGGACGGATGAGCTCGCGCAGCTCGGACCAGCGGGGCACTCGGCGCTCGACCACTCGGGCCTCCTCCTGTCGGCGTGCGCCCACCCTGCCAGGACACGTGGGACAGCCGGTACCCGTGGGACGACGCACCGCCCCTCACCGCGCGCCGCACGCGAACCGCCGTTAACGTCCTGCCACAGTGACGCGCGTCACCGTCGCCGCCGCACCCGAGGAACAGGCAGGTCCCGATGCTCTACACCGCGTACGAGTGGAACCGCCGGGCGGGCGCGCCCGTCGTGGCCGCCTCCGGGCTCACCGCCCGGGTGTTGTCCACGCTGCCGTCGCCCCTGGCCGGCCGGGGTCCGGTGCGCCACCTGCGTGCGGCCTGCGACATCGTGGCGCGGTCCCGCCCCACGCACGACCGGCCGGAGTACGGCATCGCCGCCGTGCCGGTGGGCGGCCGGCTGGCCGACGTGCGCGAGGAGCCCCTGACGGCCACCCCGTTCGCCACCCTGCTGCACTTCCGCAAGCCCTCGGTGACCGACCAGCCGCGGGTACTCGTCGTCGGGCCGATGTCCGGGCACTTCACCACGCTGATCCGGCCGACGATCCGGACCCTGCTGTCCGACCACGACGTGCACGTCCTCGACTGGCACAACGCCCGCGACATCCCGGTCCAGCACGGCCCCTTCGGGCTCGACGAGTACATCGAGCACGTCATGGCGGCCCTGCGGCACCTGGGGCCGGACACGCACGTCGTGGCCGTCTGCCAGCCCGCCGTCCCGGTGCTCGCGGCGGTGTCGCTGCTCGCCGCCGCGGACGACGACGCCCAGCCGGCGAGCCTCACCCTGATGGCCGGGCCGGTGGACACGAGGGTCAACCCCAACCGGGTCAACCAGGCGGCCGAGAAGCGGCCGCTGTCGGCCTACGAGCGCCGGCTCATCGACACGGTGCCCGCGCGCTACCCCGGCGCCGGGCGGCGGGTCTACCCGGGCGTGGTGCAGCTGACCGCCTTCATGTCGATGAACCCGCGCCGGCACTGGAGCGCTCACCTGCAGATGTACCGCGACCTGGTGACGGGCAACGCCGAGCGGGCGGCCACCACCCGGGCCTTCTACGACGAGTACGGGGCCGTGATGGACGTGCCCGCCGAGTTCTACCTGGAGACGGTCGGCCGCATCTTCCAGCAGCACGACTTCGCGAAGGGCAGGTTCACCTGGCGCGGGCAGCCGGTCGACCCCGGCGCCATCCGGCGGACCGCGCTGCTCACCGTGGAGGGGGCCCGCGACGACATCTGCTCCCCCGGGCAGACCGAGGCGGCCCACGCCCTGTGCACCGGGATCCCCGAGGAGCACAAGCGGCACCACCTGCAGCCGGGCGTCGGGCACTACGGCGTGTTCAGCGGCTCGCGCTGGGAAGCCGAGGTGTACCCGGTGCTGCGCGACTTCGTGGCCCAGCACGCGCCCGAGCGGGCCGCCGCCGGCTGACAGCTGCGGACCGCGCCGGCGAGCCGGCCGGGCAGGAGGCTGCCCGGCCGGCGCACGCCGGTACCGCGCTCAGTCCACCCGGGTGGCGCGCACGGTCAGCGGCTCGGGCCGGTCGCCGGCGGCCGGCAGCGCATCGGCGTCGACCACCTCGCCGGGCAGCTCCCCGAGCTCCGGGTCGGGCTCCGGCACGGTCGGCAGCCACCGGTCCCACCACCGGAGCAGGTGCTCCAGCCGCGCCCGCCGGTGCCGCGGCCTGCCGGACCGGGACAGCTCGTGTCCCTCCCCCGGGAACAGCAGCAGCTCCGAGGGGACCCCGCGACGCTTGAGCGCGGTGTAGAGCCGCAGCCCCTGCTCGACCGGGCAGCGCCAGTCCTGCTCGGAGTGGACGACGAGCGTCGGTGTGGTGATCGCCCCGGCCTGCGCCAGCACGTCCTGCTCGGCCAGCCGGGCGGGGTCGGTCCCGAGGTGCTGGTCGGCGAAGTACCACCCGATGTCGGAGGAGCCGGCGAAGCTGACCGGGTCGAGCACCGCGCGCTCCACGACCGCCGCCGCGAAGCGGGTCGTGCGTCCGATCAGGTGCGCGGTGAGCCAGCCGCCGTAGGAGCCGCCCATCAGACCCACCCGGTCGGCGTCCAGGGCTGGGTCCTCCAGGACGGCGTCGAGGAAGGCCAGGACGTCGGCGGCGTCCGCCGTCCCCCACGCGCCGCGGAGGGCCCGGCCGTGCGCCTGCCCGTAGCCCGACGAGCCGCGCGGGTTGCACCGGACGACGGCGTACCCGGCCGACACGAGGACCTGGACCTCGTCGACGAGTGACCAGCCCACCTGCCGGTACGGCCCACCGTGCACCACGAGCACCACCGGGTGCGGGCCCGGGCCGTCCGGCACGGTGACCCACCCGTGCACCGGGTACCCGTCGGGCGCGGTCGCGGTGTGCTCGCGGGCCCGGTGCAGCCGTCCGGTGCCGCCCAGCGCACGGCCGAAGGCGGTGAGCAGCCGCCGACGGCCGGGCGTGATGGCGATGAGCTCACCGGCGGAGCGGTCGTGCGCCACGGTGGCGACCACCACGCCGCCGCCCACGGCGACCCCGCGGACGGTGAACGGGCCGTCGACCAGCGCCTCGGGCGTCCCGCCGTCCAGCGGCACCCGCAGCAGGTCGACCGCGCCGCGCCGCTGCACACCGAGGTACGCGGCCCCGCCGGCCAGCACGGTCGCCGGCGTCTCGTCCCCGCGGTCGGTGGACGCGGGGTCCAGCAGCGGCTCCAGGGGGCCGCCGCTCGCCGGGACGCGGCAGAGCGTGGCGCTGCGGGCGACGTCGTCCACGCCGTCGGGCCCCAGGTCGGGCCGGGCGGTGAGGTGGATCCAGGCGCCGGAGGGGTCGTAGGCGGGCAGGGAGCACCCACCCCGCCCGTCGGTGACCCGCCGCGGCGTCCCGCCCGCCGCCGGCACGGCATAGACGTCGCGCACCAGGTCGCGGTCGGCCCGCGGGTGCCGGGCGGAGACGAAGGCCAGCTCCGCGCCGTCGGGGCTCCAGGCGGGGTCGCAGTCGTCGGCCGGGCCGTCGGTGAGCTGCCGCGGCTGCGGCAGCGGCGCGTCGTCGTCCACCCCGTCGGGGGGCAGGTCGAGGACGAACACGTGACTGCGCTGGTCGGCGACGAAGCCGACGCCGTCCAGCCGGTACTTCAGGGTGGTGATCAGCCGCGGCGGCTCGGCCTCGGGCCCGACGCCCGGTGCGGTGCCGTAGCGCCCCTCCTCCGGGACGCGTGCGGTGTAGGCCAGCCGCCGGGAGTCCGGCGACCACACCGGGGCACCGGCGCCCAGCGGGTGCTCGGTGAGCCGGCGCGGCGCCCCGCCGGCGGTCGGCAGCAGGTGCACCTGCGGCCGACCGCCGGGCTCGGCGCCGAGGTAGGCCAGCCACCGGCCGTCCGGGGAGAACGCCGGCGCGGTGTCCCGGGCGCCCGAGGTCAGGGCCCGGGCCGGCGCCGACCCGTCGGTGGGCACGGCCCACAGCCGGCTGCGCGGCTCGTCGCCGTCCAGGTCGAGCTGGGTGACGGCGACGACCGCGATGCGCCCGTCCGGGGAGACCGTGGGGACCCCCGGCGTGCGCAGCAGGGCGAGGTCGGCGGGCAGCATCGCCGCGCCGTCAGCCCCGCCCCGGGCAGCCCCGACCGCCCCCCATCAGGGACGGCGGCGCTGCTCGCCGGACTCGGGCTCGGCCGACCGCGCCTCGACCACGGACTCCGCCTCGGCCGACGCGGCCGGGCCGACGGAGCCGGTCCGGTCCGCGATCTCCGGCTCGACCGGCGACTCGTCCACCATCTGCCCACGGGTCTTGACCAGGCTGGCCACCGTGGCGATCACGAGGACGCCGAGGATGATCGTCAGGGACAGCCAGATCGGGACGGTCGGCACCGCGTCGATGTGCTCGCCGCCGTTGATGAACGGCAGCGTGTTCTCGTGCAGCGCCTCCAGGACCAGCTTGACGCCGATGAAGGCCAGGATCACCGCCAGGCCCAGCGACAGGTAGACCAACCGCTTGAGCAGGCCCCCGAGCAGGAAGTACAGCTGCCGCAGGCCCATGAGCGCGAACACGTTGGCCGTGAAGACGATGAACGGCTCCCTCGTGAGACCGAAGATCGCCGGGATGCTGTCCAGCGCGAAGACCAGGTCGGTCGTCCCGAGCGCCAGGAAGACCACGATCATCGGCGTCCACAGCTTCTTGCCGCGCTCGGTGACCCGCAGCTTGCTGCCCTGGAACTCCGAGGTCATCGGCAGCACCCGGCGCATCTGCCGGATGAGCGCGTTCTCCTCGTAGTCCTCGTCCTCGCCCCGGTGCCGGACCAGGTTGATCGCGGTGTACACGAGGAAGGCGCCGAAGATGTAGAAGACCCAGGTGAAGCGCGCGATGAGCGCGGCCCCCAGCAGGATGAAGATCCCGCGGAGCACCAGGGCGATGATGATCCCGACCATCAGGACCTCCTGCTGGAGGTGCCTGGGCACGCGGAACCGCGCCATGATGATCACGAAGACGAACAGGTTGTCGACCGACAGGCTGTACTCGGTCAGCCAGCCCGCGTAGAACTCCGTCGCGAACTGTGCGTCGGTGACCGCCCAGAAGACCGCCCCGAAGACCAGGGCCAGCCCCACGTAGAAGCTGACCCACACGCCCGCCTCCTTGAAGGAGGGCTCGTGGGGACGACGGGCGACGATCGCGAGGTCGGCGAGCAGCAGGACCGTGAGCCCCACGAACGTCGAGACCTCGAACCAGACCGGGAGCTCGTGCACGGTTCAGGACTCTACGGGCCGCGTCGGACCGGGACCCCCCGGGACTCCGGATTGCAGTGCCCCGGCGAGGACCCGGACGGAAGCGCGCAGCGCAGCGGTGTCCCGGCGTCCGAGGGCGCCCACCACGCGGTCGAGCAACCGGATCCGGACACCCTCCGCCTGCTGGAGCACGACCCGCCCGGCCTCGGTCACCTCGAGGACCGCGGAGCCGGGCGCGAGAGCCGGCGCGTCGGGGTGCGGGACGCGGCGCAGCAGCCCGCGCCGGACCAGCGTCTCGGCCGTGGCGCCCCCGGCGTCGTCGACCTGCCCGGTGCGGCGCGCGACCTCCCGGGGGTGCCGGGCGCCGTCGGCGACCGCCCGCAGGGCCTCCACCTCGCCACGGCGCATGCCCGTGACCTCCTCCAGGAGCACGGCCAGCCGCTCGGTGGCACGGGCGATGCCGGCGAGCTCGTCGGCCAGGTCCACGACCGCCGTCAGCCGCTCGCCGGGCAGCTCGCCCGCGCGCGCACCCCGCGCGACCCCCACGGCGCTCACCGGGTCACCGAGCCGGCGTCGACAGCCTCGTGGGGGTCCGCCGGGTCGGCGTCCGTACCGCGGGCCGGGTCGGCGTCCTGGCGGGACAGCGGGTCGGCCTCCACGCCGGCGGCCGGGTCGCTGACGGCGCCCCGGACCGCGACGGTGTCGTCGCGCAGGGGGTCACGGTCGGGGCCGGCGGCCGCGGCGCGCCGGTTCCGGGCCAGGCTGGCCACGGTCGTGACCACCAGCGTGAGGAGGATGACCGCCAGGGACAGCCAGGTCGGGATCTCCGGCACCGCGGTCACGTGCTCGCCGCCGTTGACGAACGGCAGCTCGTTGGTGTGCAGCGCGTGGATGACCAGCTTCACGCCGATGAAGCCGAGGATGACCGCGAGCCCGTAGGACAGGTAGACCAGCCGGTCGAGCAGGCCGTCGAGCAGGAAGAACAGCTGCCGCAGGCCGAGCAGCGCGAAGGCGTTGGCGGTGAAGACCAGGTAGGTCTCCTGGGTGAGCCCGAAGATCGCCGGGATCGAGTCGACGGCGAACAGGATGTCGGCGCTGCCGATGGCGACCAGCGCGATGGCCAGCGGGGTGATGTGGCGCTTGCCCTTGATCTTCGTGGTCATGCGGTCGCCGGAGTAGTCCTCGGTGGTCGGCAGCAGCCGGCGCGTGAGGCGGAGGACGCCGTTCTCCTTGAAGTCCTCGTCGTGGGTGTGACCGCCCTTGGCCTGCAGGTAGGCGGTGTAGATCAGGAACGCGCCGAACACGTAGAAGATCCAGCTGACGTTCTCGATCGCCGCGGCACCGACGAAGATCAGCGCCGTCCGCAGGACGAGGGCGAAGGCGATGCCGAACAGCAGCACCTTCTGCTGCAGCTCCCGCGGGACCGCGAAGCTGCTCATGATCAGGACGAAGACGAACAGGTTGTCGACCGAGAGGCTCTTCTCGGTGACGAAGCCGGCGAAGTACTCGCCGCCGTACTGGGGCCCGGCGAACCACAGCACGAGCAGGCCGAACACGACGGCGATGCCGACGTAGACCGCCGACCAGGTGGCCGACTCGCGCAGGGTCGGGGCGTGCGGCGTGCGGACGTGGCCGACGAAGTCGAACACGAGCATGCCGACGATGGCGGCGACGGTGACCGCCCAGATCCAGAAGGGGACGTCCAAGGGGTGTGTACCTCCGGTACTGGCAGATGTGTCAGTGCCGGAGGTCTCTCCCGCCGCGGCCGCGACCGGCAGGACCGGAGATCCGCAGACCCCGTGATGACGACCCCGCCGCGTAGGGATACTCCCCTCCACGTGCAGACCCCGGGGACGGGCAGGCGTCATCGCCGGCTCACACCGTGGATCCAGGACGTCGAACGATCCGGCGCCCGGGGAGGTTCCCGCCGCGCCGCGGCGGCCGGTCGGGCATCGCGTGCGGCGGGGCTCCCGGCGCGGGTCAGCGCGCCGCCGGGCGCCGGCTCCGCGGCAGGGCGGCGACGATCGCGTCGTAGGAGGCGTCGACCAGCTCGCGGACCTCGTCGTCGGGCACCGGGCCGGTCCAGTCGACGGCGTTCCAGCCGTAGCGGCCGATGTAGGCGCTGGTGGTGATCGCGCCGGGGTACCGGTCGCGCCACTCCGCGGCCTCAGCGGCGTCGCGACCGCACTTCACCCCGACGGTGCCGGTGTCCAGGCCGAGGAACGCGAAGGCCTTGCCACCCACCTTGGCGACCAGCTCGGCCTCGCCCCAGGGGTAGCTCTCCTGCGCGCCCGGCTTGGCCAGGCAGTGGGCGACCAGCTCCTCACGCTCCACGGCGACCCCCTCGTGACGGACGGGAACGGCCCCAGGGTCCCGCGCCGAGCCCGTGAGAGAGAGGACCACGTCCTCCCCACCCCTCGCAGGCTCGGGGCGAGCCTCCGGACGCGGCCGCTCAGGCGTGCGCGGCGTCCAGCTGGCGCAGCTCCTTCTTCAGCTCGGCCAGCTCGTCGCGCAGCCGGGCGGCGACCTCGAACTGCAGCTCCCGCGCGGCGGCGAGCATCTGGTCGTTCACCTGGACGATGAGGTCGGCCAGCTCGTTGCGCGGCAGGCCCTGGACGTCGATGGACCCGGCCTTGCCCGCCTTCTTCGACGACAGGCCCGGCACCGGCGCCTTGCCGCGGGACTGCTGCCGGCCCGACCCGCCGATGAGCTCGGTGGCCTCGGCGTCCTCCGCCTCGCGGTAGATGCCGTCGAGGATGTCGACGATCTTCTTCCGCAGCGGCTGCGGGTCGATCCCGCGCTCGCGGTTGTAGGCGATCTGCTTCTCGCGCCGCCGGTTGGTCTCCTCGATCGCCTGCGCCATCGACGGGGTGATCGTGTCGGCGTACATGTGCACCTGCCCGGAGACGTTGCGGGCGGCGCGGCCGATGGTCTGGATGAGCGAGGTGCCCGACCGGAGGAAACCCTCCTTGTCGGCGTCCAGGATGGCCACCAGGGAGACCTCGGGCAGGTCCAGGCCCTCGCGCAGCAGGTTGATGCCGACCAGGACGTCGTACTCGCCCTGCCGCAGCTCGCGCAGCAGCTCCACCCGGCGGAGGGTGTCCACCTCGGAGTGCAGGTAGCGGACCTTGATGCCGAGCTCGAGCAGGTAGTCGGTGAGGTCCTCGGCCATCTTCTTGGTCAGGGTGGTGACCAGGACTCGCTCGTCGCGCTCGGTCCGCAGCCGGATCTCGTGCACCAGGTCGTCGATCTGGCCCTTGGTCGGCTTGACCACGACCTCCGGGTCGACCAGGCCGGTCGGGCGGATGACCTGCTCGACGACGTCCCCCTGGACCCGGCCGAGCTCGTAGGGGCCCGGGGTGGCCGACAGGTACACCGTCTGGCCGATCCGGTCGGTGAACTCCTCCCACTTCAGCGGGCGGTTGTCCATCGCCGAGGGCAGCCGGAACCCGTGCTCGACCAGCGTGCGCTTGCGGCTCATGTCGCCCTCGTACATGCCGCCGATCTGCGGCACGGTCACGTGGGACTCGTCGATGACCAGCAGGAAGTCGTCGGGGAAGTAGTCGAGCAGACACGCGCCGGCACTGCCGGCGGCACGGCCGTCGATGTGCCGCGAGTAGTTCTCGATGCCGGAGCAGAACCCGACCTGGCGCATCATCTCGATGTCGTAGGTGGTGCGCATGCGCAGCCGCTGGGCCTCCAGCAGCTTCCCCTGCCGCTCGAGCTCGGCCAGCCGCTGCTCGAGCTCGGCCTCGATGGAGGCGATCGCCCGCTCCATGCGGTCGGGGCCGGCGACGTAGTGGGTGGCCGGGAAGACGAACAGCTCGTCGACCTCGCGGACGACCTCCCCGGTCAGCGGGTGCAGGTAGTACAGCCGCTCCACCTCGTCGCCGAACATCTCGATGCGGACGGCGAGCTCCTCGTACACCGGGAACACCTCGATGGTGTCCCCGCGCACCCGGAACGTGCCGCGGGTGAAGGACAGGTCGTTGCGGGTGTACTGCTCGGTGACCAGGGTGCGCAGCAGCTCGTCGCGGTCGCGCTCCTCCCCCACCGAGATCTTCAGCGCCCGCTCGACGTACTCCTCGGGCGTGCCCAGGCCGTAGATGCAGGAGACCGTGGCGACCACGACGACGTCCCGGCGGGTGAGCAGGCTGTTCGTCGCCGAGTGCCGCAGCCGCTCGACCTCCTCGTTGATCGAGGAGTCCTTCTCGATGTAGGTGTCGGTCTGCGGGACGTAGGCCTCGGGCTGGTAGTAGTCGTAGTACGAGACGAAGTACTCGACGGCGTTGTCCGGCAGGAGCTCCCGGAACTCGTTGGCCAGCTGCGCGGCGAGGGTCTTGTTCGGCGCCATGACCAGCGTGGGGCGCTGCACCTGCTCGATCAGCCAGGCCGTCGTCGCCGACTTGCCGGTACCGGTGGCCCCGAGGAGGACGCTGTCCTGCTCCCCGGCCTTGACCCGATCGGCGAGCGCCTTGATGGCGGCCGGCTGGTCGCCCGAGGGCTCGAAGTCGCTGACGACACGGAAGCGCCCCTGGGTGGGACGGAGGTCGGTGGCTGCGCGCACGCCGACGACGGTACGACGGGGGTGTGACAGGACGGCGTCCCTGCGACCGCCGCGCACTCCTGGGACGGGCGGGACCGACCGGCTGGCCGGCGGTGCTTGCCCTGGGGTACGGGCCCCCCTAGCGTCCCCGTTCGCAGGAGCGGTCAGCGTCGAGGACCAGCGCCACCCGAGGCACCGCCCGGGCGAGGTCGGACCCCGGCGTCGCTGCCCCGGCCGGACCTGCGCACGACGGCCCCCGTGGGAGACCCCGCGGGGGCCGTCGTCGTCCCGGCCGGCCGCGGTGACCGAGATCTCCACGACGCCGGTCACCGGAGGGTTGGGCGGCTGCGGGGGCGGGCAACGGGGACGGCGGAGCAGCACGCACCGACCTCCCCGCCGACGCCCCGCGGCCGGGAGGCCACCGGCCCCCGACCCGCAGGGGGCGCCAAGCAGGAGGACCTCGTTCATGACCCAGGTGTGGCCCGGTAGCGCCTACCCCCTCGGTGCCACGTACGACGGCACCGGCACCAACTTCGCGATCTTCAGCGAGGTCGCCGAGAAGGTCGAGCTGTGCCTGTTCGACGACGACGGCAACGAGGAGCGCATCCGGCTCCCCGAGATGGACGGCTACGTCTGGCACGCCTTCCTCCCCGGGGTGCACCCCGGCCAGAAGTACGGCTTCCGCGTGCACGGGCCCTACGACCCCGCCCAGGGGCTGCGCTGCAACCCGAACAAGCTGCTGCTCGACCCGTACGCCAAGGCGATCGACGGCCAGATCGACTGGGACCAGTCGGTCTTCGGCTACGACTTCGAGACCAAGGAGCGCAACGACGAGGACTCCGCGGCGCACATGCCCAAGAGCATCGTCGTCAACCCGTACTTCGACTGGGGCGTGGACCGCCCGCCGAAGACGCCCTACAACAAGACGGTCATCTACGAGGCCCACGTCAAGGGCCTGACCATGACCAACCCGCGGATCCCCGAGGAGCTGCGCGGGACCTACGCCGGCATCGCCCACCCGGCGACGATCGAGCACCTGCAGTCCCTCGGCATCACCGCGATCGAGCTGCTCCCGGTGCACCAGTTCGTGCAGGACGACACCCTCCAGCAGAAGGGCCTGCGCAACTACTGGGGCTACAACACGATCGGCTTCTTCGCGCCGCACAACGAGTACGCCAGCGCGACGACGGCCGGGCAGCACGTGCAGGAGTTCAAGGGCATGGTCCGCGCCCTGCACGAGGCCGGCATCGAGGTCATCCTCGACGTCGTCTACAACCACACCGCCGAGGGCAACCACCTGGGCCCGACGCTGTCGTTCCGCGGCATCGACAACCGCACGTACTACAAGCTCGTCGAGGGCGACGAGCAGTACTACATGGACTACACGGGCACAGGGAACACCCTCAACGTCCGCACGCCGCAGTCGCTGCAGCTGATCATGGACTCGCTGCGCTACTGGGTCACCGAGATGCACGTCGACGGCTTCCGGTTCGACCTCGCCTCGGCCCTCGCCCGGGAGCTGCACGCCGTCGACCGGCTGGCGACCTTCTTCGACCTGGTCCACCAGGACCCGGTGGTCAGCCAGGTGAAGCTGATCGCCGAGCCGTGGGACGTCGGCGAGGGCGGCTACCAGGTCGGCAACTTCCCGGCGCTGTGGACCGAGTGGAACGGGAAGTACCGCGACACCGTGCGGGACTTCTGGCGCGGCGAGGACGCCACCGTCGGCGAGTTCGCCAGCCGGATCACCGGCTCGGCGGACCTGTACCAGCACTCCGGGCGGCGCCCGGTGGCGAGCATCAACTTCGTCACCGCGCACGACGGCTTCACGCTCAACGACCTCGTCTCCTACAACGAGAAGCACAACGAGGCCAACGGCGAGGACAACAACGACGGCGAGAGCCACAACCGCAGCTGGAACTGCGGTGTCGAGGGCCCCACCGACGACCCCGCGATCCTGCAGCTGCGTGCGCAGCAACGGCGCAACTTCATCGCCACGCTGATGCTGAGCCAGGGCGTGCCGATGCTGCTGCACGGGGACGAGCTGGGCCGCAGCCAGGGCGGCAACAACAACGGCTACTGCCAGGACTCCGAGCTGACCTGGATCGACTGGGAGGACGTCGACGAGGGCCTGCTGGAGTTCACCAAGGCGGTGACCAAGCTGCGCTGCGACCACCCGACGTTCCGCCGGCGGCGGTTCTTCCACGGCCGCCCGGTGCGCCGCGGTCAGGGCGAGCCGGTGGCCGACATCGACTGGCTGACCCCCGACGGCGAGCAGATGGCCGACGAGGACTGGGACGTCGGCTACGCCAAGTCGCTGGCGGTCTACCTCAACGGCCTCGGCATCCGGGAGATGGACGAGCGCGGGGAGTACGTCAAGGACGACCACTTCTACCTGGCGTTCAACGCCTCCCACGAGCCGATCGACTTCACCCTGCCCAGCGAGGACTACGCCCAGGGCTGGACGACGGTGCTCGACACCGCGGAGATGGGCGAGGTCGAGCCGGTGGAGCGCAAGCCGGGTGAGACGGTGACGGTGCAGGGGCGCTCGATCGTCGTCCTCACGGGTCCGGCGCTGTGAGCGAGCCGCTCAGCGAGCAGCGCCGGCGCGAGGTGCCGACGGCGACCTACCGCCTGCAGGTCACCGCCGACTCCCCCCTGGACCGGGCCGCGGAGCTCGCCGGCTACCTGGCCGACCTCGGGGTGAGCCACGCCTACTCCTCACCCCTGCTGCGCTCGGCCGCGGGCAGCACCCACGGCTACGACACCGTCGACCACGCCCACATCGACGAGTCGCGCGGCGGGCGCGAGGGGTTCGACCGGCTGGTCGCCGCGCTGCACGAGCGCGGCCTGGGCCTGGTGCTGGACCTGGTGCCGAACCACATGGGCGTCGCCGACCCGTCGGAGGCCCCGTGGTGGTGGGACGTGCTCCAGCACGGCCGGGACAGCGCCCACGCGGCGGCCTTCGACATCGACTGGGACTTCGGCGGCGGCAAGGTCCGCATCCCCGTCCTCGGCTCGGCGGAGGACGTGGAGAAGCTCGAGGTCGTCGACGGGGAGCTGCGGTACTACGACAACCGGTTCCCGATCGCGCCGGGGACCGGGGAGGGCACCCCGCAGGAGGTGCACGCCCGGCAGCACTACGAGCTGGTCGACTGGCGGCGGGCCGACTCCGACCTGAACTACCGGCGGTTCTTCGCGATCAACACCCTGGCCGGGCTGCGGGCGGAGGACCCGGAGGTCTTCGCGGCGACCCACCGGCTGGTCCTGGAGCTGGTCGAGGCCGGCGCCGTGGACGGCCTGCGGATCGACCACCCCGACGGGCTGGCCGACCCCAAGGGCTACCTCGACCGGCTGGCCGAGGCCTCCGGCGGCCGCTGGACCGTGGTGGAGAAGATCCTCGAGCCCGGGGAGGACCTGCCGGAGAGCTGGGCGACGGCGGGGACCACCGGCTACGACGCGCTGGCCGAGGTCGACGACGTGCTGGTCGACCCGGCCGGGGAGGCGGCGATCACCGCGCTGGACACCGAGCTGTCCGGCGGGCCGGTCGACTACGCCGAGCTGGTGCGCGCCTGCAAGCGCGAGGTGACCGACGGGATGCTCGGCTCGGAGGTGGCCCGCCTGGTCCGGGTCATCGGCGAGCTGCCCGGCATCTCCCGCGAGCAGCAGACCGAGGCCCTGGCCGAGCTCCTGGCGAGCTTCCCGGTCTACCGCACCTACCTGCCCGACGGCCGGGAGCACCTCGACGCGACCGTGGCCGCGGTGCGGGAGCGCCGTCCCGACCTGGCCGGCGCCGTCGACGCGCTGCACTCGGTGCTGTCCCAGGCCGGCACCGAGGCGGCGACCCGCTTCGAGCAGACCAGCGGACCGGTCATGGCCAAGGGCGTCGAGGACAGCGCCTACTACCGGTGGGCCCGGTTCGTCGCGCTCAACGAGGTCGGCGGCGACCCGGCCCGCTTCGGCAGCACGGTGGCGGAGTTCCACGAGGCGCAGCAGCGCCGGCTGGCGCGCAAGCCGGAGTCGATGACGACGCTGTCGACGCACGACACCAAGCGCAGCGAGGACGTGCGGGCGCGGCTCGCGGTGCTGGCCGAGCAGCCGGACGACTGGGCGCAGCTGGTGCGCCAGCTGCTCGCCCGGCACCCGCTGCCCGACCGGCCGCTGGCCTCCTTGGTGTGGCAGAACCTCGTCGGCGCCTGGCCGCTGTCCCGGGAGCGGGCGCACGCCTACGCGGAGAAGGCGGCTCGCGAGGCGGGCACGTCGACGACGTGGACCGACCAGGACGAGGAGTTCGAGGCCCGGCTGCACGCGCTGGTCGACGCGGCCTACGACGACGAGGCGACGCACGGCGCGATCGAGGACGTCGTCGCCCGGATCGCGCCGGCGGGCTGGTCGAACTCGCTGTCGCAGAAGCTGCTGCAGCTGACCATGCCCGGTGTCCCGGACGTCTACCAGGGCACCGAGCTGTGGGACTTCTCCCTGGTCGACCCGGACAACCGCCGTCCGGTGGACTACGCGCTGCGCCGGCGGCTGCTGGCCCGGCTCGACGGGGGTTGGGTGCCGCCCGTGGACGCCGAGGGCGCGGCGAAGCTGCTCGTGGTCTCCCGGACCCTGCGCGCCCGCCGCGAGCACCCGGAGTGGTTCACCGGGTACGAGCCGGTGACGGCCACGGGCACGGCGGCCGACCACGTCGTCGCCTTCGACCGCGGCGGCGCGGTGACCGTCGCGACCCGCCTCCCGGTCGGGCTGGCCGGCGCCGGTGGCTGGGGCGACACCGCGCTGCAACTGCCCAACGGGGCGTGGCGGGACCTGCTCACCGGTGGGCGGTACGTCTCGGACGCCGCCGGGCTCCCCGTCGGGGCAGCGCTGGAGCGGTTGCCGGTCGCCCTGCTCGTGCGGGACTGACGCAGGACCACCACGCCACCGGGCTCGCGGCGGGACCCCGCAGGGGCCACGTCCGTCACGAAGCGCAGCGGGGCGGGGGCGGTGCGCCGCTCCCGCCCGGCCTGTCGCAGGAGGGCCGTGCCCCGCCCCCCTGCCGACAGGCCGGGTGCGGCACGCCCACCTAGCGTTCGCGGCGTCCGGCTCCCCGCCGGGCCCGGCGCCGTCCCGCCCAACCCCGTCCGGCGGCGAGCGGACCTCTGCACGACCGTGGACGGGGGTGGGGGACCCACCTACGACGCCCCGCGCGAGGTGTGCGCAGCGCGTCTGGGGGTGAAGCCGCGATCCGCGGCCGGGCACCGATCGTCCGAACCCGACAGCTAACCCCGCCGGCGGCCGATCGGAGGACCCCCATGCCCCAGCACGACCGATCCCGCACGCCCGCACGCGGCCTGCGCCGCGGCGCCGTCGTCCTCACCGGCGCGGCGGCGCTCTCCGCCCTCGCGCTCCCCGGCACGGCTCAGGCCGCGGAGCACAACTGGGACGGCGTCGCCCAGTGCGAGTCGGGCGGGAACTGGCAGATCAACACCGGCAACGGCTACTACGGCGGCCTGCAGTTCAGCGCCAGCACCTGGGCCGCCTACGGCGGCCGCGAGTTCGCGTCCAACGCCCACCTGGCCAGCAAGGAGCAGCAGATCGTGGTCGCCGAGCGCACGCTCGACGGCCAGGGCATCGGCGCGTGGCCGACCTGCGGCAGGCACCTGACCGCCGCGGTCCAGTCGCCGGCGCCGGCCGCCGAACCGGAGCAGGCCTCGCGGGCGGACCGGGCGGCGACCGGCAGCCACGTCGTCCAGGCCGGGGACACCCTCGGCTCCATCGCCGCCCGCCACGGCACCGAGGGCGGCTGGCGCGGGCTGTGGGAGCTGAACCGGGACCAGGTCAGCGACCCGAACGTGATCCGCGTGGGTCAGACGCTCCGGGTCTGACCGGACCGCGGGGCCCGGCCGGTGCGCTCCCGGCCGGGCCCCGCCGCGCGCGGGGCCGGCAGCTGGTCCGGAGGTGTCCCGCTCCCGCCGTGGACGGGCGACCCAGCCCGGTCGGCCCTGCGCTCCCTCCTCCGCGGACCGTGCCCGGAACCCACGGTTGGCCGCCGGGTGTGCGGGCATGATCCGTCCCGATCCCGGCCCTCCGGCCAGTCCCCGTCTCGTCCCGCGTGGAGGCACTGCGCATGTCCGCACCCGTCGAGTTCTCCGTCTGGGCACCGCTGCCGAAGCGGGTCCGGCTCCAGGTCGACGGCTCCGTGCACGAGATGCACCGGGACGACGGCGGCTGGTGGCGCGCCGAGGTCGAGGCCGGGCCGGAGGCCGACTACGGCTTCCTCCTCGACGACGACGAGAAGGTCCACCCCGACCCGCGCTCGCGCCGGCAGCCCGAGGGGGTGCACGGGCCCTCCCGCCGGTTCGACCCGTCGGCGTACGCGTGGGGCGACGCGGCGTGGACGGGGCGCCCGCTGGCCGGCGGTGTGGTCTACGAGCTGCACGTCGGCACGTTCACCCCGGAGGGCACGCTCGACGCGGCGATCGAACGGCTGGACCACCTGGTCGAGCTCGGTGTCGACTTCGTCGAGCTGCTGCCGGTCAACGGCTTCAACGGCACCCACAACTGGGGCTACGACGGCGTCCTCTGGTACGCGGTGCAGGAGGACTACGGCGGCCCGGCCGCCTACCAGCGGTTCGTCGACGCCTGCCACCAGCGCGGGCTGGCCGTCGTCCAGGACGTCGTCTACAATCACCTCGGCCCGTCCGGGAACTACCTGCCGCAGTTCATGCCGATCTTCGCCGAGGGTGCCAACACCTGGGGCAACTCGATCAACCTGTCCGGGCCGGACTCCGACGAGGTGCGCCGGTACATCATCGACAACGCGCTCATGTGGCTGCGGGACATGCACGTCGACGCCCTCCGGCTCGACGCCGTCCACGCGCTGGTCGACGAGCGGGCCACCCACGTGCTGGAGGAGATGGCGCAGGAGGTCGACCGGCTGTCGGTGGCCGAGGGGCGCCCGCTGACCCTCATCGCCGAGAGTGACCTCAACGACCCGCGCCTGGTCACCCCGCGGGTGGCCGGCGGCATGGGGCTGACCGCGCAGTGGAGCGACGACTTCCACCACGCGCTGCACTCGACCCTCACCGGCGAGGGCCAGGGCTACTACGCCGACTTCGCTGCTGCGGGCCTGTCCGGGCTGGCCAAGACGCTGACCGGCGCCTACTTCCACGACGGCGCGTGGTCCAGCTTCCGCCGCCGGCACCACGGCCGGCCGGTCGACGTCGACGAGCTGCCGGGCTGGAAGTTCCTCGGCTACCTGCAGGACCACGACCAGATCGGCAACCGCGCCGTCGGCGACCGCATCTCGGCCTCCCTCTCCCCCGGCCTGCTCGCCGTCGGGGCGACGATCGTGCTGACCAGCCCGTTCACCCCCATGCTGTTCATGGGCGAGGAGTGGGGCGCGAGCACCCCGTGGCAGTTCTTCACCAGCCACCCGGAGCCGGAGCTGGGCAAGGCCACCGCCGAGGGGCGGATCGGCGAGTTCGCCGAGCACGGGTGGGACGCCGCCGTCGTGCCCGACCCGCAGGACCCCGAGACCTTCACCCGCTCGAAGCTGGACTGGAACGAGGTCGAGGAGGAGCCGCACGCCCGTCTGCTGGCGGTGCACCGCGCGCTCCTGGCGCTGCGCCGCGCGCAGCCGGACCTGGTCGACCCCGACCTGTCCCGGGTCGCGGTCAGCTGGGACGACGAGGACCGCTGGCTGGTCGTCCACCGGGGCGCGCTGCGCGTGGTGGCCAACCTGGCCGGCGAGCCGCGGGAGGTCGACCTGGACCGGCCGGCCTCCGGGGTCCTGTTCGCCACCGGCGAGGAACCGCGGATCGACCGGACGACGGTGACGATGCCGGCCGAGAGCGCGGCCGTGGTCACCACCTCCTGACGTGCGCCGCCTGCTGCCCGGGCCGGCGGCCGACCTCGACGACGACGCCCTGGTCGAGGCCTACCGGCTGCCGCCGGGGCGGTCGCTGCGGGTGGACTTCGTGGCCTCGCTGGACGGCGCGATCACCGTCGGCGGCCGCAGCGGGGGCCTGGGGTCGCCCGGCGACAAGCGGGTCTTCCGGCTGCTGCGGGCGCTGGCCGACGTGGTGCTCGTCGGGCACGGGACGGCGGCGACCGAGGGTTACCGGCCCGTGGCGGCCGACCCGACCGTGGGGGCGCTGCGGACCGCGCTGGGCCGGCCGGCGTCGGCGCCGGTCGCCGTCGTGTCGCGGCGGGCGTCCCTGACCCCCGGCGACCGGCTGGCCGTGCCCTCGACGCTGCTGGTCACCTGCGCGGCCGCCGACCCCGGGCGCCGTGCCGCGCTCGCCGACGCGGGGGTGACCGTCCTGGTCTGCGGGGAAGACGACGTGGACCTGCCCTCGGCGCTGGACGCGCTCGCCACGCGCGGACTCGAGCAGGTGCTGTGCGAGGGGGGTCCGGCGCTGCTGGCCTCGGCGCTGGCCGCCGGGGTGGTGGACGAGCTGGACCTGAGCGTGGTGCCCGCCCTCGTGGGCGCCGGGGAGCCGCACCTGCTCACGGCGCCGCTCCCCGACGCCGTCCGGCTGGAGCTCCGGCAGGTGCTCGAGGAGGACGGCGTCCTGTTCACCCGGTACGCCGTCGGCTGACGGCCCCGGGAGCATCGCAGCGAGGGCAGCGAGCGAGGACCGGAGCCGATCGGTGGCCCGTCGGCTGACTACCGGACGCGGACGGGGACGGTCACCTGGTCGGCGTCGACCTTCTCGGCGGGCTCGAGGCCGGTCACCTCGACGACCCGGTGCAGCGGCACCGCGCGCACCGCCCCCTCCGCCTCGACGAGCAGCAGCCCGTCGGCGAAGCGCACCACCACCTCCTGCAGCGGCGCGTCCCCGTCGCCGGCCAGGGTCACCGAGCGGGCGCGGTAGGTCATGTCGGGCCGGTACTCCGAGACCTCCATGCCCGCGCACGCTAACGGTCCCTCCGCGGGTGCGCCGCCCGAGACCGCGTCCTCGGCTCAGCCCACCAGCCGCACCGCGTCCCCGTAGCCGAGCAGCCCCTGCATGTCTCCGGTCCGGTACCTCCGACGCCCTGCGCACCGCTCTGTCGGCGCACCGCTCCCGTGGGGAGCCGGACCGCACAGATGGGGACCTGCGACCCATGAACGAGGCCGGCCTCCGCCCTAGCGTCGCCCGTATCGGACCCGCGCGGTCCGCCCTCGACTCAGGAGGACGACATGGGCAAGGCAGTGGTGAGCCTGACGACCGGCCTCGAGGACCCCGAGAAGGTCACCGTCGCGATGCTCATGGCCGTCGGTGCGGCGGAGTCCGGCCGGCCGACCGCCATGTTCCTCGCCAAGGAGGCGGTGCGGCTGGCCCTCGACGGGGTGGCGACCGGGACCGCGTGCGAGGGTTGCCCCTCGCTGACCAGCCTGTTCGAGCGCTACACCGCGGCGGGCGGCCGGATGTTCGTCTGCCCCATCTGCTTCAACGCCAAGCAGCTCGACGCTGCCGGGTTGATCAAGGGCGCCGAGCTCGCCGGGACGGTGCCGCTGTGGGAGTGGATCGGCGACGAGGGGGCCACGACCTTCAGCTACTGAGCAACCCCAGCGCGGCCGCCTGCCGGGCGGCGTCGCGCCGGGTGGGGACGGCGAGCTTGGCGAGGACCGCCTCGACGTGGTGCTCGGCCGTGCGCGGTGACACCACCAGTCGGTCGGCGATCTCGGTGTTGGTCAGCCCCTCGGCGAGCAGTCGCAGCACCTCGACCTGCCGCGCGGTCAGCCCGGCGGGGTTGGTGCGGGTCGAGGTGCGGCGGCCGTGCGGCACCGGGTGGCCGAGGGCCCGCATCCGCCGTCCCACGTGCGCCGCCAGCGGAGCTGCGCCCAGCGCGCGGGCGGTCTCCAGCGCCTCGGCGAGCGCCGTCGGGTCGTCGAGGAAGGACGACGCCAGGGCGCGGTCGTAGGGCCAGCCGATGGCGCCGAACGCGTCCGCGGCCGCGGCCCAGTCCCCGGCCAGCACCGCCGCGTGCGGTGCCGCCGCCGGGCCGTCGACGTCGACGGGGTACCCGGCCACCGCCGCCCACGCGGCCAGCCGGCCCCCACCCCACCGCGTGCAGCCGGTCTCCCAGGCGAGGGTCACCGCCCGGGCGATGCGCCCCACGGGCAGCGGGCCGCCGGTCAGCAGGGCGTGCTCGACCTCCAGCTCGAGCACGGGTTCGATCCGCTGCAGCTCCCCCGTGCGGTCGGCCCGGGCCGCGACGTCGGCCAGGCGCGCGGCGGCGTCGGCGTCCCCGCGACGGACGGCGACCTCGGCGAGCACCGTGGCGGCCAGCAGCCGGGTGACCGTGGCCTCCGCTCCGACCGCCGCGCCGGCCACCCGGGCAGCCGCCTCCCACTCCCCCGCGCGTGCCCGCAGCCAGGCGATGGTGACGTCGAGGTAGGCGCCGAGCTGGTCGACCTCGTGGGCGGTCGCGTACTCCCGCGCGCGCTCGGCCAGCCGGCGGGCCTCGTCGGGCCGCACCCACAACAGCTGCGCCCAGGCGGCGTTGACCAGGGCCCGCACGGCCTCGTGCCGCTCTCCGCAGGCGTCGGCCGCACGGTGCGCCTCCTCGAGGGTGGCCGTCGCGTCCGGGTCCTCGTAGGCCTCGGTGACCCCGATGTTGACCCTGGCGTGCGCGTACGTCGCCGGGTCTCCCACCCGCTGCGCCATCTCGGCGGCCCGCCGTCCCCAGCTCCGGCACTCCGCGTGGTCGTCGGCCAGCATCGCGAGCTGGGACAGGCTGCTGCACGCGGCGGCCAGCTCCGGTGACTCGCCGAGCGGCTCCAGGACCTCGACGGCCCTGCGTGCTTCCCGCCGCGCGGCGTCGCCCTCGCCGGCGTACCAGTGCAGCCGGGACCGCAGCCGGGCGCAGCGGCCCACCCCGGCGCGGTCACCGGCCGCTCCGAAGGCGGCTGCTGCGTCGTCGACCGCGGTCAGCGCCTCCGGGATCCGGCCGACCCGGTACGCCGCGGAGGAGGCCTCCTCCCAGACCCGGGCCCGCTCCGGATCGGGCAGCCGGCCGGCGAACCGCCCCGCCCGCCGGTAGTGCGCGTAGGCCTCCCGACTGGACTCCTGCGCTGCGGCGTGCCGGGCGGCCGGGAGAGCCCACGCGGCCAGGACCTCCCCGTCCCCGGCGGCCTCGGCGTGGTGCACCAGGTCGGCCGGGTCGGCGCCGCGCCGGAGCAGGCCCGCCAGCACCTCGGCGTGCCGCCGGCGCCGGGCGGCTCCCGACAGCGCGCCGAGCACCGCCTGCCGCGTCAGCTCGTGGCGGAAGGCCACGTGCCCGGGACCGACCTGGAGCAGGCCGCGCTGCTCGGGCTGCTCGGCCGCGGCCGGCCAGCCGGGCAGGACGGTGTCGAGCAGCCCCGCGTCCATGCGTGAGGGCACGACCGACACCAGCTCGACGAGGTGGCGGGCGGCAGGGTCCAGCGACGCGACCCGGCCGGCGACGGCCGCGGCCACCGACGGCGGCAGCTCTCCGCGCGGCGCGTCGAGGAGCTCGGTGACGTAGAACGGGTTGCCGCCGGTGACCGCGTGCACCCGCTCGGCGCCCTCCCCGACGAGGACGGCCACCGCCTCGGGCGACAGCGGCGCCAGCGGCAGCCGGGTCACGGCCGGCGTGGGCAGGCCGGCGACCGCACGGTGCAGGGCGTGGCCGGCGGGCAGGTCGCCGTCCCGGTAGGTGAGCACGAGGACCGCGGGGAGCCCGGCGATCCGGCGTCCCACGGTGGTGATGACGTCGACGGTGGCGTCGTCGGCCCAGTGCACGTCCTCGAGCACCAGCACCGTCGGGTGCGGTGGGGCGGCCAGCTCGCCCAGGAGCCGGTCGTGCACCTCGGACGGCGGCGCCCCCTCGGCCAGCGACCGCGACAGCGGCCCGCCGACGGCGCCGGCCAGGTCCCTCAGGGGCCCCAGCGGACGGGGCGTGGCCAGGTCGTCACACCGGCCGAGCAGCACCCGACCGCCGAGGAGACGGTCGGCGAAGGCGGTGGCCAGCGCGGTCTTGCCGATGCCCGGCTCGCCGGTCACCAGCACCACGCCGCCGCGGCCGCGGGCGGCCCGGTCGCAGGCCGCGGTGAGCGACCGGATGGGACCGTCCCGCTCCAGCAGGTCCACGCCCGCACGCTAGCGCCGCACGCGTCGGCGAGGACACGGTCGACCGTCACTCTGCCGATGCATGCCCCGAATCCCCGGTGACTGCTTGACTGACCAGCATGGACCTGCCCGTGCTGCCCCCGGTCAAGCCGATGCTGGCCAAGGCCGTGACCAAGGTGCCCACCGCAGAAGGCATGTACTACGAGCCGAAGTGGGACGGCTTCCGCTGCATCGTCTTCCGGGACGGCGACGAGGTGGAGCTGGGCAGCCGCAACGAGCGCCCGCTGACCCGCTACTTCCCCGAGGTCGTCGAGGCGGTCAAGGCCGCGCTGCCCGAGCGCTGCGTCGTCGACGGCGAGATCATCGTGCCGCAGGGTGACCGGCTGCACTTCGAGGCGCTGCTGCAGCGGATCCACCCGGCCGAGTCGCGCGTCCGGTTGCTGGCCGAGCAGACCCCGGCGTCCTTCGTCGCCTTCGACCTGCTCGCCGTCGGTGACGAGTCGCTGATGGAGACCCCGTTCGCGGAGCGGCAGGCGCGGCTGCGGGAGGTGATCGGCGCGGGCACGGACTCGGTGCACGTCACCGCCATCACCCAGGACCAGGCGACCGCGCAGCGGTGGTTCGAGGAGTTCGAGGGTGCCGGGCTGGACGGCGTCGTCGCCAAGCCCGCCGACGTGCTCTACGGACCCGACCAGCGGCTGATGACCAAGGTCAAGCACGTGCGCACCGCCGACTGCGTGGTCGCCGGTTTCCGGTGGCACAAGAGCGGGCCGATCGTGGGGTCGCTGCTGCTGGGCCTCTACGACGACGCCGGCACCCTGCAGTCGATCGGGGTCGCTGCCTCCTTCCCGATGGCCCGGCGGGCCGAGCTGGTCGAGGAGCTGGCGCCCTACCGCACCGAGGCCCTGGAGGGGCACCCCTGGGCGGACTGGGCCAACGCGGACACCGGGAACGGCAACGGGGACCGCATGCCGGGCGCGGTCAGCCGCTGGAACGCCGGCAAGGACCTCTCCTGGGTGCCGCTGCGGCCGGAGCTCGTCGTCGAGATCAAGTACGACCAGCTGGAGGGCCGGCGGTTGCGGCACACCGGGCAGTTCCTGCGCTGGCGCCCCGACCGGGAGCCGCGCAGCTGCACCTACGAGCAGCTGGAGGTCCCGGTGCGCTACGACCTCGCCGAGGTCCTCGCCGGCTGACAGCCCGGGGAGCATCGCAGCGAGCGCCAGCGAGCGAGGAGCGGACCCGGGCGCGGGAGCCGGCCAGGAGGCACCGCCGGCTGACAGCCCGGGGAGCATCGCAGCGAGCGCCAGCGAGCGAGGAGCGGACCCGGGCGCGGAAGCCGGCCAGGAGGCACCGCCGGCTGACAGCCCGGGGAGCATCGCAGCGAGCGCCAGCGAGCGAGGAGCGGACCCGGGCGCGGAAGCCGGCCAGGAGGCACCGCCGGCTGACAGCCCGGGGGGCATCGCAGCGAGCGCCAGCGAGCGAGGAGCGGACCCGGGCGCGGAAGCCGGCCAGGAGGCACCGCCGGCTGACAGCCGGGGAGCATCGCAGCGCCCGGGTGTCGTCCAGGACACGTGGTGGGCTGACGGCCGTCCCTGCGGGCTCGCCGGGAGCCTCATAGGCTCGTGATCATGCGCCTGTCCCGCGGCCTCGTCGCCGCCGTCTCCGGAGTGCTGCTGGCCGTCTCCGGCTGCACCTCGTTCTCCGACTCGACGGCCGCGGACCCCACGCCGTCCCCCACGACCCCGGCCGAGCCCGAGGCGCGCGAGATCTCCTGGACCGACTGCGACGAGCAGATCTCGGGGCTGATCGCCGGCAGCCCGGGCAGCGAGCGGGACATCGCCTTCGAGTGCGGTCGCACCGAGGTGCCGATCAGCTACGACGAGCCGCAGGGCGCGACCATGCCGATCTTCCTGGTGCGGGCACGGCTCGCCGGCCAGACCGAGCGGATCGGCTCGCTGGTGATGAACCCCGGTGGACCGGGCGCCTCCGGTGCCGACGCGGCGATCGGCCGCGCACTGACCCTGCCCGAGGACGTGCTGCGTCGCTTCGACCTGATCGGCTTCGACCCGCGCGGGGTCGGGCTGTCCACGCCGGTGGAGTGCGTCCCCGACGAGCTGAAGGACCGGATCGTGGCCGCCGAACCCCGCCCGACCAACGAGCAGCAGCTCGACACGGTGTTCGCGCTGGCCGACGAGGCCGCCGACGGCTGCGAGGAGGAGTACGGCGACGCGCTCGGCAGCTTCTCCACGGTCAACACGGCGCGGGACATGGACCTGCTCCGGCAGTCCCTCGGCGACGAGCAGCTCACCTACCTCGGCTACTCCTACGGCACCACCCTCGGCTCCACCTACGCCGAGCTCTTCCCCGACCGCGTGCGCGCGCTGGTGCTCGACGCCGCCGTCGACCCCGACACCGACCCGAGGGCGGACGCCGAGGCGAGCGCGGCCGGCTTCGAGGCGGGGTTCGACGCCTTCGGCGGCAACTGCGTCACGCTGGTCGCCGGCTGCCCGCTCGGCGGCGACCCGCGGACGTTCGTCAACGACCTGCTGGCCCAGGCCGCCCAGACCCCCATCCCCAGCGCGCGCGAGGGCGAGACGCGACAGGCCACCCCGGGCGTGGTGATGACTGCGATCCAGGCCGCGCTGTACACGACCAGCGCCTGGCCGCAGCTGGCGCAGGGTCTCGCCGCGGCGCGACAGGGTGACTCCCAGCAGCTGTTCTCGCTGGCCGACTCCTACTACGGCCGGCTGCAGGACGGCACCTACTCCAACCTCATCGACGCCAACCTGGCGATCAACTGCGCCGACGCCGACCCCGACCAGCAGGTGTCGGAGGAGGAGATCCGCACCCTCGCCGCCGACTGGGGCCAGCGCTACCCGCTGTTCGGCGCGGGCGCCGCCGCCGGCCTGTACACCTGCTCGGTCTGGGACGCCGAGCGGACCCCCGTGCCGCAGCGCGATGCGGAGGGCAGCGCGCCGATCCTCGTCATCGGCAACTCCGGTGACCCGGTCACCCCTCTGCCCGGCGCCCAGGACATGGCCGAGGACCTCACCTCCGGCGTCCTGCTGACCTGGCAGGGCCAGGGGCACACCGCCTACCCGAAGACCGACTGCGTGAACGCGGCGGTCAACGGCTACCTCATTGGGCTGACCGTGCCGCAGGACGGGCTGACGTGCCCGGCCTGAGCGCCCTAGGGTGCGCCGGGTGACCACGAGCGACAGGCCGGTGCGCTGATGGCGTCGTCGAAGGACGCCGTCGTCCTGCAGGTGGACGGGCACGAGGTGCGGGTCTCCAACCCGGAGAAGCCGTACTTCGCCGAGCGCGGCATCCGGAAGATCGACGTCGTCGAGTACTTCATCTCCGTCGGCGGCGGCATCCTCCACGCGCTGCGGGACCGGCCGACCACGCTCGAGCGCTGGCCCGGTGGTGTGTTCGAAGGCGCGCGGATCTCGACGCGCGTGGACAACACCGGCGACGCCTTCTACCAGAAGCGGGTGCCGAAGAACGCCCCCGACTGGGTGCCGACGGCGCACATCACCTTCCCCAGCGGCCGCACCGCCGACGAGGTCGCGCCGGACTCGGTGGCCGTCGTCGCCTGGTGCGCCAACCTCGGCACGCTGACCTTCCACCCGTGGCCGGTGTCGAAGGGGGACGTCGAGTCCCCCGACCAGATCCGCATCGACCTCGACCCCCAGCCGGGCACCGACTTCGCCGACGCGGTGTGGGTGGCACCGCACGTGCGCGAGCTGCTGGCCGAGTTCGGCATGCAGGGGTGGCCGAAGACCTCCGGTGGGCGCGGGGTGCACGTCTACGTGCCCATCCAGCCGCGCTGGACCTTCCCCGAGGTGCGCCGGGCGGTCATCGCCTTCGGCCGCGAGCTGGAACGGCGCCTCCCCGACCGCGTGACGATGTCGTGGTGGAAGGAGGAGCGCGGGGAGAAGATCTTCATCGACTACAACCAGATGGCCCGGGACCGCACCATCGCCAGCGCCTACTCCATCCGGCCCAAGCCGCACGCGCCGGTCTCCGCGCCGCTGGACTGGGACGAGCTGCCCGACGTCACGCCCTTCGACTTCGACGTCCTGACGATGCCGGCCCGGTTCAAGGAGGTCGGCGACAAGCACGCCGGCCTCTCCGACCACGCCTTCGGCATCGAGCCGCTGCTGGAGCTCGCCGAGCGGCAGGCGCGGGACGAGGGCCTCGGCGACCTGCCCTATCCCCCGGACTACCCGAAGATGCCGGGCGAGCCGATGCGCGTGCAGCCCAGCCGAGCGAAGCGTCCGACCAGCGCGGACGGGTGACCGGACGCTGGATGACGCACACGCCCAGCGCTCTCCCACCGGGCGCGCACGAGCCTGCGCGGCAGTCTCCTGTGCCTCTCCAGTGGGGTAGTCCTGCGGAGCTGGGTCGCTGCCGGAGCCCGAACGGAACACGAGACCCGGCCACACCGCCGCCTCATCCGCAGCGGACAGCCCGGTCGCGGCGGCCGACGACGGGTGCCGCAGCGGTGGGCTGCCGCCTCGGGTCGGCAGGTCACTGCCGCAGGGCGTCGATGACGTCCTCGCTGCGGCAGCGGTAGGTCAGCAGGCTGTAGTCGAGGCTGGCCAGCGACCGCTGGGCTGCCTCGCGGTCCACGACGCCGCAGGCGTCCTCGACCACGACGGGGAGGAAGCCGAGGTCGGCGGCATGCCGCGCGGTGGGTTCGATCCCGATCTCGAGCACCGCGCCGACCAACACCAGCGTCGTCACGCCCCGGTCGCGGAGCACGGCCTCCAGCGGCGTGCCGACCAGCGCCGACATGCCGAGCTTGTCGAACACCGGCTCGTCGCCGGTGGGGGCGAGCTCCGCCACGATCTCCGTGTGGGCCGCGCCCGGCGGGAAGGCCGCCGTGACCTCCTCGGCGCGGCTCACCCGCTGCCAGGCCATCGCGGTGCGCAGCGCGGCCACGCCCATGTGGGACGGCGGCAGGGAGACGTGCCGGACGTAGACCACGGGCACACCGGCTGCCCGCGCCGCCCGCAGGACGGCGGTGAGCCGCTGGACCAGGCCGACGCGGTCGCGGACGTGGGCCAGGATGCCCTCCTGCGCGTCATAGACCAGCACCGCGGTCGTGTGAGGTCGGCACATCTCGGCCACCGTGTCCGGGATCGTCATGCCGAAGGCCTGTTGCATGGCGGGAGCCTGGCAGGGCCACGGGCGGTTCGGCTACCGCCGACCCGCCGAGGCCCGGTCCGCCCGCCCGACGACGAGTCGGTCGTCGTCGGGCGGGCGGTGCGGCCGTGGGTGGCGGTCGGCGGTCCGCACCGCCCGCCCGGGTCGGTCAGTGACCGCAGGTACAGCCGTCGCCGCAGCCACCCGCGACCGTGGGGGCGCAGTGACCGCCCTCCGCGGGCAGGTCCAGCATCGGGTTGCCGTCGAAGAAGCCGAACGGCTTGAGGTGGAAGCCCACCCTGCTGACCGGCATCACCGGCCAGTCCTCGGGGCGCACGACGTGGTGCGCCCCCGCCGTGTACCAGAGGACGAGGTCGGCGTCGACGAGCGACCGGTCAGCTGCGGTGTAGGCGACCAGGCCGTCGGGCCCGGGGTTCTGTGCCACGTAGTCGCCGGCAGCGAACCGCTGCTCCGGGTCGTACGGGGTGGCCCACAGCTGCCGGGTGGCGAAGCCACCACGGGCGGCCTGCTCCGAACCCTCCTGCCACAGCGGTGCCGTGTACTGACCGGGTTCGATCTTGTAGCTGGGCCGGGCGCCGAGGGACGTCGTCGTGTCGGCACTGCTGACCACCCAGGCGCGGCCGGTCAGCGAGTCGGGCAGCCGCTGGGCCTCCGACTCACTGGTCAGGTGCCGCTTGCGGCTGCGCCACGCGTTGCCGTACGGGTTCTGCGGCCCGGCTGGTTCGGACACCGAGTCGACCTCGAAGAGGTTGTTCCGCTGACCGTCGACCTGCATGTCCAGCCGGACGCTGAAGTAGTGCTCGTGGTTGGGGGCCATCAGCCCCGGCGCCACCGTGGTCCCCCAGACGGGGTCCTGCCCGACCGGGAGTGCTCCGGTCGAGAGGATGCCGGTCAGCTTGACCTCGAACTCGATCGTCCCGTCGAGGTACAGGTTCCAGTAGAAGCCGTAGTCGTAGTTGCCGACCGTGGCGATGAAGGAGATCACCAGGCGCCGGTTCCGGCGGACCTCGGCCCGGCCGGTGCGGAAGTCGGTGTGCTTCCAGCCGATCGAGGCGTCCTCCTCGTGCATGCAGATCGCGTTGCCGATGCGCACCGGCTCGCCGTCCTGGTCGTTGACGTACGCGTCGAAGTAGTGGATCTCGCCCAGGCAGTCGCAGCCGAGCTCGAGCGGGTTGGCCAGCCAGCCCAGCCCGTACTCGCCCATGTCGAAGACGTTCTTGTTCCAGTGCGTGGGCCGCGGGTCGCCGTAGGGCACGTACATCTCCGACAGCGACGCCCGGTACACCACCGGGCGCAGCGTCCCCTTGTCCACGTAGCCGACGTCGTGCAGCACCAGGCCCTCGCGGGGGGTGAAGCCGATCCGCAGCCGCCAGGGTCCCCATGCGACGGAGTGCCCGGCGACGGTGAAGCTGGGGCCCTCCGGCTGGGTGATGCTGATCGGCTTCATCGGCTCGCGCACGCTGGTGAACGCAGGCACGTTCCCCGGTTCGGTCAGCAGCTCCGGCAGGTAGTTGCCCGGCTGCGGCGGCAGCGGGACGACGCCGTGGTCGACGACGTCCACCACCGTCATCGCGTCCAGGTCCACCGTGACGACCAGCCCTTCGACCGGACGGGCGTACCCGTTGTCGTCGGGCGTGGTCCGGACGAAGGTCAGCGGGCGGGCGAGCCGGCGCCTGCCGGGGTCGTCCTCCGGGCCGGTGTAGCCCGATGCCCACGGGTCGAGCATGGCCAGGGAGAAGTCCTCCAGGCCGCGTGCCCGCATGGCCGACCGCCAGCGCTCGTCGGAACGGACGGCGTCCTCGCAGGCCATGAACTCCTCCGCCGTCATCGGCGGCTGCACTCCGTCGACGTGTCGCCAGGACGCCAGGGTGCCGGTGCGGAGCGATGCGACGGCCTCGTAGGTCGCCCGCTCGCGCGGGCTGCGCAGCACCGCCCGCACCTGCCGGTCCCAGTCGGCACCCGGGACCCAGGACAGCATCACGTCCTTGGGCGGCTCGGCCAGCTCCAGGTAGACGAACCGGACGTCGTCCGGGATCACCTCCGCCCCTCGGATGACGGCCGCGGCGGCGGACAGCTCCGCAGGGGTCAGGGGCTCCAGCGGGTGTGCGGGCACCAGCCCCGGCGTCCGGAGTTCCTGCCCGGTCCCCTCGATCAGCGTCATCGCCGTCCCCTCCTCGTCGTCCGGTCCCCGGTCACGCGGCGGCCACCGCGGCCGTCGTCTCCTCCACCACGACCGGGGTCCCGACCAGCCAGCCGCCGTCGACGGTGACGATCTCGCCGCAGATGTGGTCGGACAGGCTCGAGGAGAGGAAGAGGATCGTGTCGGCGATCTGCTGGGCCGTGGCCCACCTGCCGTTCGGCGTCTGCCCCTCCAGTGCCCGGCGGATCGGGGCGTCGTAGATCGCCGTCATGTCGGTCTCGACGAACCCGGGAGCGACCGAGTTGACGTTGATGCCTGCCGCGGCGTAGTCGATCCCGGCCTGCCGGGTCAGGTTGACCAGGGCTCCCTTGGCCGCGCAGTAACCGGCGAACCCGGGATTGGCCCGCAGCCCGCTGATCGACGTCACGTTGACCACCTTGCCGCCGCGTCCGGCCGCCACCATGTGCCGCAACGCGGCCCGCATGCAGTAGAAGGTGCCGTCGACGTTGACCGCGAACAGCGACCGCCAGGCCTCGTCGGAGGTCTCGGTCACGGAGCCGGCGGCGAGGACCCCGGCGTTGTTGACGAGGACGTCGATGCCGTGGCGGTCGGCGACGTCGTCGAACACCGCGTCCACGGCCGCCGACGAGGACACGTCCAGCACCACCGACTCGGCGCTCCCTCCCGCGGCCCGGATCAGGTCGGAGGTGGAGGCGCCGTCGGTCCGGAGGGCGTCGCTGCGGTCGGCGATCACGACGCGGCTGCCGGCTCGCGCCAGCGTGAGCGCCGTGGCGCGGCCGATGCCGCGCGACCCGCCTGTCACCACGGCGGTCTTCCCGGAGAGGTCGATCACTGGGGGTTCCCTTTCGTGAGTCCTGCTGGGTCGCGGGCCGACGCCGGGCCGGCCCGCGCGGAGAGGTGGCCGGCCCTCAGGGCGCGGCGGTGATCCGGAGCTGTGCGGCCAGGTCGGCCGCGGCCTCGATGACCGCCCGCTGCGCCTCGGTCGTGGTCTGGGCCGGCAGCTCGATGTAGCCGTGCTCGAAGGGGTCGAGGACGCCGGTGCGGTGACCGGAGAGCTCCTCCAGCACGGCGAGCCCGCAGTAGGGCACGTAGACCGGCGAGTAGCCGCCCTCGTGGGACATGACCAGCCGCCCGTCGCACAGGTCGGCCGCGGCGTCGAGCAGGATGCGGGTCATCGCCCGGTAGCCGGACGAGGTCACCACCATGTTGCCCAGGGGGTCCATGGCGCTGGCGTCGAACCCGCTGGCCACCAGGAGCAGCTCGGGCCGGAAAGCGGTGAGGGCCGGGACGACGGCGTCGCGGAGTGCGTCGACGTAGCCGCCGTTCCCGGTCCCCGCGGGCAGGGGGACGTTGAGGACCGATCCCTCCCCCGCTCCGACACCGCGTTCCTCCAACCCCCCGGACAGCACCGGGAACAGGCCGTCCTGGTGCAGCGAGACGGTGAGGACGTCGGGGTCGGCCTCGAAGACCGACTGGGTGCCGTTGCCGTGGTGCACGTCCCAGTCGACGACGGCGACCCGCTCCACGCCGTGGTGCGCCCGCGCCCACTCGATCGCCACGGCGACGTTGGCGAACAGGCAGAACCCCATGCCCTGCTCCCGGGTGGCGTGGTGTCCCGGCGGGCGGACGAGCGCGTAGGCGTTGTCGACGGTGCCGCGCAGCACGGCCTCGGTGGCCGCGATCGTCCCGCCGGCGGCCAGACGGGCGATCTCGTACGACCCGCGCCCGAACGGCGTGACGCCGTCACCGGCGTCGCCCCCACCGGCCGCGCTCTGCGCCTTGATCGACTCCACGTGGGCGCTCGTGTGGACCCGCAGCAGGTCCTCCTCGCCGGCCGTGCGCGCCGGGATCTTGACCAGCTCGTCCAGCAGCCCGGAGACCTCCACCAGCCCGGCCAGCCGGGCCTTGGTCTCGGGGCTCTCCGCGTGCGGGAACGGCTGCGCGGTCGGGCCGGCGGGGGCGTGGCCCAGCCGGTTGAGGTTGGTGTCGTGCCATGCGTAGATCTCGTGCCAGACGTAGCCGGTGGTCACTGCCGCTCCTCGTCGGTCGATGACTGGTGGGTCAGCCGGGGGGTCACCCGGCGAGGGCTCCCTCGACGAGCCGGGTGCACAGCCGGGTCAGCACGTCCACGCCGCGCAGGACGTCCTCGTCGTGGGTCAGCTCGGCCTCGTTGTGGGAGACCCCCTCGACGCTGGGCACGAACAGGAGCACCGTCGGCACGAGCGTGTTCATCGGGATGGCGTCGTGGCCGGCCATCGTGAGCATCCGGTGGCTGGTGACACCGGCCTCCTTCACGACCGCCTCGGCCAGGTCGACGCCCTCGACCGGGAAGGGCCGGGCCGGCCGCAGGGACGAGCTCGCGACCTCCACCTCGACCGCGGCCTCCTGCTCGATGGCCGTGAAGCCCGCGAGCAGCCGGCCGTGCGCCTGCTCGATCAGTTCGGCGTCGGCCGAGCGGACGTCGAGGCTCAGCCGCACCTCGCTCGGGACGACGACGGGCGAGTTGGGGTGGACGGTCATCCGGCCGACGGCGGTGAGCAGCGCGCCCTCGGGGAACCCGTCGACGAGGTCCCGCGCGGAGCAGACCAGGCGGGCGGCGCCCAGCAGGGCGTCGTGCCGGTCGGCCATCACCGTCGCACCGGTGTGGCTCTGCTGACCGTGGACGACGATCTCGTACTTGCGGGCGGACCAGTTCGACTCCACGAGGCCGATGTCGACGCCGAGCCGCTCCAGCACGCGCCCCTGCTCGATGTGGATCTCGGCGTAGCAGGCCGCCGTGGGGGGCGTGCCCTCGCCGAGGAACCCGATGGCGGTGAGTGCCTCCTCGACGCTGGTGCCGGCGAGGTCCCGCGCGGCCAGCGCCGCGTCGAGGTCGAGGGTGCCGCAGTAGACGCTGCTGCCCATGATGCTCGGGGTGAACCGGCTGCCCTCCTCGTTGAACCAGTCGACGACGGCGACGTTGTAGCGGGGGGTCACCTCGCCCGCCTCGACCGCGGCGACGACCCGGCGGGCCGCGTGCGCGGCGGCGAGCACCCCGTAGGCGCCGTCGAAGCGCCCGGCCGTCGGCTGGGAGTCGAGGTGGGAGCCGACGAGGACGTAGGGCGCGCCGGGCACCAGGTCGACCGTCCCGAACACGTTGCCGATCCGGTCGACCGTGACGGTGAAGCCGCTCCGGGTCAGCCAGTCGACCAGCCAGCGACGGGCCTCGCCGTCGGCCGGCGTCCCGGCCTGGCGATCGACGCCCCCGGCCGGGGTCGCGCCGATGGCGGACAAGGCGGTGAAGTCGTCGAGGACGTCCTGCTCGTTCACGGTGGGCCTCTCTTCGCGGGTGGTCCCCGGGCCGGGTGACCCCGGGAACGTCGGGCACCGGTCGTGCGGTGCGGGACGGCGCCGCACGACCGGGTACCGCGGTGGGTGGGTGGCGGGGCCCGCTCGGCCGGCCCCGGGCGGGTCCTGCGCCCGGGGCCGGCCGGGCGGTCAGCCGACCGGGTCCTTCTCGGCGGCGACAGCCGCGGGCGAGCTCGGCCGCGGCTCCGGGATCCGCGCGACCGAGCGCTTGGCGGCCTCGAACATCCCGGACACCCGCCGGCGCTCCTCGTCGGACTGGCCGGTGACCGCCGAGACGACGAGGAAGACGGCCAGGTTGACGGCGAAGCCGATGATGCCGCCGGTGATGCTGCCCAGGACGCGGATGTCGTCGGGGTAGACCAGCGTGAGGACGCCGGCGACGACGAAGCCGGACACCATGCCGGAGATGGCGCCGTACTTGTTGCCACCGCGCCAGAAGATGCCCAGGAACAGCGGCACACCGAGCTGGACGATGCCCTGGTAGGAGATCTGCGCGAGCAGCTGCAGCCGGTCCATGCTGAACGTCAGGTAGGCGACGACCCCCGCCAGCGCCATGAAGACGACCATGCTGGTCTTGGCGATCGCGGTGAGCTGGTTGTCGGAGAACGTGCGCTTCCCGCTGTTGACGATGTCGTTGGCGATCTGCAGCCCGCAGACCTGGACGGCGCCGTCGATGTGTCCCATCGACGCGGCGAAGACGATGACCACCGCCAGGCCCAGCAGCCACGTCCCGCCGAACTGGTCGAGCAGCGTGAACCAGCCGTTCTGCGGGTCCTCGAGCACCTCCGGGATCCTCGTGCCGGCGATGCCGACCAGCATGAGGAGCGTGTAGAAGACACCGGAGATGAGGATCGTCCGGATCGTCCCGGCCTTCACCGAGCGCACGCCCGAGGCGGTGTAGATCCGCTGGAAGCTGGTCGGCCAGCACAGCGAGCCGACGACGCCGGTGAAGATCAGGCTGAAGATGTACCAGGGCCCGTAGTCCCCGCCGTCGCCCGGCATCCGCAGCATCTCGTCACCGACGCGGCCCAGGTCCGCGAAGCTGATCGGCGAGCCGCCGATGCCGGTTAGCATCACCACGCACACGATGGCGGCGACGACGTAGGCGACGACGCCCTGGAACATGTCGGTCATGATCAGACCGCGCATGCCCATCTTCACCGTCCAGAACTGACGGACGACGATCACGGCCAACCCGATGACCAGGCACGCGGTGACCGACCAGGCCCCGCCACTCGCGATCTCGAAGAGGCTGCCGAGAGCCTGCATCCCGAGGACGACCCACGGGAACAGCGAGACGACACCGATGATGCTGGCGACGAGCTTCACGCCCGGGGACCCGAATCGCATGCCGAGCAGATCCGGCTGGGTGCGCAGGTTGAACCGGGCACCCCACCGCCAGGCCCGGGTCGCCATCAGGTACATGAACGTGACGCCGAGGGTGGAGTAGGCCAGCCCGTAGAGGCCGAAGACGCCGGCACCGGCGGCCAGGCCGAAGAAGGCGATGAAGGTGGAGCCCGGCCACCAGGAGTTGACGTACGACATGGCCACGTACCAGGGGCCGTAGCTGCGCCCGCCGACCGCGTACTCGTTGAAGCTGGGCTTCGTCGTCTGCTGCGTGGCGTAGAGGATGACGATGACGATGCCGTAGAACACCGCCAGCATGCCGAGCATGGTGATCATGCCGCGCTCCCCTCGGCCCGGGCCGGGGCGACGGCGGGGACCGGCTCGATCTCCTCGTCGAGCTCGCCCCGGATGTCCTCGATCGCGTACTTGGCCCACAGGGCCAGGCCGATGACCGCCGCGTCGGCGATCCAGTAGAAGATGCTGAAGGGCATCCCCAGCACGCTCGCCCGGATCCCGCTGGCCGCCAGGTACAGCGGCGGGAACAGGGCCATGAGCAGGGTGATGCCGTAGATCACGCCGAAGGTCGTCTGGATGGCCGACGACGGCAGGCTTCTGATGAAGGACTTCACGGTCCACCTCGTGGTCGTACGCACCGGGCGACCGTCCGCGGACGGCCGCGACCGTGACGGGAGGCCACGGCACCCGGCGGGAACTGGAGTTGCAGGACACCTGCCGGGGATGGCGCGCGGGCCCTCGTCGGCGCCGGCCCGTACTCCCTGGGGCAGTGCCCAGAGACTGCGGGCAGACCATTACTGGTGCAGCGGTCGCTCTTTACGAACGCGTAAAAGGTCCGTCGGTCCGGGAACCCCCCGCGTCGGAGGTCGTTGACCGCACGCGTCCGGCCGGGTTGCTCGTCTGCACCGTCAGGCGGGTCCGGTCGGCGCGGAACAGGTCGATGGAGTACTCGAACGGAGCCCCGTCGGCGTCGTGGGCGGTCCGGGTCAGCGTGAGCAGCGGATCCCCGTCGGAGAGTCCGAGGAGCGCGGCGACCTGGGGTGGCGCGGCCGCCGCCTCGATCGTCTCCTCCACCCGCCCGACGACCACGCCGAACCGCGTCTCGAACAGGTCGTACATCGAGCCCTGCAGGTCGCACTCGATGAGCGCGGGGAAGCGCCGCGAGCTGACGTACATCCGCTCCAGCGAGAGGCTGTCGCCGTCGGCGAACCGGACCCGCAGGATGGACGCGACGAGGTCACCGGCCCCCAGCGCTAGGAACTCGGCCACCGGGGGCGGCGGGAGCTCGAGGACGGCGGCGACGACGCGGGTCCCGGTGCTGAAGCCCTGGGACTTGAGCATGTCCGGGACGCTGTTGACCCGGTTGAGGCTGCGCTGCACCTTGCGGCTGGAGCCCGGGACCGCCACCTGCTCCGGTCCCCGGAGGCTCGTGTCCACGCCGTTGAGGAAGGCCCCGCCGGCGCGGCCCTGCACCCTGCGGACGACCCCCCGCGCCTCCAGGTCGGCGAGTGCCTTGCGCACCGTGGCCCGCGACGCACCGAGCCGCGCCGCCAACTCCCGCTCGGAGGGCAGCTTCGCGTGCGCCCGCGCGGCGAGGTCCTCGGCGAGCCGCACGATCGCCCGGTGGACCTGTTCGTAGGTCACGGTCTGGCTCCTCCGCCGGTGGTCGTGAGGCGCGATCCTCCCGCGCGCCGCGCGTCCGCGGCGCCGGGCGGGCGGACCTTAACGGCGAAGTAACCGCAGACCACCGCGACCAGAAATGGTCCCGAGCGAACCTCTCGGTGTCCGCGGGCCGGACCACTCCGCCCGCACGAGGACCCATCCCCTCCCCCTGGACGGTCGACTCCGTGCACCCGCCGCTCACCTGCACCGCCGTCGAGCTCCGCCAGGGGTTCGCCGCGGGGACCACCACCCCGCTGGAGGCCCTCGAGGCGACCCTCGCCCAGCTCGAGGCGGTGAACGACGAGGTCAACGCCGTCGTGGCCGTCGACCCCGGGCGCGCGACGGGGGCCGCCGAGGAGTCGGCGCGCCGGTGGGCCGCAGGAACGCCCCTCTCGGTGCTCGACGGCGTCCCCGTGACGGTCAAGGACAGCGTCCGGACCGCCGGGATGCCGTGGCGCCACGGGACCGCGCCCAACGACGGGCTGCCCGACGACGACGTGGACGCGCCGCCGGCAGCTCGGCTGCGGGAGGCCGGAGCGGTGATCGTGGGCAAGACCACCATGCCCGACTTCGGGATGCTCGCCTCGGGGGTCAGCTCCCTGTACGGGGTCGTCCGCAACCCCTGGGACCTCGCCGCCAGCCCGGGCGGGTCGAGCGCCGGCGCCGGTGCCTCCCTGGCCGCCGGCATCGGCTGGGCTGCGGTGGGCTCCGACATCGCCGGGTCGGTCCGGTTGCCGGCCGGGCACTGCGGTCTGGTCGCGCTCAAGCCGACCCAGGGCCGCATCCCGCACCTGCCCTCGAGCACCGTGCGCTCGGCCGGCCCGATGGCACGGACCGTCGGCGACCTCGAGGACCTCTACTCGGTCATCAGCCGGCCCGACCCGCGCGACGAGCTGTCCCTGCCGCGCGAGGAGGCCGTTCCCGGCCGGGACCCGCTGGCCGACGCGACCGTGCGGGGGTCCCGGGTCGGGCTCCTCCTCGACATGGGCTACGGGTACCGGGCGGTCGACGCGGTCACCGACGTCGTCCGGCGGGCCGCCGACACCCTCGCCGCGGCGGGGGCGTCGATCGAGCTCGTGCCGCCGCCGTTCGACGAGGACCCCTACCCGGCTCTCGACGCGCTGTTCCAGGTCCGCGCCCGCACCGAGTGGGAGGCCTTCGACGCCGCCGGGCGCGACCGGGTGCTCCCCGAGCTCGCCGCCTGGTCGGCGGCGGCCGACCGGCTGTCGGCCACGGACCTCGAGCGGGCGACACACGCGGTCGCCCGCTCCCGGGACCGGATCGCCCGGCACCTCGCCCGCTACGACGTCGTCCTGGCGCCGGTCCTCCCCGTCGTGTCCTTCCCGGCCGAGAGCGTCGGGCTCGACCCGGACCAGCCGCTGGCCCACTGCGCGTACACGTGCTGGTTCAACCAGACCGGCCAACCGGCGGCGGCGCTCTGCTTCGGCATGGCCGAGGGCCACCCGGTCGGCGTCCAGGTCGTGGGCCGGCGCTTCGCCGACCGCCGGGTGCTGGCCGTGACCCGCCGGCTGGAGGCCCACCGCGGCTTCACCCCCGACTGGCCGCTCGTCCCCCGCGCCAGCGCCGTGCCGGCGTCCGCCTGAGCCGCCCGCTCACCGCCCCCCGGAGGAGACGCACATGACGACCACCCTCGACGCCGGGCTGATCCTGCCGGCGCCCCCGACGATGGCCAGCCCCAGCTGGTGGGGAGCCGACTCCGAGCGCCACCGGGTCGCCCCCGGCCCGGACGGGCCGCGGGCCGCCTTCGTCAAGGTCATGCGGCCGGCGGCGACCGCCTACGTCGACCTGCCCACGACCTTCCGTGCCGCGGTGGCCGCCGGCCGGGCGGGGCTCGGCCCGGCGGTGGTCGAGGCCTCCGTGCCGGCGCGGACCCTCGTCACGGAGGACCTGACCGGTCGCGCGAAGACGGCCACCCTCGACGACTTCCTCGACGCCGGCCTCGTCCACCGGTACCTGTCCCTGCGTCGCGACGTCCGGTCGCTGGAGGTCCCGGGAGCGCGGCGGGCCACCGTCTTCGACGACGTCCGCAGCCTCACCGCCCTCGCCCGGGCGCACGGCACGGTGCTCCCCGGTGACGTCCCGTGGATGCTGCGCGTCCTCGAGGACGTCGAGCGGCGGATCGTCGCGACCGGCTTCGACACCGCCTTCTGTCACGGGGACGGCAACGTCTCCAACGTGCTGGTGGACCGGTCCGGCCGCCCGCTGCTGGTGGACTGGGACAGCGCCGCCGTCATGGACCCGCTGCAGGACGTCGGCGTGGCCCTGGCCGAGCTCGCGCCGTCCGACGACGACGCGCGGGAGCTGTTCGAGTCGGCCTGGGGCACGTGGGACGCCGCCCTGTTCGACCGGGCCCGCGTCTACGGCGCCGCCGACTGCGTCCGGTGGGGGCTGCTCGGCGCCTACGTGGACAGCGTCGACCCCGGGACCTTCGAGTACTCGAAGTTCTCCGACTGGCAGTTCCTGCGGGCCCGCTGGGCGCTGGCCGCCCCCGTTCTCGACGACCGACTGCGCAACCTCTGAGGAGGACGGCATGACCACCATCGACCAGGCAGCTCCCGTCGCCGTGCCCGCGACGCCGGATCCCGAGCCGACCCCGGAGGCCGAGGGGCTCGACGCGGTGCGCCGCGCCGTGCGCGCCGTCCCCGGCTGGCACGGCCGCCGGTTCACCGCGACCCCGGTGTTCGGTGGGCTGCAGAACAGCAACTGGCGGGTCCGCTTCGACGACGAGGAGCGGCAGTACTTCGTCAAGCTCCCGGGTGCGGGCACCGAGACGTTCATCGACCGCGGCAACGCCCACACCGCCGGGGTGCTGGCCGCCCGGGCGGGCATCAGCCCGGAGATCGTCGCCTTCCAGCCGGAGACCGGTGTCGAGATCGTCGAGTTCCTCGACGGCTACCGGGCCTGCACGAACGGCGACATGAAGTCCTGGGACATCGCGCAGGGCGTCTCGTCGCTGTTCAGGACGTTCCACACGGTCGGCGCGCTGCCGGTCACCAAGACCGTCTTCGACATGATCGACGAGCACCTCGAGCAGGTGCGAGAGCTCGGCGTCGTGCTCCCGTCGACGGCGCCGGCCCTCCTCCGCGAGGCACGGGCCGCACGGACGGCCCTGGAGGCGTCGGGGCTGGACGTGGTCCCGTGCCACAACGACCCGATGCCGGGGAACTTCCTGACCTCGCCGCACGGGCCGATGAAGCTCATCGACTTCGAGTTCTCCTCGAACAACGAGCGCGCCTACGACCTGGCCCTCGTGCTGGCCGAGTTCTTCTACGACGAGGCCCGGGCCATGGCGTGCATCGAGGACTTCTACGGGACGGCGTCCTGGGACGTGGTGTCCCGGGTCCGCGTGTGCGTCGCACTCGCCGACGTCAAGTGGGGCCTGTGGGGCTGCGTCAACCAGCAGCTCAACGACAGCTGGGACTTCGACTACCACAAGTACGGCACCTGGAAGCTCGCCCGCGCCCGCGCGGTGATGGCCGACCCCCGCTGGCCGCAGTGGCTGGCCGCTCTGTGACCACCCGCCGCACCCCGCCGCCCGCCCCCCACGAGCCCCGGAAGGCCCGTCCATGACCTCCACGATCCTCGACGGCAACAGCTTCTCCCCCACCGACGCCGACCTGCTGTCCGCCGCGGACAGCGACCTGGTGGCCCGCCGGCAGCGGGTGCTGGGCCCCAGCTACCGGCTCTTCTACCGCCGCCCGCTGCACCTTGTCCGCGGCGCCGGGACACGGGTGTGGGACGCCGAGGGGCGGGAGTACCTCGACGCCTACAACAACGTGGCGAGCATCGGGCACGCCCACCCGGCCGTCGTGGAGGCGGTCGAGCGGCAGATGCGGACGCTCAACACCCACTCGCGGTACCTCCAGCGCGGCATCCTCGACTACGCCGAGCAGCTGCTGGCCACGTTCCCCGCCGCGCTGGACACGGTGATGTTCACCAACAGCGGGTCGGAGGCCAACGACCTGGCCCTCCGGGTCGCCCGCCACGCCACCGGTGGGACCGGGGTCGTCGTGACGGCGGAGGCCTACCACGGCACGACCGCGCTGGTCGCCGAGGTCTCCCCCGCGATGGGCAGGGACCACCCGCTCGGACCCTCGACCGCCGTCGTCCCGGCGCCGGACGCCTACCGGCTCGGTGGCGGGGACCAGCTGGGCGCCTGGTTCGCCGCACAGATCACCGCCGCCTTCGACGGGCTGCGCAGCCGTGGGATCCGGCCGGCGGCGTTCCTCGCCGACACGATCTTCGCCTCCGACGGGGTCCTCTCCGACCCCGCCGTCCTCGCGCCGGCGGTCCGGGCCGTCCACGCGGCGGGCGCCCTGTTCATCGCCGACGAGGTGCAGCCGGGGTTCGCGCGGACCGGCGCCGCCTTCTGGGGCTTCGCCCGGCACGGCGTGCTGCCCGACCTGGTGACCCTGGGCAAGCCGATGGGCAACGGCATCCCGGTGGCGGCGATGGTGGGCCGGCGGGAGTCCGTCGGCCGGTTCGGCGCAGAGGTGCCCTACTTCAACACCTTCGGCGGCAGCTCGGTCCCGATCGCGGCCGCGCAGGTGGTGCTCGACGTCATCCAGGGTGAGGGCCTCGCCGCCCGGTCGGAGGAGCTGGGCGAGGTCGTCCGCAGCGGCGTGCGCGCGGTGGCCGAGCGGCAGACCGCCATCGGCGACGTCCGCGGGGCGGGCCTGTTCCTCGGTGTCGAGATCGTGGCCGACCGCGAGGCCCGGACGCCGGACAGCACGCTGGCGCTCGCCGTCGTCAACACCCTGCGCGACCTGGGGGTGCTCGTCTCGGTCGCCGGGCCGCACAACAACGTCCTCAAGATCCGCCCGCTGCTCACCTACAGCGACTCCGACGTCGCGCTGCTGCTGGAGCGCCTCGACGAGGCACTGACGCTCTGCGCGGCGACGGTCGCCCGGTGAGCCTCCCCGCCGGGGTGCTCTGGGACCTCGACGGCACCATCGTCGACACCGAGCCGTACTTCACCGACGCCGTGACCGGGCTGGTGACCGCGGCCGGAGGCGTCCTGACCGACGAGGACCACGTCGCCCTCGTGGGGGCGAACCTGTGGGACATGGCCGCGATCGCGATCGCGGCCGGCGCCCGCGACAGGGCCCCCGCGATCGTCGCGGACGTGCTCACCGACGTGCAGCGACGACTGGCCACGGGGATCCCGTGGCGGCCCGGAGCGCTGGAGCTCCTGGCGGCGGTCCGGGCCGCCGGCATCCCCACCGGCCTGGTGACGATGTCCTTCCGCACCGTCGCCGACGCCGTGGTCGCGAACATCCCCTTCGACGCGTTCGACGTCGTGGTCACCGGTGACGAGGTCGCCCGGGGCAAGCCGGACCCCGAGGCCTACCTCCGGGCCGCGCAGCTCCTCGGTGTCGACATCACCCGCTGCGTCGTCCTCGAGGACTCACCGCCGGGCGTGGCCGCCGGGGTCGCGGCCGGCGCGGCCGTCGTGGCGGTGCCCTTCTACGTCGACCTGCCGGCGAGCGAGGACCACACGACGTGGGACACGCTCGTGGGGAAGGACGTGTCGTCCCTCGTCGAGGTCGCCGACCGCGGACCGGGACGCGGTCCCGGTCCCGGGCGGCCGCTCGAGAGGGCGGGCCGGGACGGCGCGACCGCCGAGCCGGCGGCGTCGGGTCGGTGACCACCGTGGCCCGCCCTGGACGACGCCTCGCGGCTGCCCGACCCACCGGCGGGCTCGTTCCGGCGTCGGCCCGCGCCGAGATCCGATGTGCCCGGCGGGTCAGGTGACCGACCGGCAGCGGGAGCGCAGCGTGGCGACGCCGTCCCCGTGCAGCTCGTCGCAGTAGCCGGCCCGCCCGGCCATCGCCATGGTCAGGGCCAGGGTGGTGCCGGCGACGAGGGGACCCGACCCGACGGCGAGCGGCC
Source organism: Geodermatophilus sp. SYSU D01105 (assembly GCF_054050095.1). Classification (NCBI taxonomy): domain Bacteria; kingdom Bacillati; phylum Actinomycetota; class Actinomycetes; order Geodermatophilales; family Geodermatophilaceae; genus Geodermatophilus; species Geodermatophilus sp. SYSU D01105. The sequence continues at coordinate 84,735 of NZ_JBJGYR010000011.1, forward strand.
CGTCGACGGCGGCCAGCCGCAGACCCGCGATCCGCCGCTTGCCGGGGACCACGAGGTCGGAGCCCGCGTAGTACTCCGCCACCGCGGCGACCGCCTCGACCGGCTGACGTCGGCGCAGGCCGAGCGGTCGCCGGATGTCCTCCCCGTGCACGACGGCCTCGCCGAGCATGGCGACGGTCGGCAGGGGCGGCTTGGTGGTGCTGCCGACCACGCGCCGGAAGCGGGCCAGTGTCTCGGCCGGCGTCCTCCCGAGCTGCTCGGCCAGCCGGTCGGCCACCTGCCGGTCGAAGTCGAACCGGGCGCGGACGACGCCCGCCATCCACCGCACCGGGTCCAGCGTCGCGGCCGCGGTGAGGTGGGCGAGCACCTCGCGCACCTCAGTCCCTCACACAGCGAGGGGGTGGCCCACTGCTCGTCGCCCAGGTCCGCCAGATCGTCCGCCAGGGCGGCGCGCTCGGCGGAGACCAGCGCCCACGCGTCCGCGCCGCGGAGCCGGCGCGGTGCCTCGGGGGTCCTCGTCACGGTGCGCGGGCCTCAGCTGACCCGCTGCCGCAGGTGGACGTCGACCTGCTCGCCGGCTCGGGCCTTCCCGATGAGCTCGCACAGCGCCGACCGCAGCGGCAGCCAGTGCGGACCCCGGCCCGAGGGCATGAGCGTGGCCTCGAACGGATGACCGTCGAGGGTGCCGGTGACCTTGACGGCGCGACGCGTGCCGAGCAGCTCGTGGGAGTCCGCGAGCTCCAGGTAGGTCGGGAAGGCGCCGTCCTCCTGGATGGCCGCGGTGAACGAGGCGTCCAGCAGCTCGGCGTTCGTCGTGTGGCCCATCAGGTCGATCTCCTCGGTCGGCCGGTGTCGGTCATGGGGTGGACGGCGTCGACCGGTGGAACTCATCGCTCGGCCGCTGCCCGGGACCGGTCACGCGGGCCCGGCCGCTGCGCGCGGTCCTCTCCCGGCGCACCGACCAGCTGTTCGACGCCCTCGTGGGCCACGAGGACCACGATGGCGTGCCCGGCAACCGCCCGGCGTGGCCGCGAACCGCCCGGACGGTCGGGGGTGGGGGCCAGGATGCCGGGCCATGAAGTACGTGATGACCTACCGCGCGGTCGAGGACTTCCTGCCCCTGGCCCAGCAGCACGGCCCGGCGCACGTGGCCCGGCTGCACGAGTTCCGCGACCGCGGCGTGCTGCTCATGGTCGGCACCTTCGACGAGCCGATGAACGGCGAGGCGATGGGGGTGTTCACCACGCGCGAGGCGGCGGAGGAGTTCATCGCCGGCGACCCGTTCGTGCGGAACGGGGTGGTCGCGAGCTGGACGGTGCGGCCGTGGAACGAGGTCCTGCAGCCCTGAGCCCTCACCCGGGAGGGTGAGCGGAGCCCGTCCGGGCACCGTCCAGCCTGCACCCGGGTACCGGACCTGCCGTTGGGAGGGCGTCGGTTCCTTCGGGCGGAGGTGAGCGCGGTGCGGGTGTCGTTCCTGGTGTACGGCGTGCTCTACGTCCTCGTCGAGATCGTCGGGCACCAGCTCGAGACCATCGGGTGGCCGCAGCTGACCCCGCTGGACGTCGCCACCGCGGTGGCCAACGCCTGCCTGACCGTGGCCGTGGGCATCGCCGTCCTCGTCGGGGTCGACGTCGGCGGCCGGCGCTGGCGGCGCGCCGTCCGGGAGTGCCGCGAGGAGCGGGAGCGGGCGGCCGAGCAGTACTGGGCCGAGCAGCCGCCGATCGAGGTCCCGTCCTGGCGTGCGGAGCCCCTGGCGCTGCCCGTGGGCGCTCCGTCGTCCCCGGTCCGCGACCCGGACTACTCGGGGGCGCCGTCGTCCGGCCGCGCCTTCCCGGAGGAACCCGGCCGCCTGCTCTGAGCCGGCTGCGCGGTGTCGTCGCCGACCTCGCCGCACCGCGCGGGGACGGCGCACCCACGGCGCGGAGGGTCGCCGGGCGGTCCCCGGCCGTCGGGCTCAGCCGAGCAGGGCGACCGCCCACGGGTCGAGGGTGTGGGCGGCGACGGCGTCCGCGGCGGCCTCGCCGATCGACTGCGCCAGCGCCTGCACGTCGGCCGGCGCGCTCAGCACCCAGCCGGCCGCCGCCATGCGCTCGGCGAGGTCGGCCTCGAGGTCGGCCTCGGCGAGGTCCTCGATGTCGCGGAGGGCGAAGGCGGTGGTGGGGAGCGGGGCGGCGGTCATGGCGGGAGTCCGTTCCTCGGTGGTCGACGCCGGGTCCGTCCCGGCACCGAGGACTCTCCGGGGCGCGCCGCAGGCTCCCCACGAGGGAGTCGCACGATTCCCGCAAGACCCGGCTGGAACTCCCCGGCGGCTGCCCCCTCCCCCGCGAGCGCCCTTCGGCGGCTATGGTCGTCGGCGTCGGGAAGGCCCTGCGCTATGGCAGGACCCCGATGCACCACCTCAGCTAGGAGCGAGCAATGCCCGAAGGAACTGTCAAGTGGTTCAACGCGGAGAAGGGGTTCGGCTTCGCCACCCCTGACGGTGGCGGACCGGATGTGTTCGTCCACTACTCGGCCATCCAGACCAGCGGGTACCGCTCGCTCGACGAAGGCCAGCGGATCTCGTTCGACATCGAGCAGGGCCAGAAGGGCCCGCAGGCGGCGAACGTCAACCCGCTCTGATCTCCTGATCAGTCGCAGCGCCCCCGTCCGGTTCGCCGGGCGGGGGCGCTGTCGCGTCCGGGGTCAGCGTGCCCGCGGCACGTAGCCGCCGATGAGCGCCGACATCAGCAGCGCCCCGTCGTCGGGCCCGACGGCGGCCGCGGCGTCGGCGAACGCCCGCCAGCGGGCGCGCTCGACGTCGCTGGGGGCCTTCTCCGCCCGCGCGGCGAGCTGTTCGAGCAGCCGGTCCCACTCCCCCTGCGGCGTCGGCCACAGCCCGGTGAGCCGGCGGGCCTCCGGGGAGATGCCGGTGAACCGCACGATCTCCCCGGCGTAGTTGGTCAGCGCCTCGACGTAGCCGGACGAGACCAGCGCCCGCGCCGCCGCGACGACCTCCGGCTTGGGCAGCCCGCTGGCCGGCACCACCTGCCCCAGGTACGGGGCGCCGCCGTACCTCGGCTCGTCCACCAGCCGGGCGATCGCTCGCAGCACCGGCAGGTCGCGGGTGAACCAGACGTCGGGCAGGGGCGTGTCCAGCGAGCTCACCGGCCCAGTCTCCGCCGGACACGGCGGCGCCCCGCCACCCGGGGTCACGGGGTGGCGGGGCGCCGGGCCCTTCCTCAGTCGCGGGCACCCGTCAGTTCGGGGCGCAGGGCCAGGACGACGCCGAGTGCGGCGTAGCCGACGAGCAGGTGACCGGCGGCGACGTAGGGCGACAGGGTCGGGAGGGCCTGGGCGATCGGGATGTTCACCGGCGCCCAGCTCTCGGCACCGAGCGGCCAGAAGCGGGCGGCGCCCGTCCAGCGGCCCGCGATCGCGATCCGGATGCCGATGAGGAACATGCCGATCATCGAGATGGGCCAGAAGGCGTCGAGCGCGAGGAACCAGGGCTCCTCGTAGTACTGCGGGATGAGCGCGTAGAGCACGGTGGAGACCATCGCCAGGCCGAGCAGCACGTGTTCGGTGTGGAGGAGGAATCGGGCGAGCTTGCCGGTGCCGATGGCGCCGGTGCGCAGCTGCACGGTCACGAGGGCGACGAGGCCGATCTGGAACAGCAGCCCCGACATCTCGTAGACGACGTTCTGCCAGCCGGGTTCGCCGTTGAAGCCGAAGGCCAGGATGCAGCCGGCCCAGGCCGACGACCCCACGGCGACCGCGATGCCGGCCCGGCGGACCGCCCGGGTGGACGCCGTCCGGGGCGTGGGGGTGCTCGGGACCGCGGCGGTGTCGGTGCGGGCCGGCGCGGGCGTCGTGCTGAGGGACATCGGGTCTCCCTGGTCGTGGTCGCGGTGCCCTGTGCACCGCCTGGGAGAACCGTCTCGGGGCGCCGTCCCGGGCAGCCAGGGCGCGGCGCCCTCGATCCGGTCCCCGTCGTCGTCCCGGGCGACACGGGACGCCTGCCTCGTGACGGCCGGGACGCCGGCAGGCGAGGATCTCGCGCGTGCAGGCAGGAGTCCCGGTCGCCGGGTCGACCCCCACGGCGCCGGAGCCCCCTCCCGCGCCGCGACCGGAGCGCCCGCACGAGGGCCCGACGGCGAGGCTGCGACTGCTCGGCCGACTGCTCGTCACCGTCACGGTGGTGGCCGCGGTCGGCGCCACCGTCCTCGACGTGCTGACCCCGGCCACCGCTCGCGAGGCCGCCCATGCCACACCGGGCTGGATCATCGGGCTGCCGGCCGTCGGGCTCGCGGTGCCCGCCGCCCTCCTCCTGCGGCGCGTGCCGGGCAACGCCGTCTCCTGGGTGGTGGGGGGCACCGGCCTGCTGTGGGCCCTGGACGGCGTCGCGCAGTCCTGGCTGACGTTCGCGCTGCAGTACGACCCGCCGCTGCCCGGTGCCACGGCGTCCTTCTGGTTCGTGAACCGCTTCGGTGCCTGGCTGCTGCTCGGGCTGCCCCTGCTGCTCCTGCTCTACCCCGACGGGAGGCTGCCGGCCGGGCGCTGGCGCCCCGTGGCCGTGCTCAGCCTGGCGTCCACCGCGCTGCTGCCGACGCTGCTGCTGGTGGTGCCGTCGCAGATCGCCGACGCCCGCGCCGGCTCGGAGACCCCCGCGATCTACCGCTCGCTGGACCTCGACCCCACCAGCCTGCCGCTGCCCGAGGCCGTCGCCCTGCCGCTGCTGCAGCTGGCCTTCCCCGCGGCCCTGCTGGGCGTGGTCGTCCCGGTCGCGGCCGTCGTCTCCCGGTACCGGCGGGCCGGCGGCGAGGAGCGGCGGCGGATGCGGTGGCTGCTGTGGGCGGCCGTCGTCGACCTGCTGGTGATGGTCACGACGATGTTCGTCCCCGGCGACGAGGCGTCGTTCGCCCTCTCCGTGGCGGTCACGCTGACCGGCGCCGCGATCGCCGTCGGCGTCCTGCGTCCCCAGGCGGTGGACGTCGACCGGCTGCTCGGCGGCACCCTCGTCTACGGCGGGCTGGCCATCGCCGTCGTCCTGCTCGACCTGGCGGTGATCGCCGCCGCCGGCGCGCTGCTCGGGGACCGGCTCGGCGACCGGGACGCCACCCTGCTGGCCCTGCTCGTCGTCACCGGGCTCTACGTGCCGCTGCGCGCGCAGGCGTGGCGGCTGGTGCGGCGCTGGGTGCTGGGCGAGCGGGAGGACCCCTACCGCGTCGTCTCGGGCCTGGCCGAGCGGCTCGAGCGCACCGACGGCGCCGAGGAGCAGCTCATGGCGGTCGCGGCCGGCATCGCCGAGGCCTTCCGCTCGCCGTACGTGGGGGTCGAGGTCGACCAGCCCGGGGGGCAGCAGCTGCTGGCGGAGTCCGGCCTGCACCCGGCCGCGGTGCAGTCGCTGCCGATCGCCTACCGCGGCGAGGAGGTGGGCCGGCTGCTGCTCCCGCGGGACGGCGTCCGCGCGCAGCTGGTCAACCGGGACGAGCGGTTGCTCGCCGACGTCGTCCGGCAGGCCGCGGCGGCGGCGCGGGCCAGCGCGCTGGCCGCCGAGCTGCAGGCCAGCCGCGAGCAGCTGGTCGCCGCGCGGGAGGAGGAGCGCCGCCGGCTGCGCCGCGACCTGCACGACGGGCTGGGGCCCTCGCTGGGTGCCGTGGTCCTGCGCATCGACACCGCGCGCAACCTGGCCGCGTCCCGCCCCGAGGACGCCGACCGGCTGCTGCGCCAGGCTCGGGACGACGTCTCCGCGGCGCTGGGCGACGTCCGCCGGCTGGTGCACGACCTGCGCCCGCCCGCACTCGACGACCTGGGCCTGGCCGGCGCGGTGCGCCAGCAGGCCGAGCGGCTGCTGGCCCCGCGGGTCGCCGTCACCGTGGACGCCGGGGAGCTCGCCGACCTGCCCGCGGCGGTCGAGGTGGCCGCCTACCGGATCGCCTCCGAGGCGCTGGCCAACGTCGCCAGGCACGCGTCGGCGACCGCGGTGAGGGTGTCCCTGGCCTGCGACGGCGACGGCGCGCTGGTCGTCACCGTCGCCGACGACGGCGTCGGCATCGACCCGGCCGCGCCGGCCGGCGTCGGGCTGGTGTCGTTGCGGGAGCGCGCCGCGGAGCTCGGCGGCCGCTGCTCGGTGAGCTGCCCACCGGAGGGTGGCACGGTGGTGCGGGCGGTGCTGCCCGCGGACGGAGGGAGGTCCCGTGGCTGAGCCGGAGGAACCGCTGCGGATCGCCGTGGTGGACGACCACCCGGTCTACCGCGACGGGCTGGCGGTGCTGCTCGGCTCGGTGCCGGGGCTGACCGTCGTGGGCACCGCCGCCGACGGCGCCGCGGCGGTGGAACTGGCCCGCGAGGAGCAGCCCGACGTCGTGGTGATGGACGTCCAGATGCCGGTCCTCGACGGGATCGAGGCCACCCGGCGGATCACCGCCGAGTCGCCGTCCGTGGGCGTCGTGGTGCTGACCATGAGCGAGGACGACGGCACCGTCTTCGCCGCGGTCCGCGCCGGGGCCCGCGGCTACCTGCTCAAGGGCGCCGACCAGGAGGAGGTGGTCCGCGCGATCACCACGGTGGCCGGCGGCGGGGCGGTGTTCGGCGCGGCGCTGGCCCGCCGGATCGCGGAGTTCTTCGCGGCTGGGCCGGCCGGCCCGGAGACGGCGTTCCCCCAGCTGACCGCGCGCGAGCGGGAGGTGCTCGACCTGGTCGCGGCCGGGCGGTCCAACGCGCAGATCGCCGCGGCGCTGTACCTGTCGCCGAAGACGGTGCGCAACAACGTCTCCAACGTGCTGACCAAGCTGCAGGTCACCGACCGGGCGCAGGCGATCGTGCGGGCGCGGGAGGCCGGGCTGGGCCGCTGACCGGCGCTTTCAGGCGTCGTACGGTGGAGCGCATGACGACGTCCGCGGAGAACCAGCCGAAGGTCACCAAGAGCGACGAGGAGTGGCGGGCGCAGCTGTCCCCGGAGGAGTACGCCGTCCTCCGCCAGGCCGGCACCGAGCGGCCCTGGACCGGTGAGTACGTCGACACCAAGACGCAGGGCGTCTACACCTGCCGGGCGTGCGGGGCGGAGCTGTTCCGCTCCGAGACGAAGTTCGACTCGCACTGCGGCTGGCCGTCGTTCTACGAGCCGACGACCGCCGACAACGTGGTCCTGCGCGAGGACCGCAGCCACGGGATGGTCCGCACCGAGGTCCTCTGCGGCACCTGCCACAGCCACCTGGGCCACGTCTTCGAGGACGCCCCGCAGACCCCCACCGGCGACCGCTACTGCATCAACAGCGTGTCGATCCGACTCGAGCCCGCCCAGTCCTGACCCGCGATCATGGAGTCCGGGAAGCGACTCGCCCCGCGTCGACGGGGTGTCCCTTCCCGAACTCCATGATCGTCGCGGGAGGTCTCAGGGGAGGTCGGCGACGAGCTCGGCGACCGGCTTGCGGACGCCGGTGTAGAACGGCACCTCCTCGCGGACGTGCCGCCGCGCCGCCGAGGCCCGCAGCTCGCGCATGAGGTCGACGATGCGGTGCAGCTCGTCGGCCTCGAAGGCCAGCATCCACTCGTAGTCGCCCAGCGCGAACGAGGCGACGGTGTTGGCGCGCACGTCCGGGAAGCCACGGGCCATCTGCCCGTGCTCGGCGAGCATCGCCCGGCGCTCCTCGTCGGGCAGCAGGTACCACTCGTAGGACCGGACGAACGGGTAGACGCAGACGTAGCGGCGCGGCTCCTCGTCGGCGAGGAAGGCCGGGATGTGGCTGCGGTTGAACTCCGCCGGCCGGTGCAGCGCCAGCTGCGACCACACCGGCTCCAGGTGCCGGCCCAGCGCCGTGCGGCGCAGCCGGGTGTAGGCCTCCTGCAGCGCCTCCGCCGACGGCGCGTGCCACCAGACCATGAGGTCGGCGTCGGCCCGCAGGCCGCTCACGTCGTAGGTCCCGCGGACGACGACGTCCTTGCCGGCCAGCTCCGCGACGAGCTCGACCACCTCGTCGGCGACGCGCTGCCGCCCCTCGTCGCCCAGCGGGCGGGCCAGCCGGAACACCGACCACATCGTGTAGCGGATGGTCGCGTTGAGGTCGTTGGCCCGCTTGCCGATGCTGCGCTGGTCGGTCTGCTCGCTCATGCGCCCATTCTCGCGCGCGGGCTCCGGACGCCGGTTGCGCGGGTGGGGAGACTGCGCGCATGCAGCAGGACGGGGACGGGCGGCCGCCTCCCGTCGTCCTGCTCATGGCCGAGCACGGCGGGGCGTTCCTCTGGGACCGCTCCCCCGGCGGCGTCGGCGAGGTCGAGCCGGGGACGCTGGGCATCTCCGCGGAGCTGACCGCCCGGCTGACCGGCTGGAACGAGCGGTACGCGGAGCACGCGGCCCGGTGGGACTGGGGCCCGCCCCCGCCCGAGCACCGTGCCGACGACGAGGTCGAGTGGGCGGCGTGGACCCGCGACGGGCTGCACCTGGCCTCCGCGCTGCAGCACGAGCTCGACGCGCTGGGGCACGACGTCGTCGTCCTGTACCGGGAGGACGGCGACGAGCGGCCGGTCGCCGAGCGGCGCGGACCCTGAGGGTCAGCCCAGCGCGTCGAGGGCGTGGTACGCGTCGCGGATGCAGGCGGGCACGCCCACGCCGCGGAACGCCGCGCCCGCGACCGCCAGCCCGGGCACGTCGCTCACCGCGGCCCGGACGGCGTCCACCCGGTCGGCGTGCCCGACGAGGTACTGCGGCAGCCCGCCGCCCCAGCGCACCAGCCGCGTGGCCACCGGCTCCGGGCGGGACAGTCCCAGGAGGTCGGCGACGTCGGCCACCACGGCCGCGGTGAGGTCCTCGTCGGTGCGCTGCAGCTCCGACTCGTCGCGGAACCGGCCGACCGACGAGCGCACGAGCAGGTGCTCCCCCGCCAGGTGGGGCCACTTCGCCGACGACACCGTGACGCCCTTGACCAGCCGGCCGGTCACCGGCGGCACGAGCAGGCCCGACCCGGCGGCGACCTCCTGCGCGGGGAAGGCCATCGCGACCACGGCCATCGACGCGTACGGGATGCCCTGCAGCGGCTCCACCGCGGCCGGCGCCACCTGCCCGAGCAGCCGCGCGGCCTTGGGCGCCGGGGCGGTGACGAGCACGGCGTCCGCGGTCAGCCGCTGGGGGGCCGCGACCGGGCCGACCGACAGCTCGAACCCGGTGGCCGTCCGCGTGAGCGCGTGCGCGGGGGTCCGCAGCCGGACGTCGGCCCGCGCGGCGGCCACCAGCGCGTCGGGGAGCCCGCCGATGCCGTCGGACACGGTCACGAACACCGGCCCGTCGGCGTCGAACCGGCTGCGCGCGCCGGCGTCCCGGGCGGCGGCGGCCGCGGCCAGCACCGAGCCCTGGCGCGGGAGGTGCGCGGCGAGGGCGGGCATCGTGGCGGTCAGGGACAGCTCGTCGGCCCGCCCCGCGTACACCCCGCCGAGCAGCGGCTCGACCAGCCGGTCGACCACCTCGTCGCCGAGCCGCTCGCGCAGCAGCGCCCCCACCGCCACGTCGCCGTCCAGGGTCAGCGGCGGCAGCTGCGCCTCGCCGGCCACCCGGGCCACGCCGTCCGGCGTCAGCACCCCGTCGAGCCCGTCGGCCGAGGCGGGGACGCCGAGGACCGTCCCGGCCGGCAGGGGGAAGCGCCCGTCGGGCAGGACGACGGCCGCCTGCGTCGTGGCCGGGGCGACCAGCCGGTCGGCGAGACCCAGGCGCTCCACCAGCTGCACCGCCTCGGGCACCCGGGCGAGCATCGCCTCGGGGCCGGTGTCGTACCAGTGTCCGGCCAGCTCGACGCGGCCCAGCTTGCCGCCGACCCGGTCGCCGGCCTCGAGCACGACGATCTCGTCGTCGGGGCGCCGGCGACGCCACTCGAACGCCGCGGCCAGGCCGGTGATCCCGGCGCCGACGACGACCAGCCGGCTCATCGGACGGTCAGCTCGTGGACCAGCTCGACGACGTGGGTGAGCACGCCCGGGTCGGTCTCCGGCAGGACGCCGTGACCGAGGTTGAACACGTGCCCGCGGGCGGCCCGGCCCTGCTCGACGACCCGGCGCACCTCCCGGTCGACGGTCCCCCGGTCGGCCAGCAGGACGGCGGGGTCGAGGTTGCCCTGCAGGGAGCGCTGCGGCCCCACCCGGCGAGCCGCCTCGTCCAGCGGCACCCGCCAGTCCACGCCGACGACGTCGGCGCCGGCGTCCCCGATGAGCGCCAGCAGCTCCCCGGTGCCGACGCCGAAGTGGATCCGCGGGACGTCGCGGTCGCCGAGCCCGTCGAACACGGCGCGCGAGTGCGGCAGGACCCGCTCGGCGTAGTCGGCGGCCGAGAGCACGCCGGCCCAGGAGTCGAACAGCTGGACGGCGGAGGCGCCGGCGTCGACCTGGGCGCGGAGGAACGTCGCCGCAGAGACCGCCAGCCGGTCCAGCAGGCGGGTCCAGGCCTCCGGCTCGGCGTACATGAACGCCTTGGTGCGGGCGTGCTCCTTCGACGGCCCGCCCTCGATCAGGTAGGTCGCCAGGGTGAACGGCGCGCCGGCGAAGCCGATGAGCGGGGTCGACCCCAGCTCGGCGACCAGACGGCGCACCGCCGTCTCGAGGAAGGCCAGCCGCTCGGGCTCCAGCGGCGGGAGCGCGTCGACGTCGGCGACGGTGCGTACCGGGGAGGCGACGACCGGGCCGACCCCGGGCTTGATCTCGATGTCGATCCCGGCCACCACCAGCGGCAGCACGATGTCGGAGAACAGGATGGCGGCGTCCACCCCGTGCCGGCGCACCGGCTGCAGGGTGATCTCGGTGACCAGGTCGGGGTCCTGGCAGGCCTCGAGCATGCGGGTGCCGGCCCGCAGCGCCCGGTACTCCGGCAGCGACCGCCCCGCCTGGCGCATGAACCAGACCGGGGTCCGGGACACCGGCAGGCCGCGGGCGGCCCTGACCAGGTCCGAGTCGGCGGGGAGGGTCCGGGGGTCGCCAGCGCGGGTCACGACCGTCCATCCTCCCAGAACGGTGCGGCGCGCCTGCGGCGCGGGCCCGGTTCTGGTCCTACCCTGCGAGCGTGGAGCCTTCCAGCCTGGCCGGCGCCGGGCGCGGCCCGGGGGACCGCCCCGGCGACGATCCCCCGGAGGAGTTCCGCGCTGCCCTGCAGGCGCTGGCCGGCGTGACCGTCCGCCCGGAGATCCAGCTCGAGCACATCCCGGCGCCCCAGCGGCTGGCGCCCTACGCCCACGCCATCGGCGCGCTGGTGACCGAGCTGGACGGCGACGAGGAGGTCGAGGTCGCCAGCGGGCGGTTCATCGTGCTGCACGACCCCGCGGGCCACGAGTCCTGGGCCGGCACGACCCGCTGCGTCGGCTACCTGTCGGCGGCCACCGACGAGCACATGGTGGACGACGCGATGTTCTCCGAGGTGGCGTGGAGCTGGCTCACCGAGGCGCTGACCGAGGCGGGCGCCGCGTACCACGCCGTCGGCGGCACGGTCACCCGCACCGCGTCGACCCGGTTCGGCGAGCTGGCCGGCCCCGAGCACTCCGTGGACGTCGAGATCCGCGCGTCGTGGACGGCCGAGGACTCCGCGCTCGACCGCCACCTCACCGCCTGGCTCGACGTCCTCGGCAACGCGGCCGGCCTCCCCCCGCCCGGCGTGCGGCTGCTGGGTCCCTCCGATCCCCCCGCCGACGGGACTCCGTAACATCGGTGTCCGACGGGGGCGCCAGGCCCCGCGCCGGCTGCCCTCCCCGGCCTCCTGCGGTCCCGTTCCGCGCAGGCTGCGTGCTCCCGGCACCGCACTGGTCGACGACACGGGCGAGAAGGTGGACGAGCGCTGAGCACCGAGCCCATCCCGGCACCGGACGAGGAGCCGACGTCTCCTCCGGCCATCCCGCTGCTCGCCCCGCGCGAGGGGCTGCCCCCGGTGATCGAGACCTCGACCGCGCTGGTGGAGTACGCCGAGGCGCTGCGCGCCGGCACCGGCCCGGTGGCCGTCGACGCCGAGCGCGCCTCCGGCTACCGCTACGGGCAGCGCGCCTACCTGGTGCAGCTGCGCCGCGCCGGTGCGGGGACCGGGCTCGTCGACCCGGTACCGCTGCCGGACCTGTCGGTGGTGCAGGAGGCGATCGCCGACGCCGAGTGGGTGCTGCACGCGGCCAACCAGGACCTCCCGTGCCTGGCCGAGATCGGCCTGGTGCCGACCCGCGTCTTCGACACCGAGCTGGCCGCGCGGCTGGCCGGGCTGCCGCGGGTGGGCCTGGGTGCCGTCGTCGAGTCGCTGCTCGGGTACTCGCTGCAGAAGGGCCACTCGGCCGCCGACTGGAGCACCCGGCCGCTGCCCGAGGAGTGGCTGGTCTACGCCGCCCTGGACGTCGAGGTGCTCGTGGACCTGCGCGACGCGCTCGCCGCGATCCTCGAGGAGCAGGGCAAGACCGAGTGGGCCCGCCAGGAGTTCGAGGCGATCCTCGCCGCCGGTCCGCCCGCGCCCAAGCCCGACCCGTGGCGGCGCACCTCCGGCGTCCACGGCCTGCGCAACCGCCGGCAGTTGGGCATGCTGCGCTCGCTGTGGCAGGCCCGCGACGACCTGGCCCGGCGCCGCGACGTCGCACCGGGGCGGGTGCTGCCCGACGCCGCGATGGTCTCCGCCGTCCAGGCCGACCCCCGGTCGGAGGCGGCCCTGCTCGAGCTGCCGGTCTTCCGCGGCCGGGCCAACCGCAAGCTGGTGGGCACCTGGTTCGGTGCGCTGGCCCGCGGCCGGGAGCTGCCGGAGTCGGACCTCCCGCAGCACAGCAAGCCCGGTGACGGCCCGCCGCCGGTCAGCCGGTGGGCCGACCGCGACCCCGCCGCGGCGACCCGGCTGCAGGTCGCCCGGGCCGGCCTGGCGGAGCTGTCGGAGAAGCACCGGGTGCCGGTGGAGAACCTGCTCTCCCCCGACCTGGTCCGCCGGTTGATGTGGAGCCCGCCGCCGTCGCGGGACGCCGACAGCGTGGCGGCGACCCTGCGCGCCGGCGGTGCGCGCGAGTGGCAGATCGAGCTCACCCGCGACCTGCTGACCGACGCACTCGACCGCGCCTGACCGCTGCCGTCCCGGGCCCGCCAGCGGTCGGCGACGGCCAGGGGACCTGATCCCCGCGCGTCCTCCCTCGTGGTACGCCGTGCGCGAGCTCGGCTGCGGCGCGGATGGCGCCGGCTGCCTGTCGACCAGGGGTCAGCGGAACTTGCGGGTGAGGCTCTCCATCGTCCGGTCGACCGTGGCGACCTTGACGTGCGAGATCCCGCTCGTCGCCCCGGCTGCCAGCATCGCCTCGTGTGCCGCCCGCAGGGTCGCCCACACCGCGTCGGCCTCGCCCTCCAGGGTCGTGCCGAGGGCGCCGACCTCGTGGTGCAGCCCCGACGCCCGGATGACGGCGATGGCGGCCTCCACGTGTGCGTGGGGGTCCTCCGGCGTACCGGGCGGCGACGGCGCGACTTGGATCTCCGCGATCACCGTGACCCCGTCGGTCACGGGGTCTCCTCCACCGCCTCCGCGACGCTGCCCTCGCTGCGCTCGGCGAGGACCGCGGTCCACTCGGTGATCCGGCGGGCGACGTCCTGCTCGGTGAGCCCGGCGTCGGCCAGCACCTGACCGCGGCTGCCGTGCTGGAGGAACTCCTGCGGCAGGCCCATCGTCCGCACCGGGACGTCGCAGCCGCGGTCCTGCAGCGCCTGGGTCAGCGTGGAGCCGACGCCGCCGGCGCGCCCGCCGTCCTCCACGGTGACGACCAGCCGGTGCTCGGCAGCGAGGTCGACCAGCTCGGGCGAGACCGGGAGGACCCAGCGCGGGTCGACGACGGTGACCTCGATGCCGTGGTCGGCCGCGCGCTCGGCGGCGGCCAGGCAGGTCGGCACCATCGACCCGACCGCGACCAGCAGCACCTCCGGAGCCGCGCCACGGCGGAGGACGTCGACCGGGCCGCGCCGCTCCAGGGCGGGGATGTCGACCGGAGGTGCGCCCTTCGGGAAGCGGAGGACGGTCGGCCCGTCGGTCACCGCCACGGCCTCGCGCAGCGCCTCGCGGAGGGTCGGCTCGTCGCGCGGGGCGGCCAGCCGCAGGCCGGGGACCACCGACAGGATCGACATGTCCCACATGCCGTTGTGCGAGGCGCCGTCCGTGCCGGTCACCCCGGCCCGGTCCAGGACGACGGTCACCGGCTGGCGGTGCAGCGCGACGTCCATGAGCAGCTGGTCGAAGGCGCGGTTGAGGAACGTCGAGTAGACGGCGACGACCGGGTGCAGCCCGGCCATCGCCAGGCCCGCGGCGGAGGTCAGGGCGTGCTGCTCGGCGATGCCGACGTCGTAGGTGCGGTCCGGGAAGCGCTCGGCGAAGGGCGCCAGCCCGGTCGGGTGCAGCATCGCCGCGGTGATCGCGACGACGTCGGAGCGCTCGGTGCCGATCCGGACCAGCTCGTCGGAGAAGGCGGCCGTCCAGTCCCGGGCCGTGGCGGCGCAGGCCCCGCTGTCGGGGTCGAAGACGCCGGTGGCGTGCCAGGCGTCGATCTGGTCGGTCTCGGCCGGCGGGTAGCCGAAGCCCTTGGTCGTGACGGCGTGCACGATGACCGGCCCGCCGAACGAGCGCGCCCGGCGCAGCGCGGACTCCATCGCCCGGACGTCGTGGCCGTCGACCGGGCCCAGGTACTTGAGGCCGAGGTCCTCGAACATGCCCTGCGGCGAGAGGACGTCCTTGAGCCCCTTCTTGATCGCGTGCAGCGCGTCGTAGAGCGCCGAGCCGAGCACCGGGGCCCGGTGCAGCGCCTGGCGCACCTGCAGCAGGGCCTGCTCGTAGCCGGGCCGCAGCCGCAAGGTGGCCAGCGCGTCCGCGACGCCGCCGATCGTCGGCGAGTAGGAGCGGCCGTTGTCGTTGACCACGATCACGACCGGGCGGTCCTTCGCCGCGGCGATGTTGTTCAGCGCCTCCCAGGCCATGCCGCCGGTGAGCGCGCCGTCGCCGATCACCGCCACCACCGGCCGCCGCTCCCCCCGTACGGCGAAGGCCTTGGCCAGCCCGTCGGCGTAGGACAGCGAGGTGGAGGCGTGGCTGTTCTCGACCCAGTCGTGCTCGCTCTCGGCCCGGCTGGGGTAGCCGGAGAGGCCGCCGCGCTGGCGCAGCCGCTCGAAGCCCTCGACGCGGCCGGTGAGCATCTTGTGCACGTAGCTCTGGTGGCCGGTGTCGAAGACGATCGGCTCGCGCGGGGAGTCGAAGACGCGGTGCAGGGCGATGGTCAGCTCGACCGCACCGAGGTTGGGCCCGAGGTGGCCGCCGGTGCGGGCGACGCTGGTGACCAGGGCGTCGCGGATCTCGGCGGCGAGGGCCGGCATCTGCTCGGGGGTCAGCGCCCTGAGGTCGGCGGGGGTGCGGAGCGATCGCAGGAGCGACACGAGGGGGGAGCGTCCTCTCCATCGGCGGCAGGTGCACGGCTCGGCAACGGCCGCCGATCAACTGTAGCCGCGTTCACCCGGCTCTTCCGGTCGAGCACCGGAGCCGGATGCGGGCTCCCGGTGCCCTCGGTCACCGCGCGGGACCGACCGGGACCGGTGTCACAACCGGGGCACCCAGCGTTCGCCGCGCAGCGCCCCGGCGACCACCTCGACCCCGCGCGCGGCGGCTCCCAGACGGGCGCCCTCGCGCTCGTAGGCGCTGATCGCCGCCTCCATCGCGTCGGCCGGCAGGTCGTCGGCGAGCTCCACGCGCACGGTGCGCCAGCCTGCTCGCGCCGCCTCGAGGCCCGCCGTCACGTGGTCGCGCGCGAAGCGGGCCAGCAGCACCGGGTAGCGGCGCAGCACCTCGTGCGCCCGGTAGTCCGGCGGGACCAGGTCGAACAGCCAGGCGACCGCGCTCTGCTCCCAGTCGGGAGCACCCGGCGGCCGCACCGCGTCCGGCCAGCCCGGCGGCAGCGTCCCGTCCACCCCGCCATCCTGCCGCACGCGTCGAACAGACGTTCGACGACGCGGCGCGGGACGCCGTGTCGGCGTCCTCGCTAGGCGGACGTGGGCCGCTTCAGCCAGAACTGCTCGAAGCCCCAGGTCCCGGCGCCGCTGGAGTGGTAGCTGACCAGCTCCCACCCCTCGCTGCCCAGCCGGTTGAGCACCGAGCTGGTGTCACCGGCCTGCCGCTCGAGCTGGCCGCCGGGGAGCTTCACGCTCACCCCGGCTCGCTGCGACTCGGCGTCGTTGGCCGTGATGACCGAGGCGTACTCCCAGGTGGTCACCCGTCGCACGGTAGTCGAGCCCTCCGGGCCTCCCGACGGCGACCGCGACCCCGATCACGGAGAGAAACCGAGCAGGACCCTTCCGTCACCTCCCCTGGTCAGGCTACGGTGACGCACAGCGCTGGACCGACTCCAACGAGTTCCGTCCCCCGGCCTCGCGGCCGCGGCGCTGCCCATTGCCGGACCCGCCCCGAGGGGACACCCATGCCGTCGTCGCACCGCCCTGCCGTCTCCCCCCGGAACCGGCGCGGATCCCGGACGGCGACGGCCGTCCTCGGCGCCCTGTCCCTGGTCGGCATCGCCGCGGGGCTCGGCGCGATCGCCCTCGACGCCTCCCGGCCGGCCTCGTTCACCGCGACGGAGGTGGCGGCCGCGGCAGAGGCGCCCGAGGACGCAGTGGCCGGTCGGGCGGCGGACCGCGAGAGCTCGATCGGACACGCCTCCCGGGCCACCGCGCCGGCCACCCCCAGCCCGGCCGCGCCGACCACGACGCCCCCGGTCGAGACGCCGCCCACCCCGGCCGAGACCCCGGAACCCGAGCCGGAGCCGGAGCCGGAGCCGGTCGTCGAGGAGCCCGAGCCCGAGCCGGTCGTCGCGGACGACGCCCCCGAACCCGCCCCGGCACCGCGCCGCACCACACCGGCCCCCGCACCGGCGCCCCAGCCCGCGGCCGCCGCGGCATCCGGCGGACGGCAGATCCAGGCCTACCTGACCGGGTACTCCTACTTCGACAACACCCCTGCCGGCAGCCCGAGCATCTCCCACCCCCAGGTGCACCGGACCGCGGGCGGGACCGGCACCTACGACGACCCGATCACCGTCGCGGTGGGCCACTCCAAGGCCGGCGGGCAGCACACCCTGGACTGGGCCGCCGGCACGCGGTTCTACGTCCCCTCGATGAAGCGCTACCTGATCGTCGAGGACACCTGCGGCGACGGGGACTCCCCGCAGGACGGCGCCTGCCACACCGGCTACCCGTCGTCGGCGTCCACCTGGCTGGACGTGTGGGTCGACGGGCGCGACGGCAGCTCGTCGTCCGCGGACAGCTGCATGGGCCGGCTGACCGGCGTGCACCCGGTCGTCGTCGACCCCGCCCCCGGCCTGCCGGTCACGGCCGCCCCGATCGCCAGCGGCGGCGGCTGCGCCATCTGAGCGCGCACCGGGCGGAGTGCTCCAGGACGGCTCCGCCGACGCGGCCGGTGCCTGCTCGGGTCCGTGCGGGACGTCGTCCCGGCCCCGTGCGACGGCGACAGGACGCCGGCGGTGGGGCGCTCACCCCAGCCGCGGCAGCTCCGTCACGGCACGGAGAACTCGGCGGCCTCCTCGACGCCGGTGGAGGCCACCAGGACCCCGAGCAGGACCGGACCCGCGACCGCGCCGATCACCGCGGGTCCCGGACCCCGGTCCGCACGAGACGCCGCGCGGTGCGGTCACCGGCACCACTCACGACTCGGCGTCGCTGACCAGCAGCGCGACGCACTCCACGTGGTGCGTCATGGGGAAGGCGTCGAACCCGCGGATCGCCGCGAGCCGGTAGCCGGCGGCGGCGAACGCCGCGACGTCGCGGGCCAGGGACGCCGGGTCGCAGGCGACGTAGACGACGGCGCGCGGGCCCGCCCCTGCCAGCACGCGGCTCACCGCCTGACCCGCGCCGGCCCGGGGCGGGTCGAGCACGACGACGTCCGGCGGGGCGCCGAGCTCGTCGAGCAGGTCGGCCAGCCCCTCGGCGTCCACCTCGCCCTGCCACACCTCCGCCTGCGGCAGGTCGGCCAGGTTGGCGT
Organism: Geodermatophilus sp. SYSU D01105; assembly: GCF_054050095.1. Classification (NCBI taxonomy): domain Bacteria; kingdom Bacillati; phylum Actinomycetota; class Actinomycetes; order Geodermatophilales; family Geodermatophilaceae; genus Geodermatophilus; species Geodermatophilus sp. SYSU D01105. The sequence continues at coordinate 102,709 of NZ_JBJGYR010000011.1, forward strand.
CGGCCGCGGCACAGGCTCCGGGGTCGGCCTCGACGCACACCACCCGGCCGCCCGAGCCGACCGCGGGCGCCAGCGCGCCACCGAACAGGCCGGCGCCGGCGTAGAGGTCCAGCACCGTCTCCCCCGGCCGGACGGCCGCGAACTCCTCGACCGCGCCGACGAGGGCGTCGGCCGCGGCCGGGTGCACCTGCCAGAAGCCGGTGCCCTCGACCTCCCAGTCCCGCCCCGCCGCGGTACGCGCGGCGCGGCCGGCCGGCTCGGCGCCGTCGCCCTCGTCACCCGCGTCCTCACCGGCGCGGGACACCCGGGTGGACTGCGCCCGGCCCTGCCGGTCGAGCCGGGTCGTCGTGATCGTCCCGGTCGTGTCGACGGCGACGTCCACGGCCCCGGCGCCGGGCCAGCGGCGGCCCAGCACCGCGCGCGCGGCCGCCTCGACGGTGATCGGGCAGTCCTCCAGCAGCACCAGGTCGTGCGAGCGGTGCCTGCGCAGGCCGGGCGCGCCGGTCCGGTCGACGGCGAACCGCGCCCGCGACCGCCAGCGCAGCGGGCCGCCCGGCAGCTCCTCGACGACGACCTCGACGTCCGGCAGACCGGCCAGGCGGCTCAGCTGCTCCCGGACCACCGCCGCCTTGAGCCGCCGCTGCTCGGCCGGCGTGACGTGCTGCCAGTCGCAACCGCCGCACCGCCCCGGCCCGCTGTAAGGGCAGGGCCGCTCGACCCGCTCGGGCGAGGCCTCGAGGACCCGGACCGCGTCGGCCCGGCAGAAGCCGGGCTGGCGGTCCTCGGTCACCCGGACGACGACCCGCTCCCCCGGCAGGGCGTGCCGCACGAACACCACCCGGCCCTCGTGCCGGGCCACGCAGTGCCCGCCGTGGGCCACCCGGCCGACGGTGACCTCGAACTCCGAGCCGGTCCAGCCACCGCCGCGGTCCGGGCGGGCCGGGCGGGGCGGACGCCGCCCGGGACGACGCCGCCGCTCAGCCACAACAGCCTCCTGCGGGCCTCGTCGACCGGGGGTGCTCAGCCATAGGGGGTCGCCTCGGTCTGCTCGGTCAGCCCCCGCCGCAGGTCACCGGGTGCCGGCCCGTTGCCGCGGCCGTCGTCGTCCCGGCCGACCGAGCTCTCCAGCTGCCACGGCACCGTGGTGATCATGACGCCGGGCATGAACTGCAACCGCGCCCGCAGCCGCAGCGCACTCTGGTTGTGCAGCACGTTCTCCCACCAGTGCCCCACGACGTACTGGGGGACGAAGACGACCACCAGCTCACGGGGGCTGTCCCGACGGATGCCCCTGACGAAGTCGAGGACCGGCCGGGTGATCTCCCGGTACGGCGACTCCAGCACGGTCAGCGGCACGGGGATGTCGTACTTCTCCCACTGCGACTGCAGCGCCCGGGTCTCGGCGTCGTCGACGTTGACCGTGAGGGCGGTCAGCGCGTCGGGGCGCGTGGCCCGCGCGAAGGCCAGCGCCCGCAGCGTCGGCTTGTGCACCTTGGAGACCAGCACGATGGCGTGCACCTTGCTGGGCAGCATCCGGGACTCGGGGTCGGGCACCAACTGCTCGGCGACGTGCGAGTAGTGCCGGTTGATCGCCTTCATGAGCAGGAACAGCAGCGGCATCACCAGGATGACCAGCCACGCGCCGCGGGTGAACTTGGTGATGACGATGATCACCAGGACGACGCTGGTCAGCGACCCGCCCACGGCGTTGATCGCCTGCGACCGGCGGATCCGGCGGCGGGCCAGGGCGTCGGTCTCGGTGCGCAGCTCCTTGTTCCAGTGGCGCACCATCCCCCACTGGCCGATGGAGAAGCTGGTGAAGACACCGACGATGTACATCTGGATCAGCCGGTTGACGTCGGCGTCGAACGCGACCATCAGCAGCGCGGCGAAGCCGGCCAGCAGCAGGATGCCGTTGCTGTAGACGAGCTTGTCGCCGCGGGTGTGCAGCTGCCGCGGCATGAACCGGTCCTGCGCCAGCACCGACCCCAGCAGCGGGAAGCCGTTGAACGCGGTGTTGGCGGCCAGGATCAGCACCAGCGCGGTGGCTGCCTGGATGTAGAAGAAGCCCACCGACGTGTCGCCGCCGAACGTCGCCGCGGCCACCTGGGCGATGACCGTCCGCTGCGGCTCGGTCTCGCAGTCGGCGAAGCCCACGAGGTCGCAGGGGTGCTCGACGTACTTGACGTCGGCGGCCAGCGCCAGCGCGGTGACGCCGGCGAACATGGTCGCGGCGATCCCGCCCATGAGCGCCAGCGTGGTCGCGGCGTTGCGGCTCTTCGGCGGCTTGAACGCCGGCACGCCGTTGGCGATCGCCTCCACGCCGGTGAGCGCGGTGCAGCCGGAGGCGAACGCGCGCAGCGCGAAGAACAGCAGCGCCAGCCCGGCCAGGTTCTCGTACCCGGGCTCGGGGGTGACCGTGTAGGCCGCCGTCTCGGCGACCACCGGGGAGGCGGTGAACAGGTCGCGGACCAGCCCGGTCCCGACCATCACGAGGATCCCCGTGATGAACAGGTAGGTCGGGACGGCGAAGGTGCGGCCCGACTCCCGCAGCCCGCGCAGGTTCGCCGCGGCCAGCAGCGCCACCAGCCCGACGGCGATCGTCACGCGGTGCTCGTTGAGCGTGGGGAACGCCGAGATGATGTTGTCGGTGCCGGAGGCGACCGACACCGCGACGGTGAGCACGTAGTCGACGAGCAGGGCGCTGGCCACGGTGAGCCCGGCGAACTGCCCGTGGTTCTTGAACGCGACCTCGTAGTCCCCGCCGCCGGAGGGGTAGGCCCGGACCACCTGCCGGTAGGAGAGCACCACGGTCCCCAGCAGCAGGACGACGGCGATCGCCAGCCACGGCGCGAGGTACAGGAACGCGGTGCCGGCCAGCGTCAGGACGATGAGGATCTCCTGTGTGGCGTAGGCCACCGAGGAGAGTGGGTCGCTGGCGAAGATGGGGAGGGCGAGCCGCTTCGGCAGCAGGGACTCCCCGGCGCGGTCACTGCGGACGGCACGGCCGAGGAGCAGCCGTTTCGGGAGGTGTCCGAGGTCGGACAGGGTTGGCACGGCGGCGATGGTACGGACGGGAGGGGCTCCCGCGCCCCCGCCGCGAGGGTGACGTGCGGCGCTGCGGACGGCGGCGTCCCCCCTGGCCGGGTGTAGCTTCGCGCCCGACAGCGCGGGCGGACGGCGCCGGCGCACGAGCGGGGAGAACCCAGTGCACGTGGTCGTGATGGGCTGCGGCCGCGTCGGGTCGGCGATCGCCCGCCGGCTGGAGGAGATCGGCCACAGCGTGGCCGTCATCGACCAGGACCCGGAGGCCTTCCGCCGGCTCGGTCCCGAGTTCACCGGCCGCCAGGTGACCGGCCTCGGCTTCGACCGGCAGACGCTGCTGGACGCCGGCATCGACTCCGCCGGGGCCTTCGCCGCGGTCAGCAGCGGGGACAACTCCAACATCATCAGCGCCCGCGTGGCGCGGGAGACGTTCGGTGTCCAGCACGTGGTCGCGCGGATCTACGACTCCAAGCGCGCCGAGGTCTACGAGCGGATGGGCATCCCGAGCGTGGCCACCGTCCCGTGGACGGTGAACCGGCTGCTCCGCGAGCTGCTGTCGGTCAAGGTCAGCGAGCTGTGGCGGGAGCCCACCGGCCAGGTGCTGCTCATGCGGGTGACCGTCACCGAGGGCTGGGTGGGCCGCCGGCTGGCCGAGCTGGAGGCCGCCTCCGGCGCCCGCGCCGCCTGGCTGGTCCGCTACGGCGAGGCGCAGCTGCCGACGCCCGCCACGGTCCTGCAGGACGGCGACCAACTGGTGGTCGCCTCGACCGACGCGATCACCGAGCGGGTGCACGAGGTGGTCGAGCGCGGCCCCGAGAGAGGGGAACACTGATGCGCGTTGCCATCGTGGGCGCGGGCGCGGTCGGCCGCTCCATCGCCGGTGAGCTCCTGTCCAACGGGCACACCGTGATGCTCATCGAGAAGGACGGCCGCAAGGTGCGCACGCGGGCGGTGCCCGGAGCCGAGTGGGTCCAGGCCGACGCCTGCGAGGTCTCCTCGCTGGAGGAGGCGCAGCTGGCGACCTGCGACGTCGTGGTCGCGGCCACCGGTGACGACAAGGCCAACCTGGTCGTCTCGCTGCTGGCCAAGACCGAGTTCGCGGTCAACCGCGTCGTCGCCCGGGTCAAGGACCCCCGCAACGAGTGGCTCTACACCGAGGCCTGGGGCGTCGACGTCGCCGTCTCCACGCCCCGCGTGCTCGCCGCGCTCGTCGAGGAGGCGGTCACCGTCGGCGACGTCGTCCGGCTGATGAGCTTCCGGAAGGGCGCGGCCAACCTCGTGGAGATCACCCTCGCCGAGGACACCCCGTGGGCCGGCAAGCCGCTGCGCGAGGTGCCGCTGCCGCGGGAGACGGTGCTCACCGCGATCCTGCGCGGCGAGCGGGTCATCACCCCCAGCCCCGACGAGCCGCTCGAGGTCGGCGACGAGCTGCTGTTCGTCACGCACGCCGACGTCGAGGAGCAGCTGCAGCAGGTGCTCTCCCCCGCGCCGATCGCCTGAGAGGGGACCCCGTCCCGGTGCTGTCGTCAGGCGACGTCCATGGCCTGACTCCGCGCCCCGGTCCGCTCCTCGCTCGCCGGCGCTCGCTGCGATGCTCCCGGGGCTGTCGTCAGGCGGCGGGGCGCTGTTCCCCGCCGGGCTCCTGTTCCGGGCCGGCCGGTTCGGCGCGGTGCCGGTGCAGCCGCGCCACGACCCACAGGGTCACCAGCACCTCCACGGCGGTGACCGGCAGGCCGAGCAGGAGTGACGCGGTGCCGAGCAGCTCGACCTCGTCGGCGCGGTAGAGCACCCACTGCACGAGGACCCGCACCAGGAACGTGACGCCCCACAGGACCGTCAGCCAGGCGTAGGCCCGGTACATCCGCGGGTCGTCGCGCCAGTGCCGCTCGGGGCGGGGTTCGGGCGGCCGCTGCCCGGTGGCCGGGTCGGGCTGGGGTCGGTGGTGCAGCGTGGCGTTCACCTGGCCGATCCGCCGCCGCAGCCCCGGCAGGGAGTGCGACGCCATCGCGCCCAGGTGGCTCGGTGCCAGGAACTCGGCGATCACCCCGACCAGGGGCCAGCGCACCAGGATCGACCCGATCAGCACGACGCCCAGCGCGGCGTTGCGGATCAGCCCCGGCACGAAGAAGTCCCGGGCCTGGCCGGAGGCGGCGGCGATGGCGACGGCGATCGCGACCCCGAACAGCCCGCTGAACGCCTGCTGCACGCTCTCCCGGCGCACCAGCCGGAGGCCGAACACCAGGACGGCGGCGCCGATGGCGGACCAGATCCCGGCCCGCAGCCCGCCGAGGGAGTTGCCCACGATGAACGCCACCGTGGGCAGGGACGCGTCGAGCATGCCCCGCCAGCCGCCGAGCTGGTCCAGGACGAGGTGCCGGTCGAAGACCACGGGGCCGGGCGCCGTCCCGCCGTCGGCCGGCTCGGAGCCGCCGGGACCGGGCCGCCCGTCCCCCTCGGGCGCAGCCGTCACCCGGCGCTCAGCTCGTACCGGGGGTTGTAGATGACCTGCCGGCCGTCGAAGGAGGCGAACCGGCCGTGGGCGCTGAGGGTGCGGCCCGGCTCGATGCCGGGGATCCGGCGCCGGCCCAGCCAGACGAGCGTGACCGAGCCCGAGCCGTCGAACAGCTCGGCCTCGAGGGTGGGGACGGTCTCCCGCGGGGTGTAGACCACCGACTTGAGCCGCCCGGTGACGGTGACGACCTCGCCCTTGCGACAGGCGCTCACCGGCTCGCAGCCGGACATGGCCGACCCGGCACGCAGCCGCTCGGCGTCGATGGTGTGGTCGTCCGCGGTCAGCCGCTGGAAGGTCCGCGCGAGCCAACCGCCCGAACGTGTCTCTGTCACGGTTGAAGCGTAGATCGGGACCGCCGGGCGGTGGCGCGCTCCCGCAGCCAGTCGCGGACCAGGGCCCACGGCGCTCCCGCGGGGTCGATGAGCACCATGTGGTCGCCGTCCACGAGGCGCACGTCGACCCGCTCCCCCGCCGCCTCCGCGGCCCGCGCGTACCGCTCGCTCTGCTCCGGCGGGACGACGTCGTCCGCGGTGCCGTGCACGCACAGCAGGTCGGCGCCGGCCGGGACCAGCCGCACCGGATCAGCGGCGGCGTACCGCTCCGGGTCGTCCTGGGGCTCGGCGCCGAGCAGCGCCTGGACCGCCCCGTCCCCCAGCCGCTGCACGGCGGCGCGCTCGAGGTCGAGCACCCCGGCCTGCAGCACGGCAGCGCTCACCCGCACCCGCGGCCGTGCGCCGGGTGCCCCCGTGGGCAGCCGGCCGCGGCCGGCGACCCACGCGGCCAGGTGCCCGCCGGCCGAGTGGCCGACGACGGCAACGTCGGTCAGGTCGAGCCGGCCGGCGTCGTCCAGGTCGGGCAGCAGGTCGACGGCCGCGGCGACGTCCTCCAGGGTCGCCGGCCAGCCGCCGCCGGCACCCACGCGTCGGTACTCGACGGCGACGGCCGCGAAGCCGGCGCGGGCCAGGTCGTCGGCCAGCGGGCGGGCCAGCTCGACCCCGTACGCGGCCCGCCAGAACCCGCCGTGCAGCACCACGACCACCGGCACGGGGACGGGGCCCTCCGGCACGGTCAGCTCGAGGAACTGGTCGGGGTGCGGCCCGTAGGCGGCGGTGGTGGTGCTCACGCGCCGGGGGCCGACGGCGGGCCGGCCGTCTTCGGCGGCGTGCCCCCGGGGGCCTGCCGCCGGGCCGCCTGCTGCGCGGCGACCTGTGCCGCCGCCTGCGGGGGCAGGGTGAGCGGCAGCTGCTCGCGGACCGGCATCGGCTCGTTGCCCCGGACGACGACGATCTGCCGGAACGCCTCCTCGAGCGGGGCGGCCGCCTCGGGGCTCTCGGCGGCCGGCCCGCTCATCATGCCGCGCAGGAACCACCGTGGACCGTCGACGCCGAGGAACCGCGCCGCGCGGCGCACCGGCTTGGGAGCGGGCTGTCCCGGCTGCGCCGGCGCGGCGGCGAGCACCGTGCCGACCAGCTCGAGCCCGAACGGCCCCTCCACCTCCCGCAGTCGCCCGCCCTGCCCGGAGGCGCTGCGGGCCAGGTCGGCCCGGACCTCGTCCCAGATGCCGGCCGCGCGCGGCGCCGCGAACGCCGACACCTGCAGCAGGGACTCCCCCATCCGCAGGGTCGCGCCCACCACCTTCTGCTGCGGGTTGACGTCGACCCGCAGCTCCGTCCCCGGGATGGCGGGCAGGCGCAGCGAGCCCAGGTCGATGCGGGCGAGGCCGTCGTCGGGCGCGTCGGCGTCGTCCCACGGGCCGGTGGTCTCCTCGACCTCGCGCGGCCGGTGCTGCGGCTCCGGGGGCACCCCCCGCTCGCGGAGGCTGCGGTCGATCCGGTTGCGACGGCGTCCGAACGGCATCTCAGCTGCGCCCCTTCGACTCTGCGCTCGCGTGCCCGCCGGTGGAGCCGTGCCCGCCGGTGCCGCGCGAGCTGTCCGGCAACCGGTCGACGGGGACGAACCGGGCCCGTACCACCGGCTGCACCACCAGCTGGGCGACCCGGTCACCCCGGCGGAGGGTGAGCGGCGTGGTGGGGTCGAGGTTGACCAGGTTGACCTTGATCTCGCCGCGGTAGCCCGCGTCGATCGTGCCCGGTGCGTTGACCAGGCTCAGCCCCAGCCGGTGGGCCAGGCCCGACCGCGGGTGCACGAACCCGGCGTAGCCCTCCGGGATGGCGACGGCCACCCCGGTGCCCACGAGGGCGCGCTGCAGCGGGGCGAGCTCGACGTCCTCGGCGACGGAGAGGTCGGCACCGGCGTCACCGGGCAGCGCGTAGGCGGGGACGACGTCCGCCGGGGAGGTCAGCCGCACCGGCACCTCGACGTCCGGGACGGTGCCCTCGGGCTCGGGTGGTCCCGGCGCGGGAGGGCGGGGCAGGACGGGGTCGGGCACGTCGGCGACCCTAGCCGCGCGCCTGGCCCGGCCGCGTCAGGGTCGGGCCGCCCGGAGGTCGGCGAGCACCCGGCGGGCCAGGGCCTCGGTGAGCTTGCGGTTGCCCCGCCCGCCCAGGGCCGCCCCGACCAGGAAGGGAGCGGCTGCCGGGACGGTGCGGGCGAGCCGGCGGGTCATGCGGCGGCGCAGGGTCCGCAGGGTGGCACCGGTCAGCAGGACGCCGAGGGCCGGCACCGCGGCCGAGTCGTCGACGGCGCGCTGCGCCGACCAGCTCGACAGGTAGGCGCCCGCGCGGGCGCGGGCGTCGCCCGGAGCGGGCCGCCCGTACAGCTCGTGCAGCTCGCCGATCAGCACGACCTCCACGGCGGCCGTGAGCACCGTCTCGGCGCCCAGCTCCAGCGGCAGCGCCAGCAGGGACGCGGGTGCGAACCAGGACGCGGCGGTGACACCTCCAGTGGCGGCGCCGATGCCCGCGGTCAGCCGGGCGGCGCGGGCGATGAGGGCGTCGGCGATCTCGTCGTCCGTCGCCCCGGGGTGGGCCGCCCGCAGCCGGGCACGGTCCCGGATGGGCAGCCGCGGGGCCGCGGCCGCGAGCAGGTCGCCCAGGACCGCACCGGGTGCCCGGTCGGGGTCGGCATCCGCAGCCGCGGCGGCGCCGGCGCGGTCGCGAGCCCGGTCGGCGCCGGCCCCGAGCCGCGCCCCGGCCGCCGCGGCGACCGCGGACACGACCTCCCGCAGCATCGTGGCGGCCGGCCGGCGCCCGTCCTCCGTGGCGGCGCCGGCCGAGCCGCCGATCAGGCCGGAGACCGCGTCGGCGACCAGCCGGCCGGCCCGGGCCAGCGGGCCCTCCTCGGCCGGGGTGTCGGCCGCGCCCGCCCCCACCGGGCGCGGCGGCGGGACGTCCCGCACCGCGGCGGTGCGATCGCGGTCCTCGGTCATCGGCTCCTCCTCGATCGAGCGCCTCCTGGCCCGTCCTGCGCCTGCGAGCGGCGGTCAGGGGACGAGCCGCCCCTCGCAGGGTCCCGGCGGCCCCGTCCCCGGTCCGCCGCGGCCCCGTCCCACGGCTCACCGCGGGCGCGCGGGCCGTGAGGGGGACGGGCGCCTCCTCCGGCGGGAGGACGGGGTCCTCCTGGGGTCTTCCTCAGGCGGCGCAGTCGCGGCAGTACAGCTGGTCGCCCTTGGTGGCGGCCAGCCGGCTGCGGTGCTGCACCAGGAAGCAGCGGGAGCAGGTGAACTCGTCCTCCTGCTTGGGGAGGACGCGGACGGTGAGCTCCTCGTTGGACAGGTCCGCGCCGGGGAGCTCGAGGTTCTCGTTGAAGTCGGTCTCGTCGACGTCGACCGACGAGGACTGCGCCTCGGCTCGCCGGGCCTTGAGCTCCTCGAGCGAGTCCTCGCCGAGCTCGTCGGCCTCGTTGCGACGCGGGGCGTCGTAGTCGGTGGCCATGGGGTGTGCCCCTCCTCCGGGGTTCTCTCGGGCGTCGGCGCCCGCATCGTCTGACGACGGCGCCGGAACGCCGCCGTCCTGGCCGGTCGCCGGGGGCGACCGGTGGTCGGGTGGCCGGCACCCGCGGGAGCGGGCACCGACCGGGTGCTGCGGTCCGCGCCGGTCGGCCCCCGGCGACGGGGACTCCGGCTCGGGACTGACCGGCGGACCCCCCAACGTCGCGCGGTCCCCGTTTGTGCCCGGTGCGACGGGTCGAACACATCGGCACGGGATCGGGTCGAACGGGATGCGGAGCGCCAGAGGTTACCCTGCGGCCGTGTCGACTCCCGTGGGTGCCGATCCGTCCGTGGTGGGGCCCTACCTGGCCTCGGTCTTCGGCGACGAGCGCTGGCGCCAGGTGCGCATCGACCTCATCGCCGCGGGCATGTCCAACCTCACGTACGTCGTGACGCCCGACGGCGGGGCACCCGGTGACGAGGTGATCCTCCGCCGGCCGCCGACCGGGGCCGTGCTGGCCACCGCGCACGACATGGAGCGCGAGCACAAGGTGGTCAGCGCCCTGGGACCGACACCCGTCCCGGTCCCCCGGACCCTCCACCTGTGCACCGACCCCGAGGTCCTGGGCGCGCCCTTCTACGTGATGGAGCGCGTGGTGGGGCTGCACGTCGTGGACACGATCCCGCCCGGCTACGCCGACGAGCCCGCCCAGCGCCGACGGATCGGCGAGGGCCTGGTCGACGTCCTCGCCGACCTGCACTCGGTGGACCACCAGGCCGTGGGCCTGGGCGACTTCGGCCGGCCCGAGGGCTTCATGGCCCGGCAGGTCCGCCGCTGGACCAAGCAGTGGGACGCCACCCGCGACCGCGACCGCCCGGGCCTGGACGCGCTGGCCGCCCGGCTGGCCGAGACGGTGCCGACCACCCAGCGGGACGCCGTCGTCCACGGCGACTACCGGCTGGACAACTGCCTGCTCGACCCGGACACGCCTGGCCGGATCCGGGCGGTGCTCGACTGGGAGATGTCCACCCTCGGGGACCCGCTCGCCGACCTGGGGATGCTGTTCGTCTACTGGCCCCAGCCCGGCGAGGAGAGCGTCGCGGGCCAGAGCAGCGTGACGGCGCTGCCGGGCTTCCCCACGCGCAGGGACGTCGCCGAGCGCTACGCCGGCCGCACCGGCCTGGACCTCGCCGACCTCAACTGGTACGTCGGGTTCGCCTACTTCAAGTTCGCCGCGATCGTCGCCGGCATCGTCGCCCGCTCCAAGGCGGGAGCGATGGCCGGCAAGGACACTTCCGGCTACGCAGAGCGCATCGATCCCTGCGTGGAGCGGGGACGCGCCGCTCTGGACGACGGTGCGATCTAGCGCCGCCGTCCGGCCCTAGACTCCCGCCGACCACCAGCAAGCGAGGGGGAGACAGCCCGTGAGCGCGCCGCCGACCGACCGTCCCGCGGTGCGCCCCCGCAGCGGCCGTCGGCCCATCCCCCCGCTGATCTTCCTGCTGGTGCTCGCCCTGGCCGCGCTCGCCGTGTGGTGGAACGTCCTCCAGGACGAGCAGGACCGCGACGCCGCCCAGGCGGCGGCGTGCACCACCGCGGCGGCCGCCCCGCCGTCACTGGACCCGAGCACGCTCTCGGTGCGGGTCTTCAACGCCACCGACACCGCGGGGCTGGCCCAGCAGGTCGCCGCCGAGCTGCAGGGCCGCGGTTTCGTGGTCGACGAGGTCGCCAACGACCCCACCGACCGCGAGGTCACCGGGGTGGGCGAGATCCGGCACGGCCCGCGGGGCAACGACGCCGCCGCCTACCTCGGGCTGTTCCTCCAGGGCGCCGGTGACTTCCTCGACACCCGGGCCACCGCCCAGGTCGACCTGGTCATCGGCCCGGAGTTCGTCTTCCCGGACAGCCTGGCCGGCCCCGAAGAGGTGGCCGCCGCCCTGAGCACCGTCTCCAGCGCCGCAGCCGCCTGCTGAGGGAGGACCCCGTCCCGGGCCCCACCCTTCGCGAGCTCAGGGCGGGGCCCGGGACGGGGCCGCGGGGGCAGGGGTCCTTCCTCAGCGGGCGTGCAGCCGGTCCAGGAGCGCGACGAACTCCTCGGCGACGGAGGGGGCCGCCACGATCCCCAGCGGGTCGGCGAACGGGCGCCCCGGCAGCCCGGTGACCACCAGCCCCGCCTCGGCGGCGACGAGGGCACCCGCGGCGTGGTCCCAGGGGTTGAGCCCCTCCTCGTAGTACGCGTCGACGCGGCCCGCGGCGGCGGCGCACAGGTCCAGCGAGGCGCACCCGAAGCGCCGGATGTCGCGGATCTCGGGGAGCAACCGGGCGACGACCGTGCCCTGCGCCCGCCGCTGCTCCTCGCGGTACCCGAACCCGGTGGCGACCAGTGTCTGCCCGAGTGACGCCGGCCGGCTGCCGCGCAGCCGCACCGGCTCCGGGTGCGCCGGGGAGCTGACGAAGGCCCCTCCCCCGGCGGTGGCGGTGAACGTCTCGCCCGTGGCCGCGTTGAGGACCACGCCCGCGACCACGCCGGCGCCGTCCACCTCGGCTGCGATCGAGACCGCGTACGCGGGCAGGCCGTAGAGGAAGTTGACCGTGCCGTCGATGGGGTCGACCACCCAGCGCACCCCGCTGCGCCCCTCCCGGGACGCGCCCTCCTCGCCCAGCACGCCGTCGTCCGGCCGCGCGCCGAGCAGCCGCCCGGTGATGAGCTCCTCGCACTGCTTGTCGACGGCGGTGACGACGTCGGTCGGGCTGGACTTGACGTCGACCTGCTCGGCCGCCGAACCGCGCCCGCGGGCCACCAGGTCGGCGGCCGCCCGCGCGGTGGCGACGGCGAGGTCCAGCAGGGTCGCGGGGTCCGCGTCGGGGGTCACGGGCCGATCCTGCCCGAGGGGGTCTGCCACCTGCGTCGCCGGTCACTAGATTGACCGCGTGCTGGGCTTCGGGGTGGACATCGGTGGCAGCGGGATCAAGGGGTGCGTGGTCGACCTCGACACGGGCGAGCTCCAGGGCGAGCGGTTGCGCATCGAGACGCCACAACCGGCCCTGCCGCAGCCGGTCTACGACGTGGTGGCGCGGATCGTGCGGCACTTCGAGTGGCAGGAGCGGATCGGGGTCACCTTCCCCGGCGTCCTCAAGCACGGGGTCGCCCACACCGCGGCGAACGTGGACAAGACGTGGCTGGGCACCGACGTCGCCGCGGGGCTGGCCGCGGTCGTGCCCGACGGCGTCCAGACGCTCAACGACGCCGACGCCGCGGGGCTGGCCGAGATGCGCTACGGCGCCGGCCGGGACAAGAAGGGCGTCGTGCTGATGCTCACCTTCGGCACCGGCATCGGCAGCGCCCTGTTCACCGACGGCGTCCTGGTGCCCAACACCGAGTTCGGCCACATCCAGGTCGACGGTGAGGACGGCGAGCGGCGGGCGTCCGCGGCGGCCCGCGAGCGCGAGGACCTCAGCTACCCCCACTGGGCCAAGCGGGTGGACCGCTACCTCGACGTCCTCGAGGCCGGCGTGTGGCCGGACCTGATCATCGTGGGCGGCGGGGTCAGCAAGAAGGCGCACAAGTGGGTGCCGCTGCTGTCCACCCGCACCCCCGTCGTCCCGGCGCAACTGCTCAACGACGCCGGCATCGTCGGTGCGGCGCTCGCCGCGCACGAGCGCATCGGGCAGTGACCGCGGCACCCGCTGCCCCGCGGCTCCGCCGTCACCACGGAGGGTGAGAACGCTCCTGGACCGGGCACCTCACCCCCTGCGGGCGAGCACGACGGGTCCGCAACGGTGGTTTCGGCGAGGTCCGTCGTTACAATGGGAGAGCCCCGCCCCGTCGCTCCCCAGCCGAGAGCCATCCCCCGCTCACGCACCGGCCAAACGCCGGTCGGTTCGGCGGGACCTCTTCCGCTCCGGACGCCGGCCGAGGCCGCTGCCCGGGGGCCAGACGGCCCCCCGGGGAACGCACCCAGCACGGGAAGGAACCTGAGTGCCCGCCGACCAGCCAGCACCGGAAGCAGCCGCAGCGAGCACCTCGAGTCGCTCCAGGACGGTCGCCGCCGCCCCCCGGGCCACCCGGACCAGCGCTCCGGTATCCGCGGGCGACGCCACGGCCGCCCCGGCCAAGGCCCCGGCCCGCAAGAAGGCACCGGCGAAGACCACCGCCGCCAAGGGCTCCCGCAAGCCGAGCATCACGCCGTCGCCGGGCACCGGTGAGGGCGCTGTGCTGACCGCCGTCGCCACCGACGGCTCCGCGGTCGCGGTGGTCGACGGCGGCGAGGGTCTCAAGATCGACGAGACCGTGGTCGCCGGCCCCGACGGCGTGGCCGACGCCGAGCCGGCCGCCGAGGAGGTCGCCGCCGAGGGCGCCGACTTCGAGTGGGACGACGAGGAGGAGTCCGAGGCGCTCCGCCAGGCGCGCAAGGACGCCGAGCTGACCGCCTCGGCCGACTCGGTCCGCGCCTACCTCAAGCAGATCGGCAAGGTCGCGCTGCTCAACGCCGAGGAGGAGGTCGACCTCGCCAAGCGGATCGAGGCCGGCCTCTACGCCGCGGAGCGGCTGCGCCAGGCCGAGGAGGAGGGCCAGAAGCTCTCCCCGCAGATGCGCCGCGACCTCAACTGGATCGTCCGCGACGGCGAGCGGGCCAAGAACCACCTGCTGGAGGCCAACCTCCGCCTGGTGGTCTCCCTCGCCAAGCGCTACACCGGCCGCGGCATGGCGTTCCTGGACCTCATCCAGGAGGGCAACCTCGGCCTGATCCGCGCCGTCGAGAAGTTCGACTACACCAAGGGCTACAAGTTCTCCACCTACGCCACCTGGTGGATCCGGCAGGCGATCACCCGCGCCATGGCCGACCAGGCCCGCACCATCCGCATCCCGGTGCACATGGTCGAGGTCATCAACAAGCTCGGCCGCATCCAGCGCGAGCTGCTCCAGGACCTGGGCCGCGAGCCCACCCCGGAGGAGCTGGCCAAGGAGATGGACATCACCCCGGACAAGGTGCTGGAGATCCAGCAGTACGCCCGGGAGCCGATCAGCCTCGACCAGACCATCGGTGACGAGGGCGACAGCCAGCTCGGTGACTTCATCGAGGACTCCGAGGCCGTGGTCGCCGTCGACGCGGTCAGCTTCACGCTGATGCAGGACCAGCTGACCAGCGTGCTGCAGACCCTCTCCGAGCGGGAGGCCGGCGTCGTCCGGCTGCGCTTCGGGCTCACCGACGGCCAGCCGCGCACGCTGGACGAGATCGGCCAGGTCTACGGCGTCACCCGTGAGCGGATCCGGCAGATCGAGTCGAAGACGATGTCGAAGCTGCGCCACCCCAGCCGCTCCCAGGTGCTGCGCGACTACCTGGACTGAGCAAGGACCCCGCTGCCCCCACCGCTCGCAGGCTCGCGGCGGGACCCTGCAGCAGGGCCGCCGTCCTCACCCCTCGCACGCTCGGGGTGAGCCTCGGGACGGGGCCTGCTGCTGCCTGGCCGGGACGGCCCCGACCCCCTCGGGTCGGGGCCGTCGCCGTTCCGGGCGTGTCCCCCGTCGGCGGCGGGGTGACGGCCGCATCTCGGGATGGTCACGATCTCACCCGGATGAGCCGGCAGTGCGGTGTACGCCGTCACCGTCCGGGTAAGCGGCGTAGCGTGGGGGACGTCAAGACAGCAGCGGACCCACCAGCCGGACACTGAACCGGCGCACGAGACGACGACGAGCACAGGCACCACGACGACAGACCGGCACCACCCAGTGACGTCCCTGCTGACCCGCCCCACCCGCATCAGACGGAAACAGCCTCACCGGACACGGCGAGTCACACCGTTCGATCGGCAGGATCGGGAACACGGGGATCCATCCTGGCGCTGTGCAGGAGGCCGATCCGCAGCCGCGGGTCCGTGCGGTAGAGAGCGAGTGATGACCCAGATGACCCAGACGCTGACGACGACCCCGCCCGCCGACGACCTCGTCGTCCCCTTCCACTGTGACCGCTGCGGTGCGCTGGCCAAGGTGCGGGTGGTCCTCGCCAGCGGCAGCGACCTCGTCTTCTGCGGGCACCACGCCCGTGAGTACGAGGGCAAGCTCCGCGACATCGCCGTCGACATCATCGAGACCGACGGCGAGCAGCGCCTCAGCAACTGACCGAGGCGCTATCGTCGCAGACAGCGATGAAGCCCTCACCCGACGCCGCCGCCGGTGTCCCCTCCCCGCTCGATGCGGACGGGACACCGGCGGCTCCGTCGTTCCCGGGGTCCCCCGGTCGACGGCCACCCGGAGATCCCTCGATGCCTGCACAGACCACCTCCTCCGTGCCGCAGCCCTCGGCCTCACCGGACGAGCACGCCGAGCCGGACGAGACCGTCCGCCTGGGGCAGCCGGTGCTGTCCGACGACACGCGGCCGGTGCCCCGTGACCGCGGCCCGATCACCCCGGAGAGCACCGCCCCCGGAGGCGCGCCCGCGCCGGTCCCCGCTCCACCCGCCGATGCCCCGCAGGCCGCCGTCCCCGGGACCGACGCGGACCGGCCGGCCGACGCCGACCCCGCGGCCGAGCCGGTCGGGGCCGACACGGCCACCCCCGGATCAGCTCCCGTTCCCCCGGACGACGAGGACCACGAGACCCAGGACATCCGCTTCGCGCCCGGTGAGGCGCCCGGCGACCACCCCGCGCCCGCCGACGCCTCCTCGACCACGGTGTTGCCACCGGCTCCCCTGCCCGCCGACTCCCCCGGCCCGGACGACACCGTGCCGGCGGCCGCCGGCGCGGCGACTCCCGGCGACCAGGGCCTCGGAGAGCACGGCCCCGGAGAGCAGGGCCCCGGAGAGCAGGGCCCCGGCTCGGACGGCCCCGGAGAGCAGGGCCCCGGAGAGCAGGGCCCCGGCTCGGACGGCCCCGGTGGCCCCCCTCCCGGGGACGACGTCGCGACCGGCCGACCCTGGTGGCGGCGCCCGGCCGTCCTCGCCCCCGCCGCGGCCGTCGTCGTGCTGGGTGCGGCGTACGGCGGAGACCTGCTGGTCGCCGGCGGCGACGTGCCCCGCAACACCGTCGTCGCCGGGGTGGACGTCGGCGGGCTCTCCCCCGCCGCCGCTTCGGATCGGCTCCAGAGCGAACTGGCCCCCCGCGTGGGCGCCGACCACGTCGTGGTCGCCGACGACGTCGAGCTGCCCCTCTCCCCCGCCGCCGCGGGGATCACCCTCGACGTCGAGGGCACCGTCGACGCCGTCGACGACCAGCCGCTGAACCCCTGGACCCGCCTGGTGACGCTGTTCAGCGACCGGGCGGTCGACCCGGTGCTCGCGGTGCAGGACGACGCGCTGAGCACCCAGGTCGAGGCCATCGCCGCCCAGGTCGACCGCGCCCCCGTCGACGCGACGATCACCCTCGACGGGACGACGCCCACCGTCGTGACGCCCGAGCAGGGCCGCAGCCTCGACCGCGCGGGTGCCGCCGAGGCGATCACGGCCGCCCTGGCCTCGGGCGGGGACCCGGCCACCCCCATCGAGCTGCCCGTCGAGGTCGCCGAGGTGTCGGTGGACGCCGCGGAGGCGCAGCGGGTCCTGGACGAGACGGTGACCCCGGCCCTCGCCGCCCCGGTCACGGTGACCAGCCAGGACGGCGCCACGTCGGCCGAGATCCCGGTCGAGGCGATCGCCGCCTCGCTCACCTTCACCCCGCAGGAGGACGGCGTCCTCGCCGTCGCCGTCGACCCGGCCCACCTGCAGGAGGCCACGGGCGACGACCTCGCCGAGTTCGGCACCCCGGCCGAGGACGCCCGCTTCGAGATCTCCGGCGGCTCGGTCACCGTCGTCCCGTCGGTCGACGGCCAGGGGGTCGACCCCGCCGAGCTGGCCGGCCAGCTGCTCGCGGTGCTGCCCCAGCCGGCACCGCGCACGGTGACCGCCCAGCTGGGCCCGGTCCCGGCCGACCTCACCACCGAGGAGGCCCAGGCGCTGGGCATCCGCGAGGAGATCAGCTCCTTCACCACCACGACGACCAACAGCGCCAGCGGCACCAACATCCGCGTGGTGGCCGAGGAGGTGGACGGCGCGCTGGTCATGCCCGGCGAGACCTTCAGCCTCAACACCTTCACCGGCCCACGGGGCCGCGCGCAGGGCTACGTGCCCGCCAACGTGATCAGCGGCGGGGAGCTGTCGACGGCGGTCGGCGGCGGGATCAGCCAGTTCGCCACGACGATGTTCAACGCGGTCTTCTTCGCCGGCCTCGAGGACGTCTACCACAAGCCGCACAGCTTCTACATCAGCCGCTACCCGGCCGGCCGCGAAGCCACGGTCTACGAGGGCCAGATCGACCTGCAGTGGCGCAACGACGGCGACACCGGCGTCTTCGTCGACACGCAGTGGGAGCCTCGGGGCGGCGGTGGTGGCTCGATCACGGTGACCTTCTACGGGACCAAGCGGTACGAGATCGAGGCCATCGAGGGCGCCCGGACCAACTTCCGGCAGCCGGCGGTGCAGGAGAAGGTCGACGACGGCGACTGCATCCCCCAGTCCGGCGTCCAGGGGTTCGACATCACCGTGACCCGCGTGTTCCGCGACCTGCAGAGCGGCGCGGAGATCCGGCGCGAGACGTTCGACACCACCTACGCCGCCGAGGCGGTCATCCGCTGCGTGGCGCCCGAGCCGGAGCCCGAGGCCGACGCCGAACCGGCTCCCGAGGGCGAGACGGCCGAGTCCCCCGACCCGGGCGACTGACGCTCCTCCGATCGGGCGACCCGCGCGCCGGGTGACCGGCCCAGCCGCAGGTCGCCCGGTACCGCGGCGTGCACACTGGGGCGATGAGCACCGTCCTCCCCGGTGGGTCGCCGGCCGCCGCCGGCAGCACCCCGGACGGTGCCGACGCCGACCCGTCGGGCGCTCCGGCCGCGCTCCCCGTGGCCGCGGCTCCCGTGCGCGGACGGCTGGCCCGCTGGCCGGCACCGGTCCGCGTCCCGCTGCAGGTGCTGGGCCGGACCGTCGCCAAGGCGTGGGGTGACCGCATCCTCGGCCTCTCGGCGGAGGCTGCGTTCTGGCAGATCCTGTCGGTGCCGCCGCTGCTGATCGGGCTGCTGGGCTCGCTGGGCTACCTGGGCACCTTCATCGGCGAGGAGACCGTCGCCCGGATCGAGGACCAGCTGGTCGAGGCGTCGGCCCGCGCGCTCACGCCCGACGTCGTCGACTCCCTGGTGCAGCCGACCCTCAACGACATCCTCGGCTCCGGACGGCTCGACGTGGTCAGCGTCGGCTTCCTGCTCGCCCTGTGGGCCGGGTCGTCGGGCACGGCGACGTTCATGAACACGATCGTCATCGCCTACGACCAGCGCGACGTCCGCGGACCGATCCGCACCCGGCTCATGGCGCTGTGGCTGTTCGTCGTGGGCATGGTGCTCGCGGTGCTCACCCTGCCGCTGCTGGTGCTGGGCCGCGAGGTGCTGGTGTCACTCCTGCCGGCCGACTGGCGCGACACGGCCACGGTGCTGGTCAACGCCGTCTACTGGCCCGTCGTGCTGATCGGGCTGCTCCTGGCCCTGACCAGCTTCTACCACGTGGTGCTGCCGCGGCGGCTGCCCTGGCGGCGGCACCTGCCGGGCACCGTGCTCGCCGTCGCGTTCTTCATCGTGACCGCTCTGCTGACCCGCGCCTACGTGGCCGACATCCTCACCGCCACGCTGCCCTACGGAGCGCTGGCCACCCCGATCGCCGCGCTGCTGTTCTGCTTCTTCTTCGGCATGGCGGTGCTGCTCGGCGCCGAGCTGAACGCGACCATCCAGGCCCGCTGGCCGGCACCGCTGCGCCGCCACCAGAAGCGCCGGCAGGAGCGCCGGGCGGCCAAGCTCGAACGCGCCCGGCGGCTCGACCTGCTGTGACATCGTCGGCCTACCGGCCGACACCGCGACCACGTGCCGTTCCCCAGCAGCCCTGAGCCCGACCCGGCCCTCGTCGCGGAGGCCCCCGGCCCCCACTCCTCCAGCCGACCGCGGTCGCGAGGCCGGCGGCCCCGCGACCGGGGAGTCGGTCCTACTCCTTGCGGAGCTGCTCGTAGATCTCCTTGCACGCCGGGCACACCGGGCTGCCGGGCTTCGGGCTCTTGGTCACCGGGAACACCTCGCCGCAGAGCGCCTCGACGAGCGTGCCCATGACCGCGCTCTCGGCGATCTTGTTCTTCCGGACGTAGTGGAAGACCTCGTTGGCGTTGCCGGTGTCGCCCTCGCGGACGTCGGGCTTCTCGAGGAGGTCGGTGTTGCTCACGCGGTGCTCCCTGGAGGATCTGGGGACGGCTGCCGGGGGGCGCCCGCACCGCCGAGGCGGGGTCGGGCACGACTCCCTCGCCCACCATGATGTCAGGGTGCCCGCCCCGACCCTGCCGCTTCCCGTCCAGCTCTCCCCCGAGGTCGCCGATGCGCTCGGCGCGGGCCGCCCGGTGGTGGCGCTCGAGAGCACCCTGCTCGCCCACGGACTGCCGCGGCCGGACAACCGCGACGCCGCCGACCGGGTGGAGGCCGCCGTCCGGGCCGGGGGCGCGGTGCCGGCCACCATCGCCGTCCTCGACGGCGTGCCGCACGTGGGGTTGACAGCCGAGCAGGTCGACCGGGTGTGCGGCGACCCCGGCCTGGCCAAGCTCGGGGTCCGCGACCTGCCGGTGGCCGCCGCCCTGGGTCTCAGCGGCGCCACCACCGTGTCCAGCACCGCGCTGCTGGCGCAGCGGGCCGGCATCGGCGTGTTCGCCACCGGAGGGCTCGGCGGGGTGCACCGGCAGTCGGCCGACACGTTCGACGAGTCCGCCGACCTGGTCGCCCTGGCCCGCACCTCGCTGGTCGTGGTGTGCGCGGGGGTCAAGTCCATCCTCGACGTCCCGGCCACCCTCGAGCGGCTGGAGTCCCTGTCGGTGACCGTGGTCGGCTACCGGACGACGACCTTCCCGGGCTTCTACGTCGCCGACTCCGGCGCGACCCTCGACTGGTCGGTGGACGACGCCGAGCAGGCCGCCGCGGTCTTCGCCGCCCGCCGCGACCTGGCGCCGGGCGCCGTCGTCGTCGCCAACCCGCTGCCCGCCGACGAGCAGCTCGACCCCGACCTGCACGACCGGGTGATCTCCGGAGCACTGGCCGCGGCCGAGACGGCGGGGGTGCGCGGGAAGGCCGTGACCCCGTTCGTCCTCGACCACCTGCACCGGGCCAGCGAGGGCGCCACCCTGGCGGTCAACGTGCGGCTGGTGCTGCGCAACGCCGAGCTGGCCGGCCGGATCGCGG
Source organism: Geodermatophilus sp. SYSU D01105 (assembly GCF_054050095.1). Lineage (NCBI taxonomy): Bacteria > Bacillati > Actinomycetota > Actinomycetes > Geodermatophilales > Geodermatophilaceae > Geodermatophilus > Geodermatophilus sp. SYSU D01105. The sequence goes on from NZ_JBJGYR010000011.1 coordinate 123,321, forward strand.
CGGCGCTGGCCGCCGTCCCCCGCTGAGCCGCCCGGTGCCGGTGGTGGTCGTCGGTGACCTGGTCACCGACGTGGTGGTGGTGCTCGACGGGGCGCCGGCCCCCGGGTCGGACCGGTCGGCGGCGATCAGCAGCCGCGGTGGCGGCGCCGGGGCCAACGTCGCCGTCCACCTGGCGGGGTTGGGCACCCCGGTCCTGTTCGCCGGCTGCGTGGGCGACGACCCCGCCGGGCGGGGGCTGGTCGACGAGCTCGTCGCCGCGGGGGTCACCCCGGCCGTGCGGACCGTGCCGGGCCTCGCCACCGGGACGGTCGTGTGCCTGGTGGAGCCCGGCGGGCAGCGCAGCATGCTCGCCGACCGCGGCGCCAACCTGGCGCTGCGCCCCGGGGACGTGCCGCCACCCGCCCGGGGCGGGCACCTGCACCTGTCCGGCTACACGCTGCTCGACCCGCGGCCGCGACCGGCGGGGCTGGCGGCACTGGCCGCGGCGGGGGGGGGGGGGGGGGGGGGGGGGGGGGGGGGGGGGGGGCGGCCGCCGCCCCCCCCCCCCCCCCCCCCCCGGCCCGCTGGCCCGCTACGGCGTCGAGCGCTGGCTGTCCGACACGGCCGCGGCCACGCTCGTGCTGCCCAACGAGGACGAGGCGCTGCTGCTCACCGGCTGCGCCGACGCGGCGAGCGCGGCCCGCACCCTCGCCGTCCGCCACCCCGTGGCCGTCGTCACGCTCGGCGCCGAGGGTGCGCTGTGGGCCTCCGGCGACGTGCTGGTGCACCGGCCGGCGCACCCGGCCGCCGTCGTCGACACGACCGGCGCCGGGGACGCCTTCACCGCCGGCCTGCTGGCCGCGTGGCTCGCCGACCCGGGCGGGGACCCGGGGCGGGCGCTGGACGCCGGCCTGGCGCGGGCGGCGACCGTGGTCGGCCGGCCGGGAGCCCGCTGAGGCCTCAGTGCTCGATGACCCGACCCGGGCGCGCGGGGTTCTCCAGGATGCGGTCGGGGCGCGGCGGGGCGTAGCGGTTGACGTCGAGCTTCTTCTTCGGTGGCGCGTCGTTGGCCATCATCACCGCGATCCACGGCAACACCGTGCCGAGGAACGCGAAGATCAGCGCCAGCCACAGCGTCTGGTAGAAGACCGCGGCGAGCACCAGGCTGACGCCGCGGACGGCCATCGTCAGCACGTACCGCTTCTTCCGTGCCGCGTGCTGCTCCTCCCGGCTGAGCTGGGCCTCGGTGATGAGGACCGGCTCGGCTCGGCGGGAACGCGCGTGCTGCTGGCTCGAGGCCACGGGTGTCCTTCCCTCCGCCGACCGGCGCACCGGCGTTCGGCAGATCCCCTCCGGTGACCGTGCCGCCCGGCGTCCCGACGGCGTCCGGGCCCGGCACGGCCCCGGGTCGTCGCCCATCGTGCCACCGGATCCGGGGCGGTGCAGGCGCCTCCGGCGCGCCGTCCTCAGGAGCTCGCGGCGGCCTTGGCGGCCTGCTTCCTCGCCTGCTTGAACTGGCGGACCTCGGCCAGCGACTCGGGGCCGGTGATGTCGGCGACCGAGCGGTGAGAGCCCTCCTCGCCGTACTCCCCCGCGGCCTCCCGCCAGCCGGGCGGGGTGACGCCGTACTGCTTGCCGAGCAGGGCGAGGAAGATCTTCGCCTTCTGCGCGCCGAACCCGGGCAGCTCCCCGATCCGCCCGAGCAGGGCGCGGCCGTCCGGCGCGTCGGCCCAGAGCGCCTCGGCCCGGCCGTCGTAGCGCTCGACCAGCAGCCGGCAGACCGCCTGCGCCCGTCTGGCCATCGACCCCGGGTAGCGGTGGATGGCCGGCGGCCCCTGGAACCACGCGGTCAGCTGCTCGGGGTCGGCGTCGGCGATGGCGGCCGCGGAGAGGGTGTCGACCCCCATGCGGTCGGCGAGCAGCCGGGGCCCGGAGAACGCCCGCTCCATCGGGAACTGCTGGTCGAGCAGCATGCCCAGGAGGAGGGCGAGCGGGTCACGGCCGAGCAGCTCGTCGGCGGCGGCGTCCTGCGTGATGCGGAGGGTCGGCACCCTCGCGATCCTGCCGCACCCGCCCCGGGGATGACCGACACGGCGTCTCTCCCGCCGCCCAGGCCGCCTCCTGAGCTCGCAGCTCGGGCATCACCGGCCGCAGTCCGGTGCCCCCTGCGCACCGCACTCCCGTGCGGCGATGAGTTCCCCGCTGGGCGACGGTCCACCTGTCATCGACCGCGCGAGGAGGAGCCACGTGGAGCAGCTGCTCAGAGTCCAGAACTTCACCGTCTCGAGTGACGGATTCGGAGCGGGTGAGCACCAGAGCCTGGAGAGACCGTTCGGCCACGCCGACCCCGGGGCCCTGTTCGCCTGGGCCGGCGCCACGGCGAGCTGGCCCAACCGCACCGATCCCGGCGGCAGCCGCGGGGTCGACGACTACTTCACCCGGGACTTCGCCCACAACATCGGCGCCGAGATCATGGGCCGCAACAAGTTCGGTCCGCAGCGCGGCCCGTGGCAGGACCACCAGTGGCAGGGCTGGTGGGGTGCCGAGCCGCCGTTCCACACCCCTGTGTTCGTGATGACCCACCATCCGCGCCCGTCGTTCACGCTCTCCGACACCACGTTCCACTTCGTCGACGCCGACGCGGCCACGGTCCTCGACCAGGCACGGCAGGCGGCCCAGGGCCGGGACGTCCGACTCGGCGGCGGGGCCACCGTCATCCGGCAGTTCCTCGACGCCGACCTCGTCGACACCCTGCACGTGGCGGTCTCACCGGTGGAGCTCGGCTCCGGCGTACGGCTCTGGACCTCACCCGAGGAGCTGCTCGACCGCTTCCACCTCGACGTCGTGCCCAGCCCCAGCGGCGTGACGCACCACGTGTTCTGGCGCAGGTGACAAGAGGGCACCCGAGACCACCCAGGACGGCTCGCACGGCTGTCGGTGCGAGCCCCGGTGCACGTGGCCTAGCGTCGCGCCATGACGACGGAGTCGATGCCCTGGTCCGCCGGGACGTGGACCGTCGCGCCGGTCGCGGTGTCGGAGCAGGGGCCGGACCTGTTCGTCACCGCGGCTGAGGGCAGCGACGCCTGGCGGCACACGGCCTACGGCTTCGTGCACGACGACGCGCACGCGCTGCTCGCCACGTTGACCGAACCGGGCGCGGTCGAGGTCTCCTTCGGCGCAACCTACGGCGAGCAGTTCGACCAGGCGGGGCTCGTGCTGCGGGCCGACGCGGAGACGTGGCTCAAGGCCGGCGTCGAGGTCTCCGACGGTGCACTCCAGGTCGGCGCCGTCGTCACCCTGGGCCGCTCCGACTGGTCGGTGGCGCCGGTGCCGGAGTGGGCCGGGCGCCGGGTGACCGTCCGCGCGAGCCGTACCGGGGACGCGGTGACCGTGCGCGCGCGGGTCGACGACGAGCCGTTCCGCCTGGTTCGCGTCGCCCCCTTCCCGGCCGGCGTCCCGGTCGCGGCGGGCCCGTACTGCTGCGCCCCCACACGGGCGGGTCTGGTCGTCCGCTTCCACCGGTGGGCCACCGGCCCGGCCGACGCCGCCCTGCACTGAGCCTCAGCCGCCAGGACCGCCAGGACGGTCCCGCCGCGCTGCTGCCTCACACCGGACCGGTCCTCCGGTGGCTCCAGGTACCACGCCGCCGCGAGCGGTCGACTGCTCCGGTGACGGACGTGCTGCTCGAGGCTCAGGCCAGCTGGTTGATGCGGATCAGGTTGCCCGCGGGGTCGCGGAAGGCGCAGTCGCGCACGCCGTAGTCCTGGTCCATGGGCTCCTGCAGCACCTCGGCACCACCGGCCTCCAGCGTGGCGAAGACGCCGTCGAGGTCGTCGCTGGCCAGCGTGACGGCGGTGTAGTTGCCCTTGGCGATCAGCTCGAGGATGGTCCGGCGCTCCTCGTCGGTGATGGTCGGGTCGGCAGCCGGCGGGTGCAGGACGATGGACGTCTCCGGCTGGTCGGGCGGACCCACCGTGATCCACCGCATGTCCCCGTAGCCGACGTCGTTGCGGACCTCGAACCCGAGGGCGTCCCGGTAGAAGGCCAGCGAGGCCTCCGGATCGGTGTGCGGCAGGAAGGTGTAGTGGATGATCAACTTCATGCCGGTCACGGTAGTGACGGCGCCGCGACCTGGGCTTCTCGATTCCTGACCGGTCTGGTCACCTGCTTGGCCAGGCACGGTGGGATCCCCGCGGTGGCCTGGCCGGCCCGCTCCCGGTAGGTGCTCGGGGGCATGCCGACCAGCTCGGTGAAGCGGGTGCTGAAGGTCCCCAGCGATCCGTAGCCGACCGCGAAGCAGATGTCGGTGACGCTGAGGCCGCCCCGCCGGAGCAGCGTCATCGCGCGCTCGATGCGCCGCGTCATGAGATACGCGTACGGCGACTCGCCGTAGGCCCGGCGGAACGCCCGGCTGAGGTGCCCGGCCGACATGTGCACCTCGCGAGCGAGCGCCTCGACGTCCAGCGGCTGCGCGTACTCCCGGTCGATGCGGTCGCGCACACGCCGCAGGCGGACGAGGTTCTCCAGGTGGTGCTCCGGGACGGGGCCGCTGGTCACAGGCGGGATCGTAGGACCCGTCGGCGTCGCCGGGCCGTCCACGGCGGCCGTCGCCGGAGCGTCCCGGCGAGGGCCGGGCAGCCGGGCGGCCCGGCGGGGTTGGGGAGCCGCCATGACAGAGGATGGCGCGGTGCGTGCCGTGGTGAGCAGGGTCGGTACAGCCGCTGTCGAGGTGGACGGCGAGGTCGTCGGCGCGATCGGGCCCGGCCTGCTGGCGCTGGTGGGGGTCGGCCGCGACGACGACGCCGACCGGGCGCGCGCGCTCGCCCGCAAGGTCCACGAGCTGCGGGTGTTCCCGACCGACGACGGCGCCCGGTCGGTGGGCGACCTCGGCCTGCCGGTGCTCGTCGTCAGCCAGTTCACCCTCTACGCCGACACCCGCAAGGGCCGCCGTCCCTCGTGGGACGCCGCCGCTCCCGGCGAGGTGGCCGAGCCGCTGGTGGAGGAGGTCGTCGCCGAGCTGCGCCGGCGCGGGAGCGAGGTGGCCACCGGGGTGTTCGGCGCGCGGATGCTCGTCTCCTCGGTGAACGAGGGCCCGATGACCTTGCTCCTGGAGGTCTGAGCCGTCGCAGCGCTGGGTAATCCCGGGTGACGCAACACACGCCCTGTGCATTTGCTGTGAAGAGGGCATCAGTGGAACACCCGAGCGGGTCGGGGCCGTTGGACAGGGCGTACCACGACGGACACACGAGCGAGGTTCCGCGGCCGACCGAGCCGGCCGACCGGAGCCCCACCCACGACGCCCGGACGCACCGTCGCCACCGCCGACCGACGGACGCATCCGAACCGAAGGCAAGGACGAAGACAGATCGTGACGCTGCTGCAGTCTTCCCCCACCGACACCCTCGAGGTGCGCTCCCGGACCGCGCGCCGCGAGCCCGACACCAGTGGTCTGGTCTCCACCGACCTGGTCCGGGTGTACCTCAACACCATCGGCAAGACCGCGCTGCTCACGGCCGAGCAGGAAGTCGAGCTGGCCAAGCGGATCGAGGCCGGCCTCTACGCCGAGCGGCTCCTGGCCGAGCGCCAGCTGACCCCGGCCCTCCAGCGGGACTACAAGGCCCTGGCCATCGACGGCAAGGCCGCCAAGCGGCACCTGCTGGAGGCCAACCTGCGGCTGGTCGTCTCGGTGGCCAAGCGCTACACCGGGCACGGCATGACGTTCCTGGACCTCATCCAGGAGGGCAACGTCGGCCTGATCCGTGCGGTCGAGAAGTTCGACTACACCAAGGGCTTCAAGTTCTCGACGTACGCGACGTGGTGGATCCGCCAGGCCATCACCCGCGCGATGGCCGACTCCGGCCGCACGATCCGGCTGCCCGTGCACCTCGCCGAGCAGGTCAACAAGGTGGTGCGCACCCGGCGCCGGATCCACCAGGAGCTGGAGCGCGAGCCCACCGCCGAGGAGCTCGGTCTCGAGCTGGACATGACCCCGGAGCGGATCACCGAGCTGCTCGAGTACTCCCGCGACCTGGTCAGCCTCGACCAGACCGTCGGCGCCGACGAGGAGTCCCGCCTCGGTGACTTCATCGAGGACGCCGACGCCGCGGTCGCCGAGGACGCGGTCGCCTTCCAGATGATGAAGGGCGACGTCCGCAACGTGCTGTCGACGCTGGAGGAGCGGGAGCGCGACGTCGTCGTGCTGCGCTTCGGCCTGGACGGCGGCCAGCCGCGGACGCTCGAGCAGATCGGCAAGCAGTTCGGCCTCTCCCGCGAGCGGGTGCGCCAGATCGAGCGCGAGACGATGGCCAAGCTCCGCGACCCGGAGCGCGCCGACGCCCTGCGCGACTACCTCGCCTGAGGGAGGACCCCGTCCTCCTCACCCCCCGCTCGGGGGAGCCTCTGGACGGGGCCGTTCCACCGAGTACCACACCGAGAGCCGGTCACCTGCGGGTGACCGGCTCTCGGCGTCCGTGCCGCGCGGGGGACCGGTGACGGGACCGGCCGGGCGCGCGACCCTGGAGGGCGGCGCACCCGGAGGCACGACATGACCACTCCCCCCGCCGAGACCTTCCAGGTCTCCGCTGACGCCGCCGAGCTGTACGAGGCGCGCTTCGTCCCGGCGATCTTCGCCGAGTGGGCGCCGTTGCTCCTGGACATCGCCGACGTCCGCCCCGGCCAGGCCGTCCTCGACGCCGCCTGCGGTACCGGGATCGTCGCGCGGACCGCGGCCGACCGGCTCGCCGGGAACGGCCGCGTGGTGGGCCTGGACCTCAACGAGGCCATGCTCACGGTGGCCCGCCGGGTCCGGCCGGACCTCGAGTGGCGACAGGGGGACGTGGCGGCCCTGCCGTTCCCCGACGCCGAGTTCGACGCGGTCCTGTGCTCGATGGCGCTCATGTTCTTCCCCGACCGGGACGCCTCGCTCCGGGAGATGGTGCGGGTGACCCGGCCCGGCGGGGTGGTCGCGCTGTGCGTGCCCGCGGCGCTGCCCGACCAGCCCGCCTACGGCCCGTTCGTCGACATGGTCGTGGCGCACGCCGGGGACGCCGCCCGCTCCCTGCTCGGGACCTACTGGTCCTGCGGCGACCTCGACCGGCTCCGCGCGACCCTCACCGACGCCGGGCTGCAGGTGGTGGCGACCCGCACGCACGTGGGGACGGCGGCCTTCGCCTCGGCCGAGGCGCTGGCGGTCACCGAGGTCGAGGGCTCACCACTCGCGCAGCGGATCACACCGGAGGTGTACGACCGCATCCGCGCCGGCGCCCGGGAGGTGCTCGGTCCGTTCACGTCGCCGGACGGCACGGTGGCCGCCCCACTGGCCGGGCACCTGGTCGCCGGCCGGACGCCGGAGCCCTGAACGAGGGCCCCGCCACCCCGCGTGGTCCTCCCTCACACGCCGGGGACGCGCATCCGCCGGGGGCCGGGCTCGATCCGGGCCGTCGGTGGGCCGATCCGGACGACCGCGCCGGCGACCACCAGCGACCGACCGCCGTGCCAGGGGTTGGCCGGGCCCACGATCACCGGCTCCAGGCGCAGGCCCAGCACCTCGGGGAGGTCGTCGGCCAGCCGCGCCACGCGCAGCAGCAGGTCCTCCAGGGCCGCGACGTCGACCGGCTCCGAGCCGCGGTAGCCGTTCAGCAGCGGCCAGGCCCGCGGCGCCCGGACCAGTTCGGCGGCGTCGAGGTCGGTCAGCGGCAGCGTGCGGTAGGCACGGTCGCCGAGCAGGTCGGTGGCGACGCCGCCCAGGCCGAAGCTGACCAGCGCGCCGAACGACGGGTCGTCGACGACCTCCACCACGGTCGCCACCCCGGGCGCGGCCATCTCCTGCACGATCACCGGGTCGCCGGAGGGGATGGCGGCGAAGGCGGTGCGCACCGCGTCGGCGTTCCCGAGGTCCAGCCGGACGCCGCCGAGGTCGGACCGGTGCCGCAGCCACGGGGCCGTCGACTTGAGCACGACCGGGTAGCCGATCTCCTCGGCCGCGGCCACGGCTGCCTCGGCGTCGCTCACCGTGCGGGTGCCCAGCAGCGGCACGCCGTAGGCGGCCAGCAACGCGATGGTCTCCTCGTCGGTGAGCGCGCGACCTCCGGGCGCGTCGGCGAGCGCGTGCTCCACGAGGTCCCGGGCCGCCGCCTCGTCGACGCCGGGCAGCTCCGGCACCTCCCCCACCGGCCGGCTGCGCCACCGCGCGTACTCGACCACCTTGGCGAGGGAGATCACCGCCCGCTCCGGCGTGGAGTAGGACGGCACCGAGCAGCGGGCCGGCGTCCCGTCCTCGCCTGGGACGGCCAGCTCCGGCGGGATGCCCTCGGTCGACAGGAAGGTCGCCACGATCGGCTTGTCGGCCCCCGTGGCGACCTCCAGCAGGGCGCGGCCGAACTCGGCCGAGCCCCGGCTGACCGGCGGCAGGAACACCGCGACGACGGCGTCCACGCCCGGGTCGTCCACCGCCTCCTGCAGCGCCGCCCGGAACTCCTCGGCCGAGCCCCCGGCGCCGATGTCGGTGGGCGCCTCCCGGGCGAGCCGCATGCCCTCCTCCAGCACGGCGTCGGAGACGAGCACGCCCATCGCGGTGGAGTTGCCGACGACGGCGACGCGGTCACCGGCCGGCAGCGGCTGGTGGGCCAGCAGCGTGCCGACGTCGAACAGCTGGGCCAGCGTCTGCACCCGGATGACCCCGGCCGACGCGAACAGCGCCCCCACCGACTCCTCCGGCACCGGGACCGACGTGCCGGCCAGGCCCTCGGTCATCCGCACGTGCCGGCCGCTCTTGACGGCCACCACCGGCTTGTCGCGGCCGACGCGGCGGGCCAGGCGGGCGAACTTGCGGGGGTTGCCGAAGCTCTCCAGGTGCAGCAGCACCACCTCGGTGCCCGGATCGGTGGCCCAGAACTGCAGCAGGTCGTTGCCGCTCACGTCGGCGCGGTTGCCGGCCGACACGAAGCTGGACAGCCCGATGTTGCGGCTGCGCGCCTGCTCGAGCAGCGCCGACCCCAGCGCCCCGGACTGGGCGAAGAAGCCCACCCGCCCGCGGCCGGGCACCCGCGGCGCGAGGCTGGCGTTCAACCGCACCGCCGGGTCGGTGTTGACGATCCCCAGGCAGTTGGGGCCGACCACCCGCATGCCCGAGGCGCGGGCCGAGGCCACCAGCTGCCGCTCGGCGAGCCGCCCCTCCGGGCCGGACTCCCCGAACCCGCCGGAGATCACCACCAGCCCGCGGACGCCCTTGCGCCGGCACGCCTCCACGACGCCGGCCACCTCGTCGGCCGGCACTGCCAGCACGGCGAGGTCGACGTCGTCCGGGATCGACTCGATGTCGGCGTACGCCGGGACGCCGCGGACGTGCCGGGTACCGGGGTTGACCGGGTAGATCGGGCCGCGGAAGCCGTAGTCGAGCAGGTGCCGCAGGACGGCGTGGCCGAGCTTCCCCTCGTCGTTGCTCGCCCCGACCACAGCGACCGACGACGGGGTGAGCAGCCGGGCGATCGATCGGGACTCGCTGCGCTGCTCGCGCTCGTAGAGCACCGCGAGCGCCGTCTCGGTCGGCGCGATCGGGAAGGTGAGGTGGACGACGCCCTCCTCGTACGTGCGCTCCGGGGTGTAGCCGGCGTCGAGGAAGACCCGCACCATCCGGTTGTTCTGCGCCAGCACCTCGGCCACGAACCGCTGGATGCCCCGTTCCCGCGCCGCGGCGCCCAGGTGCTCCAGCAGCACCGAGCCCAGGCCGCGGCCCTGGTGGGCGTCCTCGATGAGGAAGGCGACCTCGGCGTCGTCGGTGCCGGGGTACCGGTCGTACCGGCCGACCCCGATGACCTGGTCACCGAGCACGAGCACGAAGGCCACCCGCGAGTCGTGGTCGACGTGGGTGAACCGGTGGAGGTCCTTCTCCGACAGCCGCTTCATCGGCCCGAAGAACCGGTAGTAGCGGGTCTGGTCGGAGCTGCGGTCCATGAGGCCGACCAGGCCCTCGGCGTCGCTGGGCCGGATCGGGCGCAGGTGCACCGTGCCGCCGTCGGCGGCGATGACGTCGGCCTCCCAGTGCGCCGGCGCGGCGGGGGGCTCGGGCTCCGCGGCTGTCGGCCGCCCGTCGGGGGTCTCCTCGACGGCGACCTGCGGGGTGGAGGTGTGCTGCTCAGTCACGGGGGTCGTCCGGGTCCAGGCCGAAGTAGGGCAACGAGGCTCGGCGGGTGCGGGTGATCGCCCGGTCGACCCGGGACTCGGTGAAGGGGTCCCAGTGCGAGAACCCGGTGTACCCGCCCTCGGTCATGTGCGTCGGCGGGCGGGCGCGCAGACCGCGCCGGACGACGTCCTCCCGCCAGGACTCCGGGATCTCGGTCGCCGGGTCCAGCCGGTGCCCGCTGGCCTCGGCGATGAGGTGGGTCCAGGCGCGCGGCACGCACCGGACCAGGCCGTAGCCACCGCCGCCGAGTGCCAGCCAGCGGCCGTCGCAGACCTCGTGGGCCAGGTCGTGCAACGCGCGGTAGCTGGCCCGCTGGCCGTCGACGGTGAGCGCGAGGTCGGCCAGGGGGTCCTCGTGGTGGGCGTCGCAGCCGCACTGGGTCACCAGGATCTCCGGCTGGAAGGCCTTGAGCACGCTGGGCACGACCGCGTGGAAGGCCCGCAGCCAGCCGGAGTCGTCGGTGCCGTTGGGCAGGGCGAGGTTGACCGCGCTGCCGAGGGCCTGCTCCGGGTCGCCGGTCTCCTCCGGGTACCCGGTGCCCGGGAACAGGGTCAGCGGCGTCTGGTGGATGCTGACGGTGAGCACCCGCGGGTCGTCGTAGAAGGCGGCCTGGACGCCGTCGCCGTGGTGGACGTCGATGTCGACGTAGGCGATCCGCTGGTGCCCCTGGGCCAGGAGCCACGCGATCGCCACCGCCGCGTCGTTGAACACGCAGAAGCCCGAGGCACGGTCGCGCATGGCGTGGTGCAGGCCGCCGGAGATGTTGACCGCGTGCTGCGCCCGGCCGCGGTGCACCTGTTCCGCGGCGAGCACGCTGCCGCCGGTGATCAGCGCCGCGGCGTCGTACATCCCCTCGAAGACCGGGTTGTCCGGCGTACCGAGGCCGAAGCCGATGTCGGGGTCGGCCGGGGCCCGCTTGACGGCCTCCAGGTAGGCGGGGTCGTGCACGAGGGTGAGCAGGTCGACGTCGGCCGGTGTCGGGCGCAACACCTCCAGCCGGTCGGTGGCCAGGACGCCGAGGGAGTCGGCCAGCCGCATGGTGAGGTCCAGCCGGACCGGGTGCAGGGGGTGGTCCCCGCCCATCGTGTAGCCGAGCAGCGCGTCGTCCCAGACGACGGCGACCGAGTCACTCACCAGCTCTCCTCGCTGCGTGCTCGGGACCGGCCGACGGTGGACGGCCCCGGGACGAGTCCAGCGCGACGCTACCGCCGGACCCCGGCCGACGTGCCCGTCCGGCCGCGCCGCGTGACCCGGCGCACGGCGCTCCGCCCCGTACCATCGACGTGACCACGGAGGAGACCTGTGAACGACCTCATCGACACCACCGAGATGTACCTCCGGACGATCTTCGAGCTGGAGGAGGAGGGGATCGTCCCCCTCCGCGCCCGCATCGCGGAGCGACTGCACCAGAGCGGCCCGACGGTGAGCCAGACCGTCGCCCGGATGGAGCGCGACGGGCTGCTGACGGTCGAGGGCGACCGGCACCTGCAGCTGTCCGAGCAGGGGCGGCAGCTGGCCACGGCGGTCATGCGCAAGCACCGCCTCGCCGAGTGCCTGCTCGTCGACGTGATCGGGCTGGACTACGCCGACGTCCACGAGGAGGCGTGCCGCTGGGAGCACGTCATGAGCGAGGCGGTGGAGCGCAAGCTGCTCAGCCTGCTCGGCAACCCCACCGTGTCGCCGTTCGGCAACCCGATCCCGGGCCTGGACGCGCTGGGTGGCGAGACCTCCGCGGTGCTGGACTCGCTGACGCTGCTGTCGACCACCGCCACGCCCGAGGGGCGCCCGGTGGAGATCAAGCGGATCAGCGAGCAGCTGCAGGAGCACTCCGACCTCATGCGCGCGCTGGCCGACCAGGGGGTGCGCCCGGGCGCCAAGGGGACGGCCCAGCTCGTCTCGGGATCGGTCAGCCTCGACGGGTACGTGCTGCCGGCCGGGGTGGCCCAGCACGTGTTCGTCAGCGCCCTCGACGAGGAGCTGACCCCCGCCGAGGCGGCTCCCCGCCTCTGAGCGGCGGCCGACCGGGCGACCGGTCCGCGGACCGCGGGGCCGGTCGCGCTCACTACGGTGGGCCCGACCGGCCCCGTCGCACGTCCGGGGCCCGGAGGACGAGAGAGGGCCCGCCGCGTGAGTCAGCCTCCTGCCGCTGCAGACCAGCCCGGACCGGCCGACGCCGGTCCGCCCGACGCCCCGGTGTCGCCGTTCGCCGACCTGTCCGCCTTCGTCGCGCTGCCGCGGGTCACCGGCCTGGCGCTGTCGCCCGACGGCCGGCGCCTGGCGATCGCGGTGCAGACGCTCGACCCCGAACGCACGAAGTGGCAGACGGCCCTGTGGGAGGTCGACCCCGACGGCCGCCGCCCGGCCCGCCGGCTGACGCGCAGCGCACCCGGCGAGTCGGCGCCCGCGTGGGCCCCCGACGGCTCGCTGCTGTTCACCTCCGCGCGCCCCGACCCGGAGGCCAAGCCGAACGGCGAGGACCCGACCCCGGCCCTGTGGAGTCTGCCGGCCGGTGGCGGGGAGGCACGGCAGGTGCTCGCCCACCCGGGCGGGATCGGGGGCGTGGCGGTCGCCGCCGACAGCGGGGACGTGGTCGTGGTGGCCTCGTCGATGCCCGGTGCCGGGGACGCCGAGGCCGACGCCGCCCGGCGCAAGCAGCGCAAGGAGGCGGGGGTCACCGCGATCCTGCACGAGGCCTATCCGGTGCGGTACTGGGACAGCGACCTGGGGCCCGCGACACCGCACCTGTTCTGGGCCGGTCGCCTGCCCGCCGAGGCCCCCGCCGGCACCGCCGCCGAACGGGTCGAGCTGCGCGACCTGACCCCGCACGTCGTCCCGCCCGACGGAGCCGGCGACGCCCCGGCGCTCTCCCCCGACGGCCGGCTGCTGGCGCGCACCGAGACCGTGCCGGACGGTCCGGCCGGCCGCCGCGACCGGCTCGTCGTCCTGGACACCGCGAACGGGGAGACGCGCGTCCTCGTCGACGACCCGCTGGCCGACGTCCACTCCCCGCGGTTCTCCCCCGACGGCAGCGCGCTGGTGTGCACGCGGGAGGCCACGTCGACCTACGAGGAGCCGCCGGACTACACACTCCTGCACGTCGACGTCGCGACCGGCGCGTCCCGGGAGCTCACCCCCGGCTTCGACCGCTGGCCGAGCGCTCCCCAGTTCGGCGCCGACGGCCGGGCGGTGTACTTCCTGGCCGACGACGACGGGCGGCACGCGGTGTTCCGTGTCCCGGTCGAGGGTGGGACGCCGGTGCGGCTGACCACCGACGGCGCCTACAGCGACCTGCAGGTGGCCCGCGACGGCAGCGCCCTCTACGCGCTGCGCTCGGCCTACGACGAGCCGCCCGCGGCGGTGCGCCTGGACCCGGAGGCCACCGGCCAGCACCCGGACCCGCTGCCCTCCCCCGGCACGCTCGACGCCCTGCCCGGCACCCTGCACGAGGTGGAGGCCACCGCGGCCGACGGCACCCGCGTGCAGTCCTGGCTGGTGCTCCCCGAGGGCGCCTCGAGGCAGGACCCCGCGCCGCTGCTGCTGTGGGTCCACGGCGGGCCGCTGATGAGCTGGAACTCGTGGTCCTGGCGGTGGTGCCCCTGGGTCATGGCCGCTCGCGGCTACGCCGTCCTGCTGCCGAACCCGGCGCTGTCGCAGGGGTTCGGGCAGGACTTCGTCCGGCGGGGCTGGGGCGCGTGGGGCGAGGCGCCCTACACCGACCTCATGGCCGCCGTCGACGCCGCCGAGCAGCGACCGGAGATCGACGCGTCGCGCACCGCGGCGATGGGCGGCTCCTTCGGCGGCTACATGGCCAACTGGATCGCCACCCAGACCGACCGCTTCCGGGCGATCGTCACGCACGCCAGCCTGTGGGACATCGACTCGTTCACCGGCACGACCGACGCCGCGTACTACTGGGAGAAGGAGTGGGGCGACCCGCTGCAGCAGCCCAAGCGGTACGAGCAGAACTCGCCGCACCGCTTCGCCGACGCCATCCGCACCCCGATGCTCGTCATCCACGGCGACCGCGACTACCGGGTGCCGATCGGCGAGGCGCTGCGGCTCTGGTACGACCTGCAGAAGCGCGGCGTCCCGTCGAAGTTCCTGTACTTCCCGGACGAGAACCACTGGGTCCTGACCCCGGGGAACGCGCAGGTCTGGTACGAGACCGTGCTGACCTTCCTCGGCGAGCATGTGCTGGGGGCGGAGTGGCAGCGGCCCGAGCTGCTCTGAGGCCGCTCACCCGGCGGCCCAGACCTCGTCCGGCTCGGCCGCCGTCGCGGTGATCATCGCCCGCAGGTCGCCCGGGGGGAGGCAGGCGGCCAGGCCCTGGGCGAGCAGCTGGGCGAACGTGTAGGTGGGCCGGCTGGCCAGCGCCCGCTCGAGTGCGACGTTGGCCAGTGCACCGTCGCCGCGCAGCCACGCGCTGACCGCGAGCAACGTGGCCGGCGCGGCGTCGAGCGGAGCGGGCGCCCGGCGGGTGCACTCGGTCCACAGCGCCTCTGCCGCCGCGGCGTCGTCCCCCAGGGCGAAGGTGAGTGCCCGGTCGCGGACGCGGATGTCGGCCAGCGCCCACAGCACCCGCGCGACGTCCCGGTCGCCGAGGCGGTCGGCGGCTCCCGGCCGGCAGCGGCCCAGCACGCCGACCACCGTGTCCCAGCAGCGGCGGGCCTCGGCGTCCCGGTCGGCGAGCGCCGCACGCGCGTGCCGGTCACCGACCCGCCAGGCGAGCTCCTCCATGGCCGCGAGGGCCGGGCCGTCCACGGAGGCGATCCGCGCCTCGAGGGCCGCCCGGTCGGGCTCCACGACGACGCCGCTGGCCACGGAGGCGACCTCGAGCTCGGTCACCCCCGCCGGCAGCGGCGTCCCGCCGTCAGGGGCGCAGCAGGGGTGGGGGCAGTCGTAGGACCACCACCGGCCGCACCGGACCAGCAGCGCGTCGCGGACCGGGATCCCCCGGTCGGCCAGGGCGACGACCAGCTCGTGCACGACGTCGCGGTGCGGCAGGCCGGCCACCACCTCGCCGTCCGGCTGCCCGGGGAGGGGTTCGGCGTCGTCGGGCGCCTCGGAGACCACCGCGATCACGACGCCGGTGGGCTCGTCGGTGGCGACGCTGCCGGTCAGCGCCCGGGCGACGGCCGGCGAGGCCGCGCGCCCGGGCAGGTCGGCGCGCACGGTGAGCCCCACCCGGCCTCCGGCCGGGCCGCCCAGGGCCACGAGCAGGACCGACTCGTGCGGGTGGAACCCGATCAGCGCGGGCAGGGCGGCGGCGAGCTCGCCGGTGTCGGAGATGCGCACCGCGGGGCGCAGGGGTTCGTCCATGGGGCGACCCTCGCCGCGCGCGGGGACCACCGGGACCGGTCAGGCCGGTCTGTGGACGGCGCTGCCCGCTGTGGACAGGCGGTGTCCCGACGTCGGTGGGTCGTGCCGGCGTCCTCCCTCAGTCCAGCTGCTCGGCCTGCACGTCGTGGGCCTGCTGGAGGAGCGCGGTGAACGCCGCCTCGTCGAGGGGGCCGCCCTGGGGGTCGGTGGCGACGAGGGTGACCAGCCGGTCGCCGTCGCGCACCAGGCCGATGAGCGAGGGCACCGTGACCTGCGCGCCGCCGGGCGTGGTGGCGACCGTGGTGAACGAGACCCCGGCCGCGTCGTCGCCGACGTCGGGCACGTCGATCTCGGTGAAGGTGATCGTCGCCGTGCCGATCTCGGGCGAGCTGACCTGCGCCTCGGGGCAGTCCGCGATCTGCTCGGTGAGCTGCGACACCGCGTCGTCCACCGGGCCCCCGAGGGAGAGCAGCTCCACGGTGGTCGTCGTCCCGCGGACGGCGACCTGCGCGGCGAGGTCGTCGAACTGGTCGACCTGCGGCTGGGTGCCCCTGACCGCCGCGGCGCACGCCTCCGGGGTGATCTGCGCACCCGCCATGGAGCCGGTCGCCGCCGTGGCCCCCTGCGCCAGCTGCTGCTCGGTCACCGGCGTGACCTGGGCGTCGGCACCGAACGCCTCGGCCGGCAGCAGCCCCGGCGTGAGGTCGGTGCCGGCCCCGGCGGACGACGACGCCGTCGCCGAGGTGGAGGTCCCGGTCGCGGCCGCCTCCTGCCCGCCGCCGTCCTCCGCACAGCCGGACAGCACCGCACCGGCGGCGACCCCGGCCGTGAGGACGGAGACCAGCCGGGCCGGGCGGTTGCTCGAGCACGCAGTCATGCCCGCGAACGTAACCGCGGCCGGTGGACCCCGCAGCGACGCCTCAGACCTCGTACTGGGCGGCCGTCCGCGAGGCCAGGTACGGGGCGACGTGGTCGGCGATCACCTGCAGGTGCACGGGGTGTTCCGCGTAGCGCCGCCACGCCTCGGCGTCGGGGAAGTCGGCGACCAGCGCGGTGTGCGCGTTCCCCTCGCGCAGGCCGGCGTCCGGGCCGACGGCGAAGGCGGTCATCCCGCCGACCTCCTCGGGCAACCGGCGGAGCGCGGCGAGCGTGGCCGCCCGGCGCTCCTCGTCGGCGTCGTCGGACCAGGTGAACAGCACGACGTGGCGCAGCATGGCCGTCACCCTGTCAGCCCGGCGGGCTCGGCCGCAGGCCGGGTTCGGGAACTGGCCGGTCACGGCCGCCGGTTAGAGTCGCCGACCATGGGACGGTCGCTGCGCATCGCACTGCTGTCCTACCGGAGCAAGCCGCACAGCGGTGGTCAGGGCGTCTACGTCCGGGCCCTCTCCCGTGAGCTCACCGAGCTCGGCCACCAGGTCACGGTCTTCAGCGGCCAGCCCTATCCCGAGCTCGACGACGGGGTCCCGCTGACCCGGGTGCCGAGCCTGGACCTCTACCGCGAGCCCGACCCGTTCCGGACGCCGCGACCGGGCGAGTTCCGCGACTGGGTCGACGTCACCGAGTGGGCGCTGATGTGCACCGCGGGCTTCCCCGAGCCGCTGACCTTCAGCCTGCGGGCGGCCCGGCTGCTGCTGCCCCGCGCCGCCGAGTTCGACGTGGTCCACGACAACCAGAGCCTGGGCCTGGGCCTGCTGCGCCTGGTCCGCGCGGGTGTGCCGACCGTCGCGACGGTCCACCACCCGGTGGCCATCGACCGCGAGCTCGAGCTCGCCGCCGCCCCGAGCCTGCGCCGCCGGCTCACGCTGCGCCGCTGGTACGCGTTCACCGCCATGCAGGCCCGCGTGGCGCCCCGGCTGGACGCGGTCACCACGGTGTCGGAGAACTCCCGGCGCGACATCGAGACCCACCTGGGCGTCCCCGCGGCCGGGATCGAGGTCATCCCGGTGGGCATCGACCCCGACGTCTTCACGCCTCCCCCGCCCGGCCACCCGCGCGACCGGGACTCGATCGTCGTCACGACCAGCGCCGACGTCCCGCTCAAGGGCCTGGTGCACCTGCTGGAGGCGGTGGCCGCGCTGCGGGCCGAGCGCCCGGTGCGGCTGACCGTCGTCGGCTCGGCGCGCCCGGGCGGACCGGCCGAGGCGGCGCTGGACCGGCTCGGGCTGCGCGGCGCCGTCCGCTTCACCGGCCCGCTGCCCGAACCGGACCTGGTCGGCCTGTTGCAGGGCGCCGCCGTGGTCGCCGTCCCGTCGCTGTACGAGGGCTTCTCGCTGCCGGCGATCGAGGCCATGGCGTGCGGCACCCCGCTGGTGACCACCGACGCCGGGGCGCTGCCGGAGGTGGTGGGCAGCAAGGCCGGGCTGCGGGTACGCGCCGGGGACGTCGCGGAGCTCACCGCCGCCCTGCGCCTGGTCCTCGACTCGCCGTCCCTCGGTGAGCAGCTCGGCCGGGCCGGCCGCCGCCGCGTGCTCGCCACCTACACCTGGCGGTCCACCGCCGAGCGGACGGCGGACTGGTACGCCGAGGTGCTCGACCGGCGGGGGGCGGCCGCGAGGACCGGCGCCGAGGAGCCCGCGTGCTGACCGTCGACTACGACCGCCTCGACGTCCGGCCGGGGACGACCGTCCTCGACCTGGGCTGCGGCGAGGGCCGGCACGCCTTCGAGGCCTACCGCCGCGGCGCGCGGGTGGTGGCCCTCGACCGGGGCGTCGCCGAGGTGGAGACGACCAAGCGCTGGCTGGGCGCGATCGCCGAGGCCGGGGAGGCCCCGGACGGCGCCCGCTACGAGGTGGTCCGCGGCGACCTGCTGGCGCTGCCGGTGCCCGACGCGAGCGTGGACCGGGTGATCGCTGCCGAGGTGCTCGAGCACATCCCCGACGACCGGGCCGCGCTGGCCGAGATCGCCCGCGTGCTCAGGCCCGGGGGCCGGGTGGCCGTCACCGTCCCGCGGTACGGACCCGAGCGCGTCTGCTGGGCGCTGTCCGACGCCTACCACGCCAACGAGGGCGGGCACGTCCGCATCTACCGCGGGGACGTCCTGCGCACCCGGCTCGCCGCCGCGGGCCTGGTGCCCGGCGGGCAGCACCACGCGCACGCGCTGCACGCACCGTTCTGGTGGCTCAAGTGCGCGGTCGGCGTGGAGCGCGACACCGTCGCCGTCCGCGCCTACCACCGGCTGCTGGTCTGGGACCTCACCCACCGACCGTGGCTGACCCGCACCGCCGAGCGGCTGCTGGACCCGGTCGTCGGCAAGAGCCTCGTGGTCTACGCCGACAAGCCCGCCGCCACGGCGGTGCCGGAGGCCGAGCCGGAGCGGGAGCGAACCGCTGTCTGAGCTGCTGCCCGAGCTGCCGGGGGTGCTCAGCGGGGAGCAGGTGCGCGCGACGGTCGCGGCGATCGCGGCCGAGCAGGACGGCGACGGCGCGCTGCCCTGGTTCCGCGGCGGCCAGCTCGACCCGTGGGACTCCGTCGAGGCCGCGATGGCCCTCGACGTCGGCGGCCGGCACGACCGCGCCCGCGCCGCCTACCGCTGGCTGGCCGCCCGGCAGCGGCCGGACGGGTCCTGGGCGGCCGAGTACCGCGCCGGCGCAGAGACGCTGCCCGCGGTGGAGAGCAACCACGCCGGTTACCTGGCCGTCGGGCTCTGGCACAGCTGGCTGTGCAGCGGCGACGAGGAGCTGGTCGCGGAGCTGTGGCCGGTCGTGCGGCGGGGCCTGGACCTGGTCACCCGCATGCAGCTGCCCGGCGGCGCGGTCAGCTGGGCGCTGCGGCCCGACGGCACGCCGGACGACACCGCCCTGCTCACCGGCAGCGCCAGCCTGTTCCAGGCGCTGCGCTGCGGGGTGGCGCTGGCCGGGCTGGCCGGGGAACCCCAGCCGGACTGGGAGCTGGCGGCCGACGACCTGGGCACGGCCCTGCGCGGCCGGCCCACGGCCTTCGCCGACCGCTCCCGCTACTCGATGGACTGGTACTACCCCGTGCTGGCGGGCGCCGTCACCGGGTCCGCGGCCGCCGAGCGACTGGCCGCCGGCTGGGACCGGTTCGTCGTCCCCGGGCTCGGGGTGCGGTGCGTCGCCGACCACCCGTGGGTGACCGGCGCGGAGACCTGCGAGCTCGCGCTCGCCCTGGCCGCCACCGGGCGGACCGACGCGGCCCTGGAGCAGGTCGCCGCCATGCAGCACCTGCGACACGACGACGGCTCGTACTGGACCGGCTTCGTCTACCCCGACGACGCCCGCTGGCCGGTGGAGCGCACCACCTGGACGGCGGCCGCCGTGGTCCTCGCCGCGGACGCGCTCTCGGGAGCCGGCCCGGCGTCGGGCCTGTTCACCGATCCCGGCGCGCTGCCGGCCGCCGGGACGGGAGGATCACCCGCCCCCGTGGATTGGCTGACGGGAGGCGCGGGCACGGGGGGCCTGTGACCTCGACCGACACCTCCGCCCGACCCGAGCCCCCGGTCACCGTCGTGGTGGCCAGCCGCAACCGCCGCGAGGACCTGCTCGCGTCCCTGCCCCGGCACGAGGCCCCGGTGGTGCTGGTCGACAACGCGTCCACCGACGACACCGTGCAGGCCGTCCGCGCGGCACACCCCGAGGTGACGGTGCTGCAGCTGGAGCGCAACGTCGGGGCCCGGGCCCGCACCGTCGGTGCCGAGCACGCGGGGACGCCGTTCGTCGCGTTCGCCGACGACGACTCCTGGTGGGCGCCCGGCGACCTCGCCCGTGCGGTGGAGGTCATGCGGGCGCACCCGCGGCTGGCGCTGCTCAACGCCCGGATCCTGGTCGGCCCCGAGGATCGGCTCGACCCGGTCTGTGCCGAGATGGCCGACAGCCCCCTGGGCACCGCCCCCGACCTGCCCGGCCCCTCGCTGCTGGGCTTCGTCGCCTGCGCGGCGCTGGTGCGCACCGAGGCCTTCGCGGCGGTCGGCGGGTTCGACGCGGTGGTGCGCTTCCCCGGCGAGGAGGAGCGGGTCGCCCTCGACCTGGCCGCCGCCGGGTGGGGCCTGGCCTACGTCGACGAGGTGACCATCCACCACCACCCCTCACCCCGGCGGGACGCCCCCGACCGGCGGCAGGCGGCCATCTGGCGCAGCCGCGTGCTCACCGCCCTGATGCGCCACCCCGTCCGCGCACTGCCGGGGCTGCTCGCCTCCGCCGTGCGCGCCGGCCGGCCCGGGGTGCGCGGGCTGCTGCGCGCGGTGCCCGACGTCCCGGCCGCGCTGCGCGCCCGCCGGCGGGTACCCGGCCGGGTGTGGGCCGACGTCCGGCTGCTCGCCCGGGACGCCGCGTGAGAGAGGACCCTCCTGCCCTCCACCACTCGCACGCTCGCGGCGGGACCCTGCAGGAGGGCCATCCCGACGGGCGGGTCGCCGTCGTCGTCATCACCCACCAGCGCCGCGACGAGGTGCTGGTCGCACTGTCCCGGCTGCGCGCCCTGCCGGAGCAGCCGCACGTCGTCGTGGTGGACAACGGCTCGACCGACGGGACGGCGGCGGCGGTCGCCGAGCGCTTCCCGGAGGTGGAGCTGGTCGCCAGCCCGGAGAACCTCGGTGCGGTCGGCCGCAACGTGGGCGTGGCCCGGGTGGACACCCCCTACGTGGCCTTCTGCGACGACGACACGTGGTGGGATCCCGGCTCGCTGCGCACCGCGGCCGACGTCCTCGACGCGCACCCGCGGCTGGCGGTGGTGACCGCGCGGATCCTCGTCGAGCCGGGCGGGCGGGAGGACCCGATCGTCCCCGAGCTGCGCGACTCCCCCGTGCGCGGCGCCGACTGGCTGCCGGGCCCGGCGCTGGGCTCCTTCCTGGCGGGGGCCTCGGTGCTGCGGCGGGAGGCGTTCGACGAGGTCGGCGGGTTCTCCGAGCGGCTGTGGCTGGGCGGCGAGGAGGAGCTCATGGCCGGCGACCTGGCCGCCGCCGGCTGGGAGCTGTGCTACCTGCCCGAGCTGACCGTCCACCACCAGGCCAGCACCGCCCGGGACCCGCACAAGCGCCGCCGCGACGGCATCCGCAACACCCTCTGGACGACGTGGCTGCGCCGCCCGGTGCGCCCGGCGGTGCGCCGCACCACGCACCTGCTGCGGACCGTCCCGCGGGACCGGCTGAGCCTGCTCGGGGTCCTCGACGCACTGCGCGGCCTGCCCTGGGTGCTGCGCGAGCGGCGGGTGCTGCCGGCGCACGCCGAGGCCCGCTTCGCCGCCCTGGAGCACGCCCAGCGCACCTCGACCGCCCGGAGGTACGTGAGCTGACCCGGCGGTATCGGGAGCGACACCGTCGTCGCGGATGCCGGGACGTGGGTGTCGCTTCCGATACCCCGTCAGCCCTTGACGTAGGAGAGCTTTTCCACGACCTTGCCGCTCCGGACGGTCATCACGTCCACGCCACGCACGTGCCCGGCGCCGGCCGCGTCGGTCCCCCACGAGTAGCGCCACAGCGCGACGGCTCGCTCCCCGTGCGGCAGGACGGCCTCGGTCACGAAGCGGGCGCCGGGGGTGGCGAACAACTGCTCCCACACCCGGCGCACGTCGGCCTGCCCGCGGTGGCGGCGGCCGTCGGGAGGCGCGGTCGACTCGAAGACCACGTCGTCGGACATCTCCGCCATGATCGCGTCGACGTCCGCGCGCCCGAAGGCGTCGAGGAGGCGCTGCACCACGGCGAGCGTCGTCTCCGCGGTCCGGTCCAGGACCTGGTCGGTCATCGCCCTGCTCCTCGCAGACGGCCCCGTCGCGTTCTCACCCTCCCACCCGGGACGCCTCCGCGGGAGGGCTCAGCGGGCGCAGTCGATGCAGGTGCGCGCGGCCGGCCGGGCGGCCAGCCGCTCGGGGGCGATCGGCCGCCCGCAGCGCTCGCAGACGCCGTAGGTGCCGGCGTCGCGGCGGGCCAGCGCGGCGTCCACGTCGGCCAGCCGCTGCCGGGCCGAGGCCAGCAGCGCGGCGACCTGCTGCCGCTCGAAGGCGATCGTCGCGCCCTCCGGGTCGTGCTCGTCGTCGGCGTTGGACGCCTGCGACGCCGCGACGACCGCGTCGAACTCGCCGGTCAGCGACGCGATCTGGGCGAGGACGGCCGCCCGCTCGGCGACCAGTGCGTCCTCAGCGCTCACGGCGCAGCACCCGCAGCGAGCCGGTACCCGGCAGCTCGGTGAACCCGCCCGACGCGAGCACCCGGCGGTACACCCCGTAGGGAGCCTGGCCGCCGTCGGCCGGGTCGGGGAAGACGTCGTGGATGGCCAGCGTGCCGCCGACCGCCAGCTTGGCCACCCACGCGTCCTGGTCGCGGCGGGCGGACTCCTCGGTGTGGCTCCCGTCCAGGAACAGCAGGGCCAGCGGGGTCGACCACAGCGGGGCGAGGACCTCCGAGCGGGCGACGACGGCGATGACGACGTCCTCGGCCCCGGCGTCGGCGATGGTGCGGCGGAACCGCGGCAGGGTGTCGACCAGACCGACGGCGGGGTCGACGAGGGACGGGTCGTGGTACTCCCAGCCCGGCTGGTGCTCCTCGGACCCGCGGTGGTGGTCGACGGTGACCACCTGCCGCCCGGTCTCACGGGCGGCCGCGGCGAGGTACAGGGCCGACTTCCCCATCCAGCTGCCCACCTCCAGCAGCGGGCCCGGGACGGCGACCGCGCGGGCGGCCTCGTAGAGCGCCGTCCCCTCGTCGTCGGGCATGAAGCCGGGCGCGGCGCGGGCAGCGGTCAACAGGTCGGCGGTCACGGGGCCAGCCTCGCTCACCGGGCGAACCGGGCGCGCAGGGCGGTCATCCGCCGATCGGTCGCCGCGCCGGCCTCGGTGCCGGCCGCCTTGGCGAAGAACGCGCCGGCCGCCGTGGTCACCGGGACGGCGAGGACCAGCGCGATGGCACCGACGAGGGTGCGGATGACCTCCTCGGCCAGCGCGGAGCTGGTGAGGACGACGTCCCACGGCTGGGCGTAGAGCTCGAAGAGCAGCAGCAGCGGCAGCGCGGCCCCCGCGTAGGCGAAGACGATGGTGTAGACGGTTGAGGCGATGTGGTCGCGGCCCACCGCCATCCCGCGGCGGTAGAGCTCCCGCCAGCTCATCTCCGGGTCGACCTCGTGCAGCTGCCAGATCGCCGAGGCCTGCGTGATGGTGACGTCGTTGAGCACGCCGAGCCCGGCGACGACCACGCCGGCGAGGACGAGGCCCGAGAAGTCCAGCGTGGGGTCGTACTGCAGCAGCGTGGTGGTCTCCTCGCTGGTCAGCCCGGTCAGGCGGGCCGTCGCGACGGAGACCGCCCCGAGGACGGCCACCAGCGCGAGGCCGAACAGGGTGCCGACCAGAGCGGTCGTCGTCCGGGCGGAGAAACCGTGCGCCAGGTACAGGACGACGAACATGATCGCCGCCGACCCCACGAGGCTGATCAGGATCGGTGACCGGTCGGCCAGCAGGCCGGGCAGCACGAACTGCAGCAGGACGAAGAAGGCGAACGCCAGCCCGACCAGCGCCGCCACCCCACGCAGCCGGGCGACCAGCGCCACGACGACGGCGAAGGCCAGGGTCAGGACGACGATGGGGACGTCGCGGTCGTAGTCGAAGAAGGCGTACTGCGCCCCGCCCTCGGCCGCGGCGTCCCGCGTCAGCACGAGGCCGTCGCCCACCTCGATCCCGGCGGCGTACACCTCTGCGGGGACGTCGATCTGCACGAACTCCCCGGCCCCGTCACCCTCGAGCACCTCGACGACCACGGTGGCGCAGGTCAGCTGCTGGGCCGGCTGGCCCTCGCCGCCGGGCAGCGAGCAGTCGACCGGCTCGACGGAGGAGACCTGGGCCTGCGGGTAGGTGGTCCCGGGCGGCAGGTAGAGCTCGGCGGCCTGCTGGGCGCGCGTCGGCTCGCCGGAGGGCCAGAGCGCGACCAGGCCGATCACGGTGGCCAGCCCGACCGGCACGAGGAGCAGCAGCATGAGCCAGACCGCGCGGCGCCGGCGGGTGAGGACCTCCGGGCTGGGCGGCGGCGCGTCCGGGTCGGGACCGTGGCTGTGGGGGTGGCTCGGCGGCACCTGGCCAGGCTAGGAGCTGCCCTCCGGCGCGCGGTCCCCGACACCGGGGCTCACGCCCCGCCGCCCTCCCGGTCGACGCGGTCGTCCTCGACGGCCTGCTCCTCCACCGGGAAGCGCAGCCACAGCCCGGACAGCTGCAGCGGCCGGGCCACTGCCGACGGCGGCTCCACCAGCACCACCTCCACCCCGCGCGGCTGGCCGAGCTTCTGCAGCTGCACCAGGACCACCATGCCGGCGGAGTTGAGGTAGGTGACCGCGCGGGTGTCCAGGCGCACCCGGCGCAGGGAGGACTCGGCGAGGAGCAGGTCGGTCATCGTCCGGACCAGGGGCCGCCGCGCCTGCTCGGTCAGCTCCCCGGTGACGGTGATGGTCGCGACCTCACCGTCGAGCGCGGTCCTCACCCCCGCCCCCGTGTCGCCGCCTCCCAGCTGCTCGGGATCCCCCTGCGCTCGGGGGTCGGTCGTGTCGTCCACACGAGGTGCACTGCCCCACGCCACCGGTGTTCACGCGCGGCCTCGTGCGGCGGGGGCGCTCTCCCTCGACCCACCGGAACAAATCTCACGGCTGGACGTTTACACCGATGTCTGATCGAGGTAATCTCCAGTTGCCACTAGAGGTTCACCTCGGGCAGCGAACACACCAGAACGACACAGGAGGTTGCACAGCCATGGCGATGCTGACCGCCTACGACCCGTTCGCCGCCACCAACGCCGCCTTCCGCGCGTTGGACCAGCTGACCGGCCGCACGGGCTCGCTGACCGCCCGCCCGCTGTCGGGCATGCCGATGGACGCCTACCGGGTCGGCGACAACTTCGTCGCCCACTTCGACCTGCCCGGCGTCGACCCCGGCTCGATCGACCTGTCGGTCGAGGGCAACACCCTGACGGTGACCGCCGAGCGCTCGGTCCCGCAGCTGGAGAACGCCGAGTGGGCGGTGGCCGAGCGGCCGTACGGCAGCTACACCCGCCAGCTGGTGCTCGGCCGGAGCCTGGACACCGACCGGCTGGAGGCCAGCTACCACGACGGCGTGCTCACCGTGAGCATCCCGGTCGCCGAGAAGGCCCGGGCGCGCAAGATCACGGTGACCCGTGCCGACACGCCCACCGCCGTCGAGGGGCGCACCATCGAGGGCGAGGCGTCGCAGTCGAAGGCCGTCGAGAGCTGATCGCCGGCCATCCCCCAGGGGCCGGGTCCGCGCGGACCCGGCCCCTGGCCTTTCCCGCAACGAGGAGGACCGCCATGGCCGACCCGACAGGCGGTACGCCGGGGGACGACGCGCTGCGGCGCCTCGACGACCCGGACTACCCCGCCCTGACGATGAGCCAGGCCGCGGCCCTGCTCGGCGTGCAGGCGGCGTTCCTGCGCAGCCTCGACGCCTCGGGGGTGCTGCAGCCGCACCGCTCCCCCGGCGGGCACCGGCGGTACTCCCGGCACCAGCTGAGCCTGGCCGCGCGACTGCGGGGGCTGCTCGACGACGGCCACACCCTGGCCTCCGCCGAGGTCATCCTCGGCCTGCAGGACGAGCTCGCCGACGCCCGGGCCGACACCGAGCGGCTGCAGCGGACCGTCGACCGGCTGCGCGCGCGCACCGACGCACCCGACCGCGAGGCGTGACCGGCGTCATCGCCCGCGTGGAACCCTAGGGGGGTATAGTTCCTCGGCGAGAGCTCCCGAGCCGCCTGGAGGAACAGCGTGGACAGCGCGCCACACGGCTACATCCACCGCAAGGACGACTACCTCAAGCGGCTGCGCCGCATCGAGGGTCAGGCCCGTGGCCTGCAGCGCATGGTCGAGGACGAGAAGTACTGCATCGACATCCTCACGCAGGTCTCGGCCATGACGAAGGCGCTGCAGTCGGTCGCCCTCGGCCTGCTCGAGGAGCACATGGCGCACTGCGTCGTCCAGGCGGCGCAGGCCGGCGGCCGCGAGGCCGACGAGAAGGTCCGCGAGGCCTCCGAGGCGATCGCCCGCCTCGTCCGCTCCTGACACTCCCCCCGGAAGGAACCCCCGTGAGCACCGCCACCTACACCGTCGTCGGCATGACCTGCGGCCACTGCGTCAGCGCCGTCACCGAGGAGGTCTCCGCCGTCCCCGGCGTGACCGCGGTCGACGTCGACCTGGCCACCGGCGGGCTGACCGTCACCAGCAGCGAGCCGGTCGACCAGCAGGCCGTCCGGGCCGCCGTCGAGGAGGCCGGCTACGAGGTCGCCGGCAGCTGACCCCGGCGCCGCGCACCCGCCCGTCCCCCGCGAGAGGAACGCCATGAACACGCCGGCGAAGCTGGCCGCGGTCACCGCGGGCCTGGGCGCCGTCTTCGCCGCTGCGGTCGGCGTGGGCGCCGCGGTCGGCCCGATCGGCGCCCCGGCACCGCACGGCACCACCGCGTCCCCGGGGACCGCCGCGGCCGCGGAGGCCACCGAGGCCGTCGGCGGTCTCTCCGTGGCCGAGTCGGGGTACGTCCTCGACGTGCTCGACGAGCAGCTCCCCGCCGGGGCGGCGACCCTCGCGTTCCGGGTCCTCGGCCCCGACGGCGCCCCCGTGCTCGACTACACCGAGGAGCACGAGGAGGACCTGCACCTGGTCGCCGTCCGCCGCGACCTCAGCGGGTACCAGCACGTGCACCCCGAGCTCGACGCGGACGGCACCTGGCGGGCGCCCCTGACCCTGACCCCGGGGAGCTGGCGGGTGGTCGCCGACACCACCCCCGCCGCGCTCGGGGAGGACCTCACCCTCGGCGCCGACGTCGAGGTCGCCGGCCACGTCCAGCCGCAGCCGGTGCCGGACCCGGCGCCGGTCACCGGGGTGGACGGCTACACCGTGGTCCTGACCGGCGACCTCGCCGCCGGCGCGGAGTCCGAGCTGACCTTCAGCGTCAGCCGGGACGGCCGGCCGGTCACCGACCTGCAGCCCCACCTGGGCGCCTACGGCCACCTCGTCGCGCTGCGCGACGGCGACCTGGGCTACCTGCACGTCCACCCGCTGGAGCCCGACGACGGCACCACCCCGGCCCCGGGCCCGCACGTCGGGTTCGCCGCGACCGCGCCGTCCGCCGGCACCTACCGGTTGTTCCTCGACTTCCGGCACGACGACACCGTGCACACCGCCGCCTTCACCGTCCGGGTCGAGCCCGGCGGGGCGGCCGCCACCCCCGACGCGCCGGCCGGCCACGGCCACGGCGCCTGAGGAGTCCCCGTGACCACCACCCGGCCCCCGGACGGCGAGCTCGAGCTCGCCATCGGCGGCATGACCTGCGCCTCGTGCGCCGCCCGCATCGAGAAGAAGCTCAACAAGCTCGACGGTGTGACCGCGACGGTCAACTACGCCACGGAGAAGGCGAGGGTCAGCTACGGGGGCGAGATCACCCCGGCCGACCTGATCGCCACGGTGGAGAAGACCGGCTACTCCGCGACGCTGCCCCGTCCCGAGGCCCAGCCCGAGGAGCCCGACGACGACCCCGTGCGCCCCCTGCGCACCCGGCTGGTGGTCGCCACGCTGCTCACCGTGCCGGTGGTCGCCATGGCGATGGTCCCCGCGCTGCAGTTCGAGTACTGGCAGTGGCTCTCGCTGACCCTCGCCGCGCCCGTGGTGGTGTGGGGCGGGCTGCCGTTCCACCGCGCCGCCTGGACCAACCTGCGCCACGGCGCCGCCACGATGGACACGCTCGTCTCCCTGGGCACCGGCGCGGCGTTCCTGTGGTCGCTGTACGCGCTGTTCCTGGGCAGCGCCGGCGAGCCGGGCATGACGCACCCGTTCGAGCTGACCGTCTCCCGCGGGGACGGCGGGGCGAACATCTACCTGGAGGCCGCCGCCGGGGTCACCACCTTCCTGCTGGCCGGGCGCTACGCCGAGGCCCGCTCCAAGCGGCGGGCCGGCGCGGCGCTGCGCGCGCTGCTCGAGCTCGGCGCCAAGGAGGTCTCGGTGCTGCGCGGCGGCGTCGAGCGCCGGGTGCCGGTGGACCAGCTCGCCGTGGGCGACGAGTTCGTCGTCCGGCCCGGGGAGAAGATCGCCGCCGACGGTGAGGTGACCGAGGGCGCCTCGGCGGTCGACGCCTCGATGCTCACCGGCGAGTCCGTCCCGGTCGAGGTGGGTCCCGGCGACGCCGTCGTCGGCGCCACGGTCAACGCCGGTGGCCGGCTGGTCGTGCGGGCCACCCGGATCGGTGCGGAGACCCAGCTGGCCCAGATGGCCCGGCTGGTCGAGGAGGCACAGAACGGCAAGGCCGAGGTGCAGCGCCTGGCCGACCGGGTGTCGGGGGTCTTCGTCCCGATCGTGCTGGCGCTGGCGGTGGCGACCCTCGGCTTCTGGATCGGCGCCGGCGCCGGCCTCGCGGCCGCGTTCACCGCCGCGGTCGCGGTGCTGATCATCGCCTGCCCGTGCGCCCTGGGGCTGGCCACGCCGACCGCGCTCATGGTCGGCACCGGCCGCGGCGCGCAGCTGGGCATCCTGATCAAGGGGCCGGAGGTGCTGGAGTCCACCCGCGCCGTCGACACCGTCGTCCTGGACAAGACCGGCACGGTCACGACCGGCCGGATGACCCTGCGCGACGTGGTCCCCGCCGCGGGCGAGGACGCCGGCCGGGTGCTCGCCCTGGCCGGCGCGCTGGAGTCGGGATCGGAGCACCCGATCGCCCGCGCCGTCGCGGCGGCCGCCGCCGAGCGCACCGGTCCGCTGCGGCCGGTCGAGCAGTTCGCCAACGTCGAGGGGCTCGGCGTGCGCGGCGTCGTCGACGGCACCGCGGTGCTCGTCGGGCGCCCCCGCCTGCTGGCGGAGGAGTCCGTGCCCGTCCCCGGCTCGCTGGAGACGGCGCGCGCCGCGGCCGAGGCGGAGGGGTGGACGGCGGTCCTGGTCGCCTGGGACGGCGCCGCCCGCGGTGTCCTCGTGGTCGCCGACGCGGTCAAGGAGACCTCCGCGGAGGCGATCGCCCAGCTGCGCGACCTGGGGCTGCGGCCGATCCTGCTGACCGGCGACAACGAGGCGGTGGCCCGGTCGGTCGCCGCGGAGGTCGGGATCGACGAGGTCGTCGCCGAGGTGCTGCCGCAGGACAAGGTGGCCGTCGTCCGCCGCCTGCAGGCCGAGGGCCGGGTCGTGGCCATGGTCGGTGACGGGGTGAACGACGCCGCGGCCCTCGCCGCGGCCGACCTCGGCCTGGCCATGGGCACCGGCACCGACGTGGCGATCCAGGCCTCGGACCTCACCCTGGTGCGCGGCGACCTGCGCGCGGCCGCCGACGCCATCCGGCTCTCCCGCCGCACGCTGGCCACGATCAGGGGCAACCTGTTCTGGGCGTTCGCCTACAACGTCGCGGCGCTGCCGCTGGCCGCGGCGGGGTTGCTCAACCCGATGATCGCCGGCGCCGCGATGGCGCTGAGCTCGGTGTTCGTGGTGACCAACAGCCTGCGGCTGCGCCGGTTCACCCCGCTGCCGGGCAACGCCGCCGCGACCACCGCCGTCCCGGCCGGACGCCGGGCAGCGGTCCGGGCCGCCTGAGCCCCGTCCCCGGGCAGGCTCGCCGCCTGAGACCCGTCCCCAGGCAGGCTCGTGCTCTGCCTGCCCCGGGTACGCAGAGCACGAGGTCCGGCCGCACCAGCCGGCGAGGAGGGGGCACCATGACCGGAGAGCACCGACGCCGTCGCCTCACCCGCCTGATCGCCGGCGCCGGCGCGGCCTGGGGCACCGCCCTGTTGGCCGCGCCGGATCGGGTGACCGACGCGCTGTGCCCGGAGCTGCCGCGGGACCGGCGCCGGGTCGTGCGGGTCCTCGGCGCGCGCATGGTCGTCCAGCACGTGACCCTGCTGGTCGCGCCGGGGCGGCCCGTCCGGCCGATCGCGGCCGCGGTCGAGGGCCTGCACGCGGTCAGCATGCTGCCGCTGCTGGGGCGCCCCCGCTACCGGCGCGCCGCCCTCGTCAGCGGGGGCATCGCGGCGGTGTCCGCGGTCGCGCTGGGCGCCGCGCCGGCGGGCCCGCGCTAGACGACGGCGGGCAGGAGGAGCAGCGCGGTCGGGACCAGGAGCAGCAGGCCCGCCGACAGCAGCGCGGCCACCCGGGCCCAGGCCGGCAGCGGGGACGGCGGCTCGAGCAGCCGCACCACGCGCTCGCGAACCCCTCCCCCGGCCACCGCGAGGGCTCCACTGGGCACGGCCGCGCCACCCGCCCCACCGGCCACGGCGACGATCGCCCGGGCCAGCGTGCGCCGCGGCGCGGCACCCGACAGCGACCCCAGCGCGACGTCGTCGGCGCGCATCTCGACCAGCGTCCGGACCGCGGCAGCCGCCCGCGCGGCCGCCGGCAGCACGGGCAGCGCCGCCTCCCAGGCGAGGAACGGCAGCAGGTAGAGGTGGTGGTGCTCGCGCAGGTGCGCCCGCTCGTGGGCGACGACGGCGGCGAGCTGGTCGTCGTCGAGCTCGGCGACCATGCCGGAGGAGAGCACCAGCAGCGGCCGGGCACCCGGGATGCAGAAGGCCACCGGCGCCGGGTGCTCGAGCAACCGGGCGTCCGGGAGCTCGTGCGGCCGGACCACCAGCTCCAGCAGCTCGCGGTGCCGGCGGCGGGCGCGCGTGGTCCTCACCCAGGAGAGCAGCAGCACCCCGACCAGCTCCGAGGCGAGCACGCCGGCCAGCGTCAGGGTGACCCAGTGGTCGCCCCGGACCGGCTCGTCGGCGGGGTGTGCGGTGAGCACCGACCAGGCCGCCTCGGGCAGCGAGTGGCCCCACGGCGCCAGCCCGTGCACGAGCAGCGCGCCGATGATCGACAGGCCACCGGCCAGCCCGATCGCCTGCCAGCACACCAGCGCCACGAGCGGGTCCCGCCGGGGCCAGCGGGCACGGGACAGCAGCGCCGGCACCGGCCAGGCCAGGAGGGCGGCCAGGACGGCGAGGGCGGCCGCGGTGGCGGGCAGCATCGGTCAGGGGCGGCGGGCGGCTGGATCAGCTCCGTCCGGTCAGCGGTCGTCGTCCGGACCGGCGGCAGCCAGCAGCTCGCGCAGCAGCCGGGCCTCGTCGGCGTCGACACCGCCGACGAACCGGGCCAGCACCGCCTGCCGGTCCCCCGCCGAGCCGAGCACCTCGTGCATGAGCTCGGCGGCGTGCTCCTCGCGGGTGGCTCGCGGGCGGAACCGCCGCGGCCGGGCGTCGTCGTGCTCGACGAACCCCTTCTGCTCCAGCCGGGTCAGCACCGTGTGGACGGTGGTCAGCGCCAGCCCGCGGTCGGCCAGGCCGTCGCGCAGCTCGGTCGCCGCGACCGGACCGTCCGCCGACCACAACCGGTCCATGACGGCGCGCTCCAGCTCACCCAACGACGCCACGGGTCCTCCTGTCCTGCGGATCACACGAGCTTCTTCTACGTGTCGTAGAAAAGCGTCTTCTACTGGGCGTAGAAAGAACTCGACCGATCGTACGTCGCCCAGTGAGGAGAGCGGCCGTGGACGTCCTGGACGTGGCGCGCTGGCAGTTCGGGATCACGACCGTCTACCACTTCCTGATGGTCCCGCTGACCATCGGGCTGGGGATCCTGGTCGCGGTCATGCACACCCTCTGGGTGCGCACCGACAAGCCGGAGTGGCTGCGGATGACCCGCTTCTGGGGCCGCATCTACCTGATCAACTTCGTGCTCGGCGTCGCCACCGGACTGGTGCAGGAGTTCCAGTTCGGCCTGGCCTGGAGCGAGTACAGCCGCTTCGTCGGCGACGTCTTCGGTTCGCTGCTGGCGCTGGAGGCGCTGCTCGCGTTCTTCCTCGAGTCGACGTTCCTGGGCCTGTGGATCTTCGGCTGGGGCCGGATCCCGAAGAGGGTGCACCTGGCCGCGCTCTGGGCCGCGGTCATCGGCTCGATCGTGAGCGCGTACTTCATCATCGCGGCCAACTCCTGGATGCAGCACCCCGTCGGCGTGGTCGCCGACGACGCGACGGGCCGCCCGGTCCAGGTCGACTTCCTCGCCGTCCTGACCAACAACACCGCGCTGGCCGCGTTCAGCCACGCGATCGTCGCGGCACTCATGGTCGCCGGCGCGCTGCTGGTCGGCATCGGCCTGTGGCACCTGCGGAGGCGGGAGCTCGCCGGGCAGCCCACGACGGACGTCGACCACGCCGTGTGGCGGCGTTCGGTGCGGCTGGGCGGCTGGGTGTCGCTGGCCGCGTTCGTCCTCGTCGCCCTCACCGGCGACTGGCAGGGCAAGCTCATGTACGAGCAGCAGCCGCTGAAGATGAGCTCGGCCGAGGCGCTGTGCGAGACCGAGGCGCCGGCGTCCTTCTCGGTCTTCGCGTGGGGCAAGCTCGGCTCCAACGAGTGCGACGACGTCCACTCGATCACCGTCCCGTACCTGCTCTCCTACCTGGCGCACGGCGACTTCTCGACCGCCGTCCCGGGCGTCGACGAGCTGCAGGAGGAGTACGCCGCGGTCTACGGCGAGACCTACCCCGACGACCCGTCGCGGTTCGGCGCGCTGGCCGGCGAGGAGATCGACTACACCCCGCTGCTCGGCGTCACCTACTGGAGCTTCCGGCTCATGATCGGCATGGGCGCGGTCTCGGCCGGGGTCGCCGCCTACGCGCTCTGGTCGACCCGCCGCGGCCGGGTGCCGACGTCGCGGATCGGCGTGTACGGGTCGCTGCTGGCGGTGGGCGCGCCGTTCCTGGCCAACGCCACCGGGTGGGTCTTCACCGAGATGGGCCGCCAGCCCTTCGTCGTCTACCCGAACCCCGACGTCCCGGTCGACGAGCAGGTGTGGTTCTTCACCGCCCAGGCGGTCTCCCCCGGCATCACCGCCGCCGAGGTCTGGACGTCGCTGTCGGTGCTGACCCTCGTCTACGGCGCGCTGGCCGTCGTCGAGCTGTGGCTGATCGGCCGCTTCGTGCGCCGCGGGGTCACCACCGGCGACGCCGCCCCCACCCCCGGCTCCACCCCCGAGGGGACGCCGGACGACGACCTGCCGGCCGGCCGCGACGGCACCCGCACCGACGACGACGTCCTCTCCTTCGCCTACTGACCTCGGAGCTCACCATGGACCTGCAGACCCTCTGGTTCGTCGCCGTCGCGGTGCTCTGGACCGGCTTCCTGCTGCTCGAGGGCTTCGACTTCGGCGTCGCCGCGCTGCTGCCGGTGCTCGGCCGCCGCCCCGCCGATCGGCACCTCATGCTGCGCACCATCGGCCCGCTCTGGGACGGCAACGAGGTCTGGCTGATCACCGCCGCCGGCGCGGTCTTCGCCGCCTTCCCCGGCTGGTACGCCACCTGGCTGCCGGCGCTCTACCTGCCGTTCGTGCTGGTGCTGTTCGGCCTGATCATCCGGGCCGTCGCCTTCGAGTGGCGGCACTCCCACTCCACCGAGACGTGGGACGCGACCTGGACCCGGGTCATCACCGCGGGCTCGCTGATCGCCGCCCTCGGCATCGGCGCCGCGCTGGGCGCCACCACGCTCGGCCTGCCGATCGACGCCGACGGCAACCGGGTGGGCGGCGCGTTCTCCGGGCTGGGCTGGTCGGCGCTGCTCGGCGCGGTCGCCGTGCTGGCCTTCTCGGTGGTGCACGGCGCGATGTTCCTGACACTCAAGACCGACGGGCCGGTGCGGCTGGCCGCCCGCCGGTTCGCCGCCCGGTGGGCGCCGGTGGCCGCGGTGCCCCTGCTGGCCTGGGCCGCCGTGGTGCACCTGCGGTACGGCACGGCCGCGACCGGGGTGCTGTGGCTGGTCGCCGCGCTGACGGCGGTCCTGGCGTGGGCGCGGATCCGGGTCGGGCGCGAGGGCCAGGCGTTCGCCGCGTGGGGCGCGATGCTGGTCACCGCGGCCGCGACGGTGTTCGGGGCGGCCTACCCGGTCGTCGTCCCCTCGACGATCGACCCGGCGTTCGACGTCACCGTCGCCGACGCCTCGGTCAGCGACTACACGCTCACCGTGATGACCTGGGCGGCCGGGATCGGCCTCCCGGTGGTGCTCGCCTACCAGGCGTGGACCTACTGGGTGTTCCGCAGGCGGCTGACCGCCGAGCCGGTGCACGCATGAGCGCCCGGGAGCGCGGGCCGCTGGCGCCGCTGGCCGGCGTCCCGGGGCTGACCGGGGCGCTGGTGCGGCAGGCCGCCGCCGCGTTGGGCCAGGTCGCCGGGCTCGTGCTGCTCGCCGCCGGGCTGGCGCACGCCGTCGCCCGCGCCGCCGGCCTGGCCGAGGGCCCGCTGGCCGGGCCCCTGGTGGCGGCCGCGGCGGGTGCTGCGCTGCGGGGAGCCGCCGGGTCGGTGGGTGCGCTGCTGGCCGACCGGGACGCCCGCCGCGCGGAGGACCGGCTGCGCGCCGATCTCGTGGCGCGGCTGGCCGGCTCCCCGGCCGCAGTCGCCGCGGCGGGTGGACCCGGCCCCGCGGCGGTGCTGGCCACCACCCGGCTGGCCGACCTGGGCCCCGGGCTGACCACGTACCTGCCCGCGCTGGCCCGGACCCTGGTCGTCCCGCCGGTGCTGCTGGCGGTCCTCGCCGGGACCGACCTGCTCTCGGCCGCGCTGGTCGCGGTCACCCTGCCGCTGGTGCCGGTGTTCATGGTGCTGGTCGGCCTGACCACCCGGGACGGCACCACTGCCGCCGCCCGCGCGCTCGACCGCATCGCCGCGCACGTCGCCGAGCTGGTCCGCGGCCTGCCGGTGCTGGTGGGCCTCGGCCGGGCGGCCGAGCAGGCCGCCGCGCTGGCCGAGCTCGGGGACGCCTCCCGCCGCCGGACGCTGGCCACGCTGCGGCTGGCCTTCCTCTCCTCCCTCGTGCTGGAGCTGCTGGCCACGCTGTCGGTCGCCCTCGTCGCGGTGACCGTCGGCCTGCGCCTGGTGCACGGCGACATGGCGCTGGCCGTCGGCCTGACCGCTCTGCTGCTGGCCCCCGAGGCGTTCGCGCCGCTGCGCGCGCTGGGCGCCGCCCACCACGCCTCCGAGGACGCCGCCCTGGCCGCCGCCGAGGCCCGGGCGGTGCTGGCCCCTCCGGTCGCTCCCCCGGCCGCACCGCGGGAGGACGGCGACCCGCGCGGGGCCGACCTCGCCGTCACCGGGCTGACCGTCCGCTTCCCCGGCCGCGCCGGGCCCGCCCTCCCGCCGGTCGACCTCGCCGCGCGCCCGGGCGAGCTGGTCGCCGTCCGCGGGGCCAGCGGGTCGGGCAAGTCCACGCTGCTCGCCGTCCTGGCCGGGCTGAGGGACCCGTCGGCCACGGTCGAGGGAACGGTCACCGGCGTGCCGGGCGGCGGCGTCGCGTACGTGCCCCAGCACCCGCGGACCACCGGGGAGACCGTCGCCGACGAGCTTCGCCGGCACGCGGGCTCGGACTCCGGTGTGGACGAGATCGCCGGCGAGGCGTTCGTCGTCGAGGCCCTCGAACGCGTGGGCGCGACCGCGCTGGCCGGACGGCGGTGCACCACCCTCTCCCCCGGCGAGCTGCAGCGGGTGGCGTTCGCCCGCGCGCTGGTGCGGGTCCGGCGTGGCGCGCGGCTGCTGCTGCTCGACGAGCCGACCGCGCACCTGGACGACGCAGCGGCGGCGCGGGTGGCCGCGGTGCTCGCCGGCCTGCGCGGCACGGTCACCGTCGTGCTGGTCACCCACGACCCCGCGCTGGCCGCCCTGGCCGACCGCAGCGTGACCCTGGCTGCGACACGTGCACACAGCGCCGTGCCCATCCCCGCCGGGACGACAGCACGTGCACACACCCCCGCACCGATCCCGGCCGGGACGACAGCACCTGCACTCACCGCCGCACCGGCCGCGGCGGCGTCGGGGACGGGCGGCCTGCGCTGGCCGCGGCGGGCGCTGGCCCGGGCCGTGGCCGCGGGCGCCGCGTCGGCGGGCGCCGGCGTCGCGCTGACCGCGGTCTCCGGCTGGCTGATCGTGCGGGCCGCCGAGATGCCGCCGGTGCTCACGCTGATGGTGGCGATCGTCGGGGTGCGCGCGTTCGGCCTCGGCCGGGCAGGACTGCGCTGGGTGGAGCGGATGACCGCGCACGACGCGGCGCTGCGGATGGCCGCCGACCTGCGGGTGCGGGTCTGGCAGGCGCTGGCCGACCAGGGCGTCGCCGCGGACCGGACGCCGGGCTCCGCGCTGGCCCGGGTGGTCGGCGACGTCGCGCTGGTGCAGGACCTGTCGGTGCGCGTCGTCCCGCCGGCGCTGGTCGCCGGCGCGGTCACCGCGGGAACCGTGGGTGCGCTGGCCCTGGTGTCCCCCGCCGCGGCGGTCGCGGCCGGACTGGTGCTGCTGGCCACCGTCGCGCTGGTCGCCGTCGCGCACCGGCGGGTCGACGCCGGCACGGCCCGGGCCGAGGGGGCGCTGCGCGTCGCCGCGCTGCGGGACACCACCACCGTGCTCGAGGGCGCCCCGGACCTGCGCGCGCACGGGCTGGCCGCCCGCACCGCGGCCGACCTCGCCGGAGCGGCCGCCCGCAGGTCCGAGGCTGCCGGCACCGGCGCCCGCGCGGGCGTGCTCAGCGAGGGCCTGGTGGTCCTCGGCACCGGCCTGGCGGCGGTCGCCGCCGCGTCGGCGGGCGCCGCCGCGGGCGTCGCCGGCCCGGCCGTCGCGGTGCTCGCCCTGGCCCCGCTCGCGCTGGCCGAGCCCCTGACCGGCCTGGTCGCCGCGCTGCAGCGGCGCGGCGCCCTCGCCGACGCCCGCGGCCGGCTCGACGCCGTGCTGACCGCGCCGGCGCCGGTCGACCCCGCCGACCCCCTGCCGGTGCCCGTCCCCGCCGAGCGGCTGGCGACGACGGAGCTGACCGCGGGCTGGCCGGGGGGACCGGACGTGCTGCGCGACCTCACCACGCGGGCGAGCGCCGACGGCGGCTGGCTGGTGGTCCGCGGGCCGTCGGGGGCGGGCAAGTCGACCTTCCTCGCCGTCCTCCTGGCCGCGCTGCGGCCGCGGGCCGGGGTGTACACGGTGGCGGGCGTGCCGGCCGACCGGCTCCCCGGGGACGGCGTGCGGTCGCGGATGGCGTGGCTGCCCCAGGAGGCGCACGTCTTCGCCTCCACCATCCGCGCCAACCTGGCGGTCGCCGCACCGCGGGGCGAGCTGGCCGGTCCGGACGGTGAGGCCCGCATGCGCGCTGCCCTCACCGCGACCGGGCTCGGCGGGCTGCTGGCCGGTCTCCCCGACGGCCTGGACACGCCTGTCGGCGCCGGCGGGACGGCGCTCTCGGGGGGCGAGCGACGCCGGCTGGCCGCGGCGCGGGCGCTGCTCGCCGACCGCGACGTCGTCCTGCTCGACGAGCCGACCGCGCACCTGGACCCCCCGACCGCCGCCGCCCTCGTGCGCGACCTCCGCGGCGCGCTCGCCGGCCGGGTGGTCGTCTGCGTGACGCACGACGACGACGTGGAGCGGCCGGGTGACACCGTCGTCCGGCTCGGGGCGCCGGTGGCCGCGCCGGCAGCCTGAACGAGGACTGTCAGACCCCCTCGGCAGGCTGCGGCGCATGGACGCGCCCTTCACCGGTTCGGTCTTCCTCGGCATGAGCGTCGACGGGTTCATCGCCCGCCGCGACGGCGACCTCGCCTGGCTCACCGGCGGCGACGAGGCCGGCGGCCCGCCCGACGACGGCGCCGGCGGCGACTTCGGCTTCTCCGCGTTCGTGACCGGCATCGACGCGCTGGTCATGGGCCGCAGCACCTACGAGGTGATCGCCCCGATGGACGAGTGGCCGTACCAGGGCAAGCCGGTGCACGTGGTCAGCACGACGCTCGAACCGGACGCGGACGAGCGCATCACCGTGCACCGCTCCTTCGACGACGCGGTGACCGCACTCACCGCGGCCGGGTACCGCCGGGTCTACGTCGACGGCGGCCGGATGGTGCACTCCTTCCTCACCGCCGGGCTGATCGGCGACCTCACGCTGTCGCGGGTGCCGGTGCTCATCGGCGAGGGGCTCACCCCGTTCGGCGCGCTGCCGGCCGACGTCCCGCTCGAACACGAGCGCACCGAGGTCTTCCCCGGCGGCATGGTGCAGACGACCTACCGGGTGCGCCGGGAGGGGTGATCAGGCGGCCGCGTTGTCCGGCCGGGCGCGCACGACCTCGAAGCCCGGGGACAGGGGCAGGTCCCCGTCGATGAGGACCGGGACCCCCGGCGGAGGGCCCAGACGGCCGGTACCGACCACGGCGGCGCGGTCGTCCCCGGTCATCTGCGCGAGCATGCGCTGGTACAACTCCGGGCGGATGCGGATCTCCCGCGGCGGCGCGGCTCCGGTGCTGACGGCGAAGGCGACGATGTCTCCGGCGATGTCCGGCCGGACCCAGTGGACGCTGCTCATGGCGGCCCTCCTGCGTGGCCCGCCCGCGCCTTGGTCCGACATCGGGAGGCCCTGGTCTGTGCCTTACCCGTCACACAGAACGGTCCCACCCGGAACCGGCACGCGGACAGGGATCTCCGGCCCTAGTCGCGCTCCCTGCCGCAGCTGGAGGCCGTCGCCGGACCAGAAGCTGCCCGGGTCGTAGGCGTTGCGCGGACGGCGGCCGTCCAGCAGCCCCATCGCGGTGTAGGTCGCGGCCACCAGCTCGGCGCAGTACACGGTCTCGGCCGACGTCGTCCGCCGCACGCGCCCGCCCAGCCAGCCGGCGACCAGGCCGCGGGTGGTGGGGAACGGCCGGCCGTCGAGCCGGGCGATGGTCCGCAGGACGGCGTCCTCCATCTCGGAGGTCACCCCGCCGTCGTCGGCCGGGCCGACCAGCTGCCGCAGCCACGCCCGCTGCCCGTAGCGGTGCCGCCACGTGCTGACGGCGTCGGC
The DNA here is from genome assembly GCF_054050095.1 of Geodermatophilus sp. SYSU D01105. NCBI lineage: Bacteria > Bacillati > Actinomycetota > Actinomycetes > Geodermatophilales > Geodermatophilaceae > Geodermatophilus > Geodermatophilus sp. SYSU D01105. Next base: position 162,515 of record NZ_JBJGYR010000011.1, read on the forward strand.
CAGGTCGTGCAGCTGCACGCCGCGCTGGTGCTGCCCGGTCCAGACGTCGGGGAGCGAGCGGCCCAGCTCGGCGTGCCAGAGCAGCGGCGGGAGGTCCTCGAGGACCACCGCCATCCCGACGTGGTTGACCGGCGCGTTGGTCAGCGCCCGGATCGCCCGGTCGGCCACGGAGGCACCGCGGAAGACCCAGACGTCGCCGGTGCGGGTGAGGTCGACCGCCTCGTCCAGGGTCAGCTCGGGCACGGCGCTACGTTACGGATCATGCGCCCCTGGAAGCTGCTCGGACTGGCCGGCCTCGCCGGCGTCGCGGCCACCGGGGCGGTGCTCGCCCGCAACGAGCGCCAGCGCCGCGCGCACACCCCCGACCAGATCCGGGCCCGGCTCCGCGAACGGCACGCGGTCCTGGCCGACGTCCCCGAGCCGGTGCCGGCCGAGGAGCTCAGTGGCGGACGGCGGCACGCGCTCGCCCGGCTGTTCCGCCGGCGCTGACCCACCGGCGGCCGTCAGGCCCGTGGGACGAGCGCGCCGCGGACCGGTCCACCGCCCAGCCGGGTCCGGTCAGCCCCGGTGGAGGACCAGGCCGGCGTGCTCCACGTGCGCGTCCTCGGTGTAGAGACCGAGGTGGCCGCCGCGGTAGGGCCGCTCCCGGTCGGTGAAGCGGGTGAGCAACCGGCCGTCGCCCCACGCCTCGATCGTGGCGCCGGTCTGCCGGATCCGGACCGTGTGCCACGTCCCCACGGGGAAGGTGGGGCTGTCACCGGTCGCCAGGAAACGCTGGGCGCCGGGGTAGGCCGGATCCTCCTTGCCCAGCTCCCAGCCGTTCGGCTTGAGCACGAGGTAGTAGAAGTGCTGGTCGTCGGTGTACGCCCACAGCGCCCACGGCACCTCCCAGGGATTGGGCTCCGGGCTCCGCAGCTGACTGACGGTCCGCTGCCGGACGGTGAAGTCGACGTCGCCGTACTCCGCCACGGTGACGGCCAGCGCTCCGTGCGTGGCCTCGGCGGACGTCGCGGGCGCCGGGTGCTGTGAGAGCACGGGCGACTCCCCGGGCTCCACCCTGGTCGTGCCGTAGCCGTCGTAGACCGACCGCCAGGCACCCACCTGGGTGCCGTCGACCCAGCGCGTCCCCGTGGGCAGCAGGGGGAACGAGACGCCCGCGAGCGCGCTGTCGGCCGTGGCTGCCCCCGGGGTCGATGGCTCACTCCTCGTCACCCCTCCCACGCCGCCCAGGATCGGGCCGGCCGGGGCGTCCGCGCACGTCGTGCACTCGGGTGCCGCCGCGCCGGGAGCCGCAGGCGTCGGCTCGGCCCTGGAGGCGTCCGTCGGTGCTGGAGCGACCTCCGCGGGAGGGGTGGCGGAGGCGGGTGCCCCGGGGCCGGGCCCGGCCGCCCGCAGGGCGCCCGCCCCGGGCTCCGACTCCGCGGGTCCCGCGCTGCCGAGGAGGACGGCCACCACGACCGCAGAGGCGGCACACGCCACCCCGGCCGCTCGGGACACACGCATCCGGGAAGTCCAATCCGACGGGGGCAGGCCGTCCCGGACAGCCACACCTGCCGCAGCCCACCTGCTCGTTCCACCATCGGTCAGGAGGTCCCTGGAGTTGAGCCGGACAGCGGGAGTCGGGCGCAGCGGTCATCCCGGGGGACAGGTCGCGGCGGCCCGGCTCCGGGTGTGGGCCGGCGTCACCCCGTCGAGCGGGCTCTCCAACGCCGGAGGTCGTCCGACGCAGGCGGCCGTGGGTGACGACGCCGCCGGCCGGCGGACACCCGATCCAGCGCCTGCGCGGTTCCGTGCACGTCCCCGGAGTGCGCGACCGGCGCCATTCCCGACGTGGTCCGCACACGGTCGGGGGGGGGTCGGCGAACGGTTCCGGCAGGCGCCGCCCCGGAGACCGGATGGAGGCCGAAGCGCACTCCGTCGCCGCCCGAGGCAGAGGCTGAACTGCGAGGAAGCCCGTGCTCGACGCGGCCTCGGCACCGGTCTCCGAGCCCGGGTCGGGAACGGCCACGACACCCTCTGACGGGGTCGACACCCCCCTCGCACCTCCCCGACGTCGCCGCACGCAGAGCGACCGAATCGCTACTCGACCACCATTCGTGCTCGCATCGCTCCATTCCGCCGATCACAGGTCGACTCACATTCCCCACTCCACTGGCGCAGCGTCACGACCTCGGAACGTGCCGTGATAGTTCTCGGAAATTCCTCGGAACCCGTTTCGACACCGCAACGTCCGGGTCACATGGAACGAGCGCGTTCCGCACGCGCGTGGGTGCCGCCACCCGGGGGCTCGACCGCCGAGCCCTCGGGCGGCCGGACGGCAGAGGATCACACGGGGCTGGTCAGGTGGGTACACACAGGAGGAACCGGGGCAGGTTGACCCCCCGGACGGTGCTTTTCGGGCGCTGGCTGGCCGCATTCCTCGTCAGCGCTGCATTCTTCTCCGGCGCAGCGGTGGGAGTGAACTCGGGGGCCTCGTCGCCATTCTCCCTGTCGGGCCAGGAATGGCCTGACCTCACCGGTGTGCAATGGCCTGCAGCGGCGGTGGCGCCGCCGGCCCCTCCCTCCGGCGACGCCAGGAGCCTCGTCCTCTACGACGACTCGGGCGAGTTCTCGGCCCTGTCCGAGGTGTACGCGACGATGGCCACGTCCCTGGCCTCCCACTTCGGCACGCCGACGATGCAGGGTGTCTCCGCCTACAGCGCCGGTCAGTTGGCCGAACACCAGGGCGCCGTGTACCTCGGCACGAACGCCGAGCAGACCCTGCCTCCGGCCTTCGTCGTCGATGTCCGGGCCGGGGACACGCCGGTCCTCTGGTTGGGGGCCAACCTCGACCAGCTGGCCCCGCGGTCCGGTGGCCTCGACCGGGCCTACGGCTGGACCTGGGTCCCCTCCGAGCTGCGGCCGGCACACCGGATCGAGTACAAGGGCACCGAACTCACCCGGTCGCGCGGCGAGGGCGTCCCTCTCTCGGGCATCAGTGTCACCGACCCCGACCGCGCACAGGTGCTCGCGACCACGCGGTTCGACGACGGCAGCACCGCCCCGTGGGCGGTGCGCTCCGGGAACCTCACCTACGTCACCGAGGTCGCGCTCGACGCCGTGGGGAACTCCGGCGACCGCTACCTGGCCGTCTGCGACCTGCTCTTCGACCTGCTCGAGCCCGACGCCGAGACCCGGCACCGCGCGCTCGTGCGCATCCAGGACGTCAACCCGACGTCCGACCCCGGCACGCTCCGCCGCCTCGCCGACACGCTGCACGCGGCCGGCATCCCCTTCAGCTTCGCCCTCTACCCGGTCGCGGTGGACCCCCGGGAGTCGGAACCGCGTCGCAGGGTCACCCTGTCCGACCGCCCCGCCGTGGTGGACGCCGTCGCCCACATGCTCCGGCGCGGCGGCACGATCGTCCTGCACGGGTACAGCCACCAGTTCGAGGGCCTGGCCAACCCCGACACCGGGGCCAGCGGCGCCGACTTCGAGTTCTTCCGCGTCCACCGCGAGCCCGACGGCACGCTGGTCTACGGCGGACCGGTCCCCGGCGACTCCACGGCCTGGGCCACCGAGCGCCTCCGCGCGGCCGTCGACGAGGTCACCAGGGCCGGACTGCCGGAGCCGCGGATCTTCCAGTTCCCGCACGACGGAGCCTCCGCAGCCGACTACGAGGCGGCCCGGCAGCTCTTCGACGCCCGCTACGACCGGCCGCTGTACCTCTCGACGGCCTGGAGGTCCGGTCCCATGAGCCCCTACCTGTTCCCCCAGTACGTCCCCTACGTCGTGCGGGACGGCTACGGCAGCACCCTGGTCCCCGAGAACCTCGGCAACGTCGACGGACCTGTCGTACCGGCCGAGGGGCCGGGGTCCGTGCAGGCGATCCTCGACGGTGCGCGGCAGCACCTGGTCGTCCGGGACGGCGTCGCCAGCTTCCACTTCCACCCGTACCTCGAACTCGACGCACTGACCCGCGCGGTCGACGGGATCCGCGACCTGGGCTACGAGTTCGTCTCGCCGGGGCAGCTGTGAGCGCCGCTGGGGTGCTCCGGCCGTCCGGGGACGCCGGTCGCCGGTCGGAGGGGGTCGGCAGCGATGGCTGAAGCGGCGTTCTGGTTCGCCCGGGCAGCGCTCGTCCTCGCCGGTGCGGCGTTCCTCTGCTACGCCGTGGTGATCCTGGGCCTGGTCCTGGCCAGTCAGTTCACGGGTGTGCGGCGGCAGCCGGACCGTCCGCCGGACACCCGCAGCGGGTCGCGGTCATGACCGCGTTCCTGCTCCTCGCCGCCTCCGCGGCGGTCGTCTGCTCCCTCACCTACGCGCTGGGGATGTACCTGGAGGGTGGCGTCGTCCCCCGGCGGCCGGCCCCCGTCGGTACCGGCGACCTCTTCTTCGTCTTCCTGGTCCCCTGCCTCAACGAGGAACGGGTCCTCGCCGCCACCCTGGACAGGCTCACGACCCAGTCACTGCAGCACTTCCTCGTCCTCGTGGTCGACGACGGCTCCGACGACGCCACCCCCGCCATCGCCGAGGCGCATCCCGACCCGCGCGTCCGGGTGCTGCGCCGGACGGCCCCCGACGCCCGCAAGGGCAAGGGCGCGGCGCTCAACGCCGCGGTGGCCCACCTGCTCACGCCGGGGGTGCTGGACCGCCCCGCCGACCGGGTGATCGTCGGGCTCGTGGACGCCGACGGCCGCCTCGACCCGGAGGCCGCCGAGGTCGTCGCCCCCTACTTCGCGGACCCGAGGGTCGGTGGCGTCCAGGTGGGCGTCCGGATCAACAACCGCGGTGCGGGGCTGCTCACCCGGCTGCAGGACATCGAGTTCGTCACCTACACGACGGTCTTCCAGCTGCCCCACAACCGGCTGGGGATCGCCGGGCTCGGCGGCAACGGCCAGTTCACCCGTCTCCAGGCGCTGCTGAGCCTGGGGCCGGAGCCGTGGTCGGACGTGCTGACCGAGGACCTCGATCTGGGCGTCCGACTGCAGCTGAACGGCTGGTGGACGATGCACTGCCCGGCCGTCGCGGTCCACCAGCAGGGCCTCACCAGCGTCCGCCGGCTGATCCGTCAGCGGTCCCGCTGGTTCCAGGGCAGCCTGCAGGCCTGGAAACTGGTGCCACAGGTGGTGCGGCGCTCCTCGGGACGCGCGGCCGCCGAGACGCTCCACACGATCCTGATGCCCGTACTGATCCTCGTCAGCTCGCTCATGGTGCTGTCCTTCGCAGCGTCAGTGGTGGGGGTGGCGGTCTCCCCTCTCGCCCGAGCCCAGCTCCTCCACTGGCCGGTCTTCGTGTCCTGGTACCTGCTCACCTTCCTCCCGGGCCTCCTGTTCGCCCGCGTCTACCTCCGCAGGGGGGACTCCGTCGGCTGGCTCCGCGCCGGCTTCTTCGGCCACGCCTTCATCCTCTACGGGTTGCTGTGGATGGCCGCCGGTTGGTGGGCGGTGCTGCGCGTCGTCCGGGGCCGCTCCTCGTGGTTCAAGACGGAGCGGCTGCCCGACCGGGTCCCGACCGGCGAGTCCGCGCCCGTCGTCCGGCGCCCGACCGACGTCGCCGACGCCCGCTCGGGGTCGCAGCCGCAGCCGCGGCCGAGCCAGCAGCCGCAGCCGAGCGAGCAGCCGCAGTCGAGCGAGCAGGGAGTCTGAGCGCCCGATGCCGGCCGGGAGGAGGGTCCTGATCTGGCTGCTCGTGGTCGGCGGCGTGGTCCTCGGCCTGCTCGTGCTGACCCGGAGCAGCGTCTCCGGCAAGACCTGCACTCCCTGGGAGGAGGGCACCCGCTGCGGGGCCTGGGACCTCGTCTACGACGGCTTCGGCGCGGCACGGGGAACCGAGGACGCGGACGGGTGGCGGTACCGACTCCAGCCGCAGGCGGTCGAGCGGGTGGACCAGACCTCCGCAGCACTGGCCGTCAGCACCCGGGAACTCGGGGACCTCGAGGTGTCGGCGCGGATGCGGACGATCGAGCAACTGCGCCGGCCGGAGGCGAACCCCTGGGAAGTCGCCTGGCTGCTGTGGCACTACACCGACGACCAGCACTTCTACTACATCGTCCTGAAGCCCAACGGCTGGGAGCTCGGGAAGGCACACCCCGACCACCCCGGTGCCCAGCGGTTCCTGGCGACCGGCTCCAGCCCGACGTTCCCCGTCGGTCCCTGGTACGAGGTGCACGTCCGTCAGGTCGGCGACCTCACCCAGGTGTCCGTCGACGGTGAGCCCCTCGTGGACTTCCGGGACGACGACGGTCCGTACCTGCGCGGCGCGGTGGGGCTCTACACCGAGGACGCCGCCGTCGAGTTCAGTCACGTCAGGCTCGAGGCGATCGACGCCCCGACTCCGTCGAGAGGTGGGTCATGAGGAGAGTCATGGTGGTCTACGGCACGCGACCGGAGGCCGTGAAGATGGCACCGGTGATCCGCGCGCTGGACGACGCGCCGGACCTGACCCCGTCGGTCGTGGTCACCGGTCAGCACCGGTCGATGCTGGACCAGGTCAACGAGCTGTTCGACATCCAGGTGGACCACGACCTCGACATCATCGAGCCGCGGCAGACCCTCGAGGGGATCACCTCCCGGGCCCTGCTCGGCCTCGGGCCTCTCATCCGCGCCGAGCGACCCGACGCCGTCCTGGTGCAGGGCGACACCACCACCACCTTCACCGCCGCGCTCGCCGCCTTCTACGAGCGGGTGCCGGTCCTCCACCTGGAGGCGGGGCTGCGCACCGGTGACATCAGCTCGCCCTTCCCCGAGGAGATGAACCGCCGGCTGACCAGTCAACTCGCGGCCCTGCACCTCGCACCCACCGCGACCAGCCGCGCCAACCTCGAACGCGAGGGGGTGGACCCCGCGCACATCGTCGTCACGGGCAACACCGTCATCGACGCCCTGCTCGACGTCGTCGGCCGCGATCGGCCGTACGAGGACCCCAGGCTGGCCACCCTCGACGAGGACGACCGTCGGGTGCTGCTGGTCACCACGCACCGCCGCGAGTCCTGGGGCGAGCCCATGCGGGGGGTCGGCCGGGCGGTCGCCACCGTCGCCCGGCGCCACCCCGATCTTCTCGTCGTCCTCCCGGTGCACCGCAACCCGGTGGTGCGGGAGGCCCTGCTGCCGGAGGTCAGCGGACTGCCGAACGTCCTCGTCGTCGAGCCCGTCGCCTACGGGGACTTCGCCCGCCTCATGGCGCGGGCCACGCTGATCCTCACCGACAGCGGCGGCGTCCAGGAGGAGGCGCCCAGCCTCGGCAAGCCGGTGCTGGTCCTCCGGGACAACACCGAGCGTCCCGAGGCCGTGGAGGCGGGCACGGTCCGCCTGGTGGGCACCGACCCGGCGCTGGTCGTCCGCGCCACGGAACACCTGCTGACCGATCCCGCCGCCCACGCGGCCATGGCGCAGGCGGTCAATCCCTACGGGGACGGCAGTGCGGCCGAACGCTGTGTCCAGGCGATCCGGCACCTGTTCGGATCGGCCGAGGCAGCAGAGGAGTTCGAGCCCGAGCGGCTGGCGGCCGGCGCCGCCTGAGTTCGCGGAGGTCGGCGACCGCGCGGTGACGTGGTCCGGTTCCCGCTCCGACGCTGACACGCACGGCGATCGCCACTCCGGGTGCCGTCCGGGCCGGTTCCGCTGCGACCGGGACGGGTCGACACTGCACGGGCCCGCCGGTGTCGCCGGGCGTCATGTCTGGGTCATCCGTCCGGCGACGCCGACGCGGTCCACGCGTTCAGCTCGCCCCGGCGGCCAGCGCGGGCCCCTCGTCCTTGAGCGCGACGCCGGACGCACCGAGTTCCCGGGCCGCGGCCAGCAGCGCGACCACCGTGTCGGCGGCCTGCGCGTAGGACAGCCCGTGCGGCGGGCGGACGTTGGAGACGCAGTTGCGCTCGGAGTCCGCACGGCCTGGCCTGGGGTCCCAGGTGAGGTAGGCGCCGAGGGAGTCGGCCGCGGACAGACCGGGCCGCTCGCCGATGAGGACGACGACCGCGCGGACGCCGAGGGCGGCCCCGATGGCGTCGCCCAGCGCGACCCGGGCCTGGGAGGCCAGCACGAGCGGGGCCACCGTCCAGCCCGACGCCCGCTCCAGCAGCGCCGTCGTCAGGCCGGCCGCGTGCTCGTGCACCGCGCGCGGGGAGAGGCCGTCGGCCAGCACGAGGGCCAGGTCGGCGTCGGTGCGGGGCAGTTCGGTCCCGGCGGCGAGCTGCCGGCCGAGGTCGGGCCGCTGGAGGTAGGTGGCCCGGTCGCCGGCAGCCGAGTGCACCTCGAGCACCTCCCGTCCGGCGAGGCCGGCGCGCACCAGCGCGGGGTCCAGCGGCATGTGCACCGCGTCCCGGGCGGCGGCGTGCGCGGCCCGGAACTCGAGCTCGCGCGAGGTCGGCAGCGCGTCCCCGGCCCGGCCGAGCGCCACCCGCGCCCGGGTGGCCGACCGCAGCACCGCCCACGGGTCGGGATCGGGCGGCAGCGGCTGCTCCAGCGCGGAGCTCATGCCGACGCCGCCGCGAGCAGGGCCCGGGCAGCGGGCGCGTCCGGGGTCGGTTCCCGGACCCGCCCGGCGTCGTCGAGCAGGTCCATCCGCGCGAGCCACTCCTCGAACTCCGGTGCCGGCCGCAGGCCCAGCACCGACCGGGTGGTGAGCACGTCGGAGAAGGCCAGCGACTGGTAGTGCAGCATCACGTCGTCCGCCCCCGGGACGGCGATGAGGAACGTGCAGCCGGCCGCGCCCAGCAGCAGCATCAGCGCGTCCATGTCGTCGCCGTCGACCTCGGCGTGGTTGGTGTAGCAGACGTCCACGCCCATCGGCAGGCCGAGCAGCTTGCCGCAGAAGTGGTCCTCCAGCCCGGCGCGCAGCACCTGCTTGCCGTCGTAGAGGTACTCCGGGCCGATGAACCCGACGACGGTGTTCACCAGCAGCGGGGAGAAGTGCCGGGCGACGGCGTAGGCGCGGGTCTCCAGCGTCTGCTGGTCCACCGGCCGCCCCCCGATGCCGCGGTGGGCGTCGGCCGACAGCGCCGATCCCTGGCCGGTCTCGAAGTAGGTCACGTTGTGCCCCACCGTGCCGCGGCCCAGTGCCAGCGCCCCGGCCCGTGCCTCGGCCAGCAGGTCGAGGGTGACCCCGAACCCGCGGTTGGCCGCCTGCGTGCCGGCGACCGACTGGAACACCAGGTCCACCGGCGCCCCGGCCTCCAGCGCCCGCAGGGTCGTCGTCACGTGCGCGAGCACGCACGACTGGGTCGGGATCTCGTACCGGCTGATCACCGTGTCGACCAGCTCCAGCAGGGCGACCGTGCGCGCCGGGGAGTCGGTGGCCGGGTTGATCCCGATGACGGCGTCCCCGCAGCCCTGCAGCAGGCCGTCGACGATCGACGCGGTCACCCCCAGCGGGTCGTCGGTGGGGTGGTTGGGCTGCAACCGGGAGGCCAGCCGGCCGGGCAGGCCCAGCGTGCTGCGCAGCCCGGTCACCACCCGGGTCCGGCGGCCGACGGCGACCAGGTCGGCGTTGCGCATGAGCTTCGAGGTGGCCGCCACCATCTCCGGGGTCAGGCCCGGGGCGAGCGCGGAGACCGCCGCCTCGTCCCCGGCGGCGGCCCAGGCCAGCAGCCGGTCCCGGAACTCCCCCACCGTCAGCGAGGCCACGGGCGCGAACGCGGCCCGGTCGTGCGTGTCGAGGACCAGCCGCGTGACGTCGTCCTCCTCGTACCCGACCACCTGCTCGTCGAGGAAGGTCGCCAGCGGCAGGTCGGCGAGCACGGTCTGCGCGGCCACCCGTTCGGCGGCCGACTCCGCGGCGCACCCGGCCAGGACGTCGCCGGAGCGGGCCGGCGTCGCCTTGGCCAGCAGCTCCACCAGCGTGGGGAACTCGTACGTGTGACCGCCCAGCGTCGTGCGGCGCACGGTCATCCCATCTCCTCCTCCGCCCGGGCCAGCAGCTCGAACTCCTCCTCCGGTGCGGAGGCCACGAGGTGGTGGCGGCTGTAGACCGCGAAGTAGCCGAGGAAGGCCGCGTAGGCGCCGAGCGTCCACAACGCGGCGGTGACGTCCACGAGGAACGTCGCGACCACCGCCGCGGCGGCCAGCACCAGCGCGACGCCGGTGGTGACCACGCCGCCCGGCGTCCGGTACGGCCGGTCGAGGTCGGGCTCGCGGCGGCGCAGCACGATGTGGCTGAGCATCATCAGCACGTAGGAGACCGTCGCACCGAAGACGGCCATGTTCAGCAGCATCGCGCCCTGGCCGGTCAGCGAGAGCAGGAACCCGATCGCGCCCGGCACGAGCAGGGCGAGCATCGGCGCCTTGCGCGCGTTGGTCACCGACAGCGCCCGCGGCAGGTAGCCGGCGCGGGAGAGCGCGAAGGTCTGCCGCGAGTACGCGTAGATGATCGAGAAGAAGCTGGCCACCAGGCCGAACAGGCCGGCGTAGTTGACCACCGTCGTGAGCGCGTCGGGCGCGGCCGAGGCCGCCAGCGCGTCGACCGGTGGGTTGCCGGAGGCGGCGATCGTCGACGACCCGCCGGCGCCGGGGGTGAACACCAGCATGAGGACGGCGAGCAGCACGAGCACCCCCATGGCCGCGACGATCCCCCGCGGCATGGAGCGGGCCGGGTCGCGGGCCTCCTCGGCCGCCAGCGGCACGCTCTCCACGGCGAGGAAGAACCAGATCGCGAACGGGAACGCCGCCCAGATGCCGATCAACCCGTACGGCAGGAACGACGAGGCGCCCGCCGCGTCGGTGGGCGCGATGTCGAGCAGGTTGCCCGCGTCGAACTGCGGGATCGCCCCGACGAGGAACACCACCAGCCCGAGCAGGGCCACGACGGTGACGGCGAACATCGCCTTGAGCGCCTCGCCGACGCCCATCAGGTGGATGCCGATGAACAGCGCGTACACGACCAGGTAGACCCACCAGCCGTCGGTGATCCCGAACAGTCCCAGCGACTCCACGTAGGCGCCGATGAACGTGGCGATCGCGGCGGGGGCGATGGCGTACTCGATGAGCACCGCGACCCCGGTCGCGTACCCGCCCCACGGGCCGAGTGCGCGCCGGGCGAAGGTGTACCCGCCGCCGGCGGTCGGCAGCGCCGAGCCCAGCTCGGCCAGGCCGAACACCATCGCGGTGTACATGACCGCCATGAGGACGGTCGCGATCAGCAGGCCGCCGAAGCCGCCCTCGGCCAGGCCGAAGTTCCAGCCTGCGTAGTCGCCGGAGATGACCGCCGAGACCCCCAGCCCGGCCAGCAGCAGCCAGCCCGCGGTCCCGGAGCGCAGTTGACGCCTGTGCAGGTAGCCCTCGTCGACGCGTTCGGCCTCCACCCCGGCGTGGTGGCCCGGGCGGTGCGCGGGGGGAACGGGTCGGGCGTTCGGTTCCGCGGTCATGCCGTGCCTTCCGGTCGGCCCCCGGCGGACGGGTGGGGTCAGCGTTCTCCCCTCCGCGGGACCGGGTCAACAGCGCCCGAGGAACGGAACGCGCTGTTCACCGCGGCGACCCAGGCACGGTCCACGGTCTCCGCCGGAGGACCCGGATACAGTTGCATCGCACGCGGCCGGGTGGCGCAACGCCGGGATGGGAGAGGCGCAGGACCGGTGGACACCCTCGACCTGGATCCGACCGACGACGGCCAGGACGCCCGGGACGGCGACCTGCTCGCCCTGCTGGCCTCCGGCGGTGACCTGCACGGGTTCCTCGGCGACCTCGTGCACCTGGCGGTGCAGCACACGCCGCACGCGGAGTCGTGCGGGCTGACCCTGGCCCGCGCGTCCGGCGCGGTCACCGTCACCTGCACCGACCCCCTGGCCGAGCAGGCCGACGAGCGGCAGTACCAGGTGGACGACGGCCCGTGCCTCCAGGCGATGCGCGACGAGGTCGTCGTGCGGGTCGACGACATGGCCGCCGAGCGCCGTTGGGGCCCCTACCCCGAGCTGGCCGCTCAGGTCGGGGTCCGCTCCTCGCTGTCCCTGCCCCTGGTCGTGGAGGACCGCAGCCGCGGCGCCCTGAACCTCTACTCGACGCAACGGGGTGCCTTCGATGCTGCGGACGAGGCCGTCGCCACCCGCTGGGCGGGTCAGGCCGCCGGCGCCCTGTCGGTGGCGCTGCGCATCGCGGAGGGCACCGAGCGGGCCGAGCAGCTGCGGGGCGGCCTGGACACGCGCACGGTCATCGGCCAGGCCATCGGGCTGCTGATGGCCCAGGAGCGCTGCACCGCCGACCAGGCCTTCGCACTGCTCCGGCACTCCTCGCAGCGGCGCAACGTCAAGCTCCGGGACGTCGCCACGGCGCTGGTCGCCTCCTTCGAGGCCGAGCTCCCGGAGCGGCCCGCCCGCTGGTGAGTCAGATCCCCCGCCAGCGGCCGTCCTTCGCGTTGCCCTGCGGCCGGGAGGCGAAGACGTTGCCCTCGGACGGTCCGGCGCCGTCCCCGGCGAGGGCGAACACCCGGAGCAGGGGGCCGACCAGCGTGTCGTAGAGGGCCGGGAGCAGCCGGAACCCGGCGATGACCACCGGGTTGGCGACGCCGGACTGCACCAGCCGCCGCGGCCGGTCCAGCCGCGCAACCACGGCACGGGCGACGCGTTCGGCCGAGTAGACCGGCGGAGGCGGCCGGCCCGTGCTGCCCGCCCACGTCGCGCCCTGGGAGTAGATGGGCGTGCTGACCCCGCCCGGGGCGACCGCGGACACGTGCACCCCCGGCGCGTCCCGGAGCTCCTGCTGCAGCGTCCGGACCAGGCCCAGCTGTCCCCACTTCGCCGCCGCGTAGGACCCCATGAGCGGCGCGGTGACCGAGGCGAGCAGCGAGCTGACGACGATCAGGTGGCCGCTGCCCTGGCGCCGGAACACCGGCAGCACCGCCCGGGCGACGTTCGCGGTGCCGTGCACACCGGTGTCGACGACCGCCTCGAACACCGCTCGCGGCACGTCCTCGATGCGGCCGTAGGCCATGGTCTGCGCCGCGTGGACGACGACGTCCAGCCGGCCGAACCGCGCGACCGTGCTGTCGACGACCTGCCCGAGGGCGTCGGCGTCGGTCACGTCGGCCGGGCAGACGAGCACCTCCCCGGCGCCCCGGTCCCGGGCCTCGGCGGCGGTCTCCTCCAGCGGCTCGCGGCCCCGCGCGACCAGCACGAGGGTGGCTCCCCGACCGGCCATCGCGTGGACGGTGGCCCGGCCGATCCCGCTGGAGGCACCGGTGACCAGCACGGTCGGCGGACGGGACGGCGCAGCGGACGGCGGCATGCGGCTCCTCGCGGGTGGGGGGAGGGCACGCACAGCACGGCGCTGCACGCCCCGGCTCGACGTGCGCCGTCCCTACCCGTGCCGACGGACGGTCATGCGGGCCGGTCCTCCAGCGCCGACCACAGCCAGCCGGGACCGGTGGCGGGCACGCCGGCGGGCAGCCGGTCCCGCAGCCCGCGGTCGGCGGTCACCACCAGGACGTCCCGTCCCTCCCGGACGAGCCGGGCGACGCAGGCGACGAGCGCGTCGTCGCCGCTGCCCGGCGCGCGCGCCAGGCTGACGCCGTCCGGCGCGCGGGCCTGCTGGGCGGCGCCCTCGACCACCGCGACCAGCTCGGTGGCCACCAGCCGGCCGCCGCCGGGGCCGGGCAGCAGGCGCCCGGTCAACGGGGCGAGGCGCTGGAGCAGCCGCGACGTCGCGCCCGCCCGGTCGCGCCACCAGCCGTCGGGCCGGGACCCGAGCACGTTCGCCATGTCCACCACCAGCACCGTCATGGGCGCGTCCTCCCGTTCCGTCGTCCGTGAGGATCGTCCCGCCGGATCCCCGCCGGGACGGCGGCATCGACCGGGCCGGCCTCCCCGGCTGGGCCCGGTCCGCGGGGCTCCCGGCTGTCGTCGGCCGCTCCTACGCTGCGCTCATGTGCCGGAACATCCGACCCCTGGCCAACTTCGAGCCGGCGGTGACCGACGAGGAAGTCCACGCGGCCGCGCTGCAGTACGTGCGGAAGATCAGCGGCACGGCCCGGCCGTCGCGGGTCAACGCCGAGGTCTTCGACCGCGCGGTCGCCGAGGTTGCCGAGGCGTCCGCGCGGCTGCTCGCGTCACTGGTGACCACGGCGCCGCCGAAGGACCGTGAGGTGGAGGCGGCCAAGGCGCGGCAGCGGGCTGCGCTGCGGTACGGGAGCTGATCTCCGGCTCGATTGCGCACAACCGGTGTGGGGACCGCCCGCCGGGGTATCCCCGCTGCATCCCGTCCCCTTCCCCGGAGCGCAGCCATGGCTCGTAACACCCTCTCCCGCGCCCTGCACGACGTCGGCCTGGCGGCCTGGTTCGGCGGCACCCTCGCCAACGCGGTCGCCCTGAACCCCGCCGCCGGTGAGGCGGGCGGCCGCGACACCGGCCGCGTCGCCAACGCCGGCTGGGACCGCTGGACGCCGGTCAACGGCGCCGCCATCGGTGCCCACCTGGTCGGGAGCGTCGGGCAGCTGATCGGCAACCGCGGCCGCGTCGCCCGCCAGCAGGGTGTGGCCGGCATGAGCCTGCTCAAGACCGCGCTCACCGCGGCGGCCCTCGGCGTGACGGCCTACAGCCGGTCCCTCGGCATGGTGGTGTCCGGAGCCGGCGCCGTCCCGGCGCGGTCGGGCACCAAGCCGACCAAGCGCACCAAGGCCGAGGTCGCCGCTGCCCAGGAGCAGCTCGACCGGTTGCAGTGGGTCATCCCGGCCCTGACCGGCGCGCTGGTCGCGGTCAGCTCCTACGCCGGCGAGCAGCAGCGGCCCAGCGAGGTCGTCCGGGGTCTCGCGCAGCGCTGACCCTCCCCGACCTGTCACTGGGGGACCGTTGCCCTCGCAACGCCTCGCGGGGGGGGGGGGGGGGGGGGGGGGGGGGGGGGGGGGGGGGGGCGCGGGGGCGCCGCGCCGCGGCGGCCGGCCGCCGGCGGGGGGGGGGGGGGGGGCGGGGGGGGCCGGGGGCG